>NZ_JBFAQY010000023.1:0-94715 GCF_040678965.1 Streptosporangium sp. NPDC049248
ACCAAGACTTTTGGTGGCCGCCCACCAGGAACCGGTGTCCGTCAGCCGCGACTTTTCTGTCCGCCGATCAAGAGTTCCACGTGACCGCTCTCAGTTCGCCCGCAGGACGGGCAGAGCCCTCCACGAAATGTGTGCCGGATGGGTGATCAGGCTGGTGTGAGCTACGAGGGCGTCAGGAGGCCTGGGCGGTACCGCATCGGCTTGAGCCGGGTGCGGATCGGACCGCCGAGTCAGGTGGCCAGGTCGCTCAGTACGCCGTGCCGACCGACCGGCCTCACTGCGTCGCCATGACGATGCAGCGCCGTAGCTCCTCGACCGCCTCAGGGGCGCCCTCGACCGTCACGCCGCTCGGCTCGCCGGCACTCTCCCGGTTCCACATCCAGCGCAGCACGGCCGTCGGCGGACCGCTCACGGTCACGTCGGCCGCGTCGTCGCCGGCGCCGTCTTCGACGGCGAACAGCCCCGGACCGGTCCGCACCCGCCATGCCGCGCCGTCGGTCCGCACCGTGTATGTCCGGCCCGGCGAGCCCGCCAGGATGTCGGTGAAGTAGTCGCCCCACTCGGCGACGCTGTATGCCGCGAAGACCTTGAGCAGCTCGTCGATGCCGTCGATGGCGAGGTCCGCCGGGACCGGCGTGACCGGCTGGCCGGTGCCGAGCTCGGCGTCGATGCGGTGGATGACCGTCTCCTGCGCCATCCGCCGGATCCAGAAACCGACGGTCTGATCCGGGGCGTACCAGGAGATGGCCGGATCCTCCGGCTCGCGGGCGCCGAACTCGTCGAGCAGCCCGGCGTACGCACGGTCGAGCAGCGCGATCGGCTCCTCGTCCGCGAGCTCCTTCGGCGGCCACGGATCGGGTTCGGCGCCCGCGCGCATGATCAGAGACTTATGCAGGTACACCTCGCCGATGTGACGGGTCAGGTCGGCGACGGTCCAGTCGGGGCAGCTCGGCACCATCGCGCCGGGGTCGGTCGGCACGACGGCCCGCAGGTGGCCGAAGTCGGCCGCGAGACACTCAAGGAGTCGGGGATATTCCATGCCGAACAGTTCAGCACACGCTCACGGCTCGTTCAGTCAGCCCGGCAGCCATCGCCGACCATCATCAGCCTGCGTCGACAACCTCCGTTACGAGCCGGCCGCACCCGGCAAAGTCCACGTTGGCATGAAAAGGGCGCGGCCTGTCCACCCGCTGTCATTTTTCAGCGACGGGGACAAGAGTAGAGCCAAGGTCTACAAGGTCGGCGGCAAGGGCCTCAAGACCGTTCGGCTGTCCACGTCGATCAAGGCCACCGGCGACGCCCGTGGCTGGGGCGCGGTTCGCCTGGCCGGCCCGGTGAAGAAGACTTCCAACAAGATCCCGTTCTCTGTCACCTGTACCGCTGATGGGCAGGGTACCGGCGACGTGTGGGACAGCGTGGCCCCCTCCGCCCAGGAGGCCGAAAAGCCGAACGACCCGGCCAGACGACGAAGAGCCTGCTTCCGTTCCAGTGGCCGTCGCAACACCCCGGTTGAGGGGATGCGATGGACTTCGAGATTCGGAAGGACCGGGAACGCGCTCACGAGTGCAGGTATGCCGCCCGCTCGCGGGCGGCATACCTGCACTCGTGCGACAAGGCTGAAGTAACAAGGAGGCATGCCGGGTCGTCGGCGTCAACACCGGGACAGGCCGGCCCGTTCGGGCCGGCCTTGAGACGACATCGGAGTCTGAGACGCCGAAATCCGTCCCGGCGAACCTGCCGCCCACGCAGGAACCCGAACCGTCACCTCGCACTCGAGGAAAGAACCTCTAAGCCGCGGCAGGACCCTTTCCGGCCTACCTGGTCTGCCCCCCTTCAACACTCATCGACAATGCCGCGTCTCTCCCGGCTCATGTACCGCGGAAGTTGTAGGCGGCCTACCGCTATGGGTGCAGAGAGAATCAGCTTCGCGCAGTATGTCGATCCGCTGCCCGTGTCGATATATTAAGAATGCAACTCATCGACCAAGCGGATTTTCCGTAAAACTGCAAAGAGGAGGTGGGGGCGTCGATGGTCACTGTGGTTGCATTAATGGTCCAGGCGCCTTCGGCTCGTTCCGCAGTGTTCGCACCATTCGTCGGCGCCTGGTCGATCCCTGCTCCCACTGGCTGTAAGCCGTATTATACGAATCGCTGTAATCGAAGCGTGTGCGGCGAAATGAATATTCCCGTTCTTCTCGGAAATCGGGGCTGCTGACCGGACGTCCGTGCTGAGATGCCGCCGTACGTGGAAGGCTTGCGGGCGGGTGGGCGCTACGTCCACTCCGTAGCTGAGTCCTGGCCCGGTAGGTCGCAGGTGAATGAGATCTTCGGATTCCTTTGATTTCCGTTCGCCCGGCCCCTCGAAGGTTGTGCCATATTTAATTATGGAAGCATTTTCGCGAGCACTATAAATTCAATACGATAGGAAGGAGTTTCAATGATGAAGAAGGTGATCCTGGCGTCCATCGGCGCAGGATTAAGTGCAACCCTCCTGCACGGCGGCCCCGCCTTCGCTGCCCAGGACACACCCCCTCCCGCTCCGGACAGCGAACAGGTTGAGATCCTGGCGCGCGCGCCGGACTGTGTCGCTGGGTGGGTGAACAGAGGCACAATCACCCAAACCGCATACGCACAGAATCAATGCGGACACGGAATGCGCCTGAAAATCATCTGGGCGTACGGCGCGGACGGAACATGTT
Organism: Streptosporangium sp. NPDC049248; assembly: GCF_040678965.1. NCBI lineage: Bacteria > Bacillati > Actinomycetota > Actinomycetes > Streptosporangiales > Streptosporangiaceae > Streptosporangium > Streptosporangium sp. NPDC049248. The sequence goes on from NZ_JBFAQY010000023.1 coordinate 2,699, forward strand.
CCTGGGTGGAGCATCAAGGGACCATAGGAAGCCGGGTGGCCATAGAGCCACGCCGCTTCGACGGGGTAAATCTTTGCTGAAATCGCCTACTGTGCGAGGTTCGGCAAGACACTCACTGGACGCCACTTATTCGGCTCCAACCAGGTCGGCGATTAGGAGGCGAAGGTCGGCGCCCCGAGGCCGCAACAGGAATGGGTAACATCGATAAAGGCTTCGGTGTGCCCAGTGTATCGCCACCGTTCGAGATAATTTCCCCGGCTGTTCAGGCAACACAAGAGCGATTAGGAAGTCAGGAGTCGGAAAAGTGAAAACGGCAAGAAAGATTGGCCTGGTAGCAGTGTTGAGCGCTGCCTTGCTGGGACCTGTCGCAATCGGTGCGACTCCGGCCAACGCCGCATCGATCCGGTTCATTGGCTACTTCTACCCGCCCGGCGGAGGCACCTGGGAACAGGCTAAGGCCGAGGCGGCAAGGAGCTGTCAGTCCGAAACGGCAAGATACGCAGCCTTAAACGACTGGGATTACACATCGTGTACCTGGACGACAGGACCCCGTGGTTATGCTTACGCCGGACATGTTTATAGGCGATAGGGGTGGTCGTTGATCGCCGACGAGGTCCCGGATCCCGTTCCTACGGGATCCGGGACCTCGTTGCGGTAATACAAGCGTGACCTTCGGTCCGCATGCCCACGCGCGGGCTTCCTCGATCATCCTCAGTCGCAGACCTTGGTCCAGCGTTCATGGGCGGCCCGGTGGGTGATCAGATCAATGCCTCGATCGCTTGCCAACACGGTGGCTCCCGTGTCTCGCGGTCGCCTCGGTGAAGCTTCAGTAGCCCGAGCCTCCACCATTCGGCTTCCTTGGCCATCGCCCTGATGGAGGACCATGGTGGGTCGGGTCTCACATCGCTACTGTGAGGAGATCACCGCTTGGAGGAGCCGATGCCCGCTGGCCCGTTGCAGCCGGGAGACCCGCGCCTGCTGGGGGAGTTCGAGGTCGTCGGGCGTCTGGGCGAGGGCGGGCAGGGGATCGTCTACGAAGGGTGGAGCCGGTCCGGCGAGCGGGTGGCGATCAAAGTACTTCGCAGCGGCTCGGATCCCGCCACGCGCCGCCGGTTGGCCAGGGAGCTGCAGTCGGCACTGCGAGTGGCACCCTTCTGCACGGCCCGGGTGTTGGCGGCGGAGACCGACCGGCCGGACCCCTACGTCGTGAGCGAGTTCATCGCGGGTCCCGCACTGCAGGATCGGGTGCGTGACGAGGGTCCCCTCCGTGGCGGCGACCTCGATCGTCTGGCGGTCGCCACGGCTACCGCGCTCGCCGCCATCCACAGTGCGGGAGTCATCCATCGGGATTTCAAACCGGCCAACGTGCTGCTCGGCCCGGACGGCCCACGGGTGGTCGACTTCGGCATCGCCCAGTTGCTCGACGCGAGCACGATGCCCTCGGCCATGTCCGGCACCCCGCCGTACATGGCTCCCGAGCAGCTCAGCGGTGTGCACGGATCGCCCGCGGCCGACGTGTTCTCCTGGGCCGCGACCATGGTCTACGCCGCTACCGGCCGGCCGCCGTTCGGCAGCGACACCGTTGCCGCGGTCTTCGGCCGGATACTCAACGCCGAGCCCGACCTCACGGACATCTCATCGCCGCTGCGGGAGACGCTGGCCGTCTGTCTGGCCAAGGACCCCGGGGTACGCCCCTCCGCCCGGGCGCTCATGATCCGCCTGGTCGACTCCGGAGCCCCCACCGTCACGGTTCCCGACGTCGGCCCGGTGCCCACCGCCTACCTTCCCGCCGACTGGAGCGACCGGGCGGATCAGGTTCCGATCACGGCCGGTTCGGCTGGGGCACAGGGGCCGGCCGGATCCGCGTACGGCCCGACTCCCACCCGTCATCTCGGCCCTTCCGACACGGCGGTGCGGGAAACGGTGCCGCGGCATGGTGAGCCGGTGACCCGACGGCGGCGGGGGCCCGCCGCCGTACTGATCACGATCACCGGCGTCGTCGCGGTGCTCGTGACGGCAGCGGTCCTGTACGCCACAGGAACGCTCGGCGGCTCACCCGGTGACGGCTCGGCGAGGCCGGAGGTGGTCACCGGCACCGGTGGGGACTCCGGATCACGCTCTGTCGCAGGCGGACGATCGTCTTCCGAAGCGCCGCCTTCTGAGGCACCGGCTTCCACGGCGCCGTCTTCTGAGGCGCCGGCGGCACCGCCCTCGGCCCAGCCGGGAGGCGGAGTCCCGGAGGCTTTCGCCGGAACGTGGACGGGCCAGGTCGTCTCGCAGGACGCTCGGAAGGAGACCGTCGCGGTCACGCTCATCCTGATGAGTGACCGGTCGGACGGGATATGGCGGGCCGACGGGTGCGAGCAGCAGGTCATGCTGACCCGGGTCAGGGCCGGGAACGTGCTCGACCTGACCCGCGGGCAGCGGAACCAGTGCGTGGGGGGAGACATGACCCTCACGCTGAAGGGCCCGGCGACGCTGGACTTCGTGGGTCAGGAGGGCATCGGCGGGCTGGAGTATCGCGGGAGCCTGAGCCGGTCCTGACCCGGGACCGGCACAGGCACGTGACATCCCTCCCCGGCCTGAAGGACTCTTATCTCTGGTCGACCTTTGGCGGTCCCGCACCGAACGTTGGGAAAGCCCGGTCAAGGTTCGGAGACGCCTCACCGGCGTCGTCATCCGGCGCCGGACATGCGGGTCGCGGAGATCGAAAACGAATCGGGGACGGCGTCCTGAAGGCCGGGGCATCCCCGGACGCCCGGCCGACGTTCAGCCCGCCCGCGCGATCTGGAACGAGTAGGCTCCGGTCTTCGCCGTACCCGATCTGACCACGAGCGCGTACCTGCCGTCGCCGTTGGAGAGCGGGATGTCGGACTCGTATCCGCAGAGTGGGACGGGCTGCCGTGGGGCGGCGATGTTCTTCTCGGCGGCGTCGGTGAGCTCCAGCTCGATGGCCGTGCACGCCCCGGTCCCGCCGAGGACCTTGATGGCCGACGCGCCGTCCGCGTCGAACTCGAAGCGGTCGATGCGTCCCGGGACGTCCAGCCGCCCCGCGCCGTCCGGGCTGCCCTCGCCGATCTGCAGGCCGAGCGTCGCCGGGAACGTGCGGACCTTCACCGTCGCGATCCTGAGACTGTACGGGCCGATGACGTTCGTGCTCCCGAAGACCTCAAGCCGGTACTTGCCCGCCTTGGTCAATTTGATGACCGATGTGCCCCAGCTGAGAGCGATGTCGGACGGGCCGACCGGCTTACCGTCGACCTCGGAGAACACCTGGAGCTGGATGTCGTCGCCGGACATGTCGGTGACATAGAACTCCCTGGCGCCGCCCAGGTCCAGGGTGAACTTGTCCCGCTGCCCGGCGCGGGTGAGTTCGGCCGAGACGGTGCCGCCGTCGACGAGAGTCCCACCCGGCTGCACGGCCGTCTGGGCCTGGGCCGGTTCGCCGGTCTCGGTGGGCTCCGTGGGCTCGGTGGTCGGGGCGGTTTCGGCGGTCTCGGTGGTCTCGGTGGTCTCAGCGGTCGCCGTGCTGGTCACACGTTCCGGAGCGGGCCGATCGTTCCGGCGGGTGTCAACGCCGGCACCGCATCCGGCGACGGTCAGGAGTACGAGGGCCGCGCCGGCGGCAAGCCGGAGGGGCGCGCTGGGGTGTCCGGTGAGGGAGGCTCTCATGCCAGTCATTGTGTGAAGTTCGCTTGCAGTCGGCTTGCCGTCGTGGATGGCCGGTCTTCGAGACCAGGTCGACCACTCGCGCCGATTCGTCCTGCCACAGCCGGTCGCCGAACCGTTGGGATGCGCGTCGCGACCCGAGGGTGAACGTGGGCATGCCGGACTTCGCGCGGCGCCGAGGCGTTTCGACAGCGGCCTCGGGCGTGAACGTTTCCCAGGCCGTCACGGATGGGGCGCCTGCTCCTCGCATGAAACCGCAGATGAGCCGCCCCGGAGCCCGATCCGCCCGGGAGGGCCACAGGTTTATTTGTTGACTACCCCAATTAACTCGTGTTAGCTCCGCGGTACGGCCACTGATCGACATCCGTACACCATCGGCCGGTACGTGAAACGAGAGGTGTTAGCGCTAACAAAGCTGTCGCCGTGACGGCGGTTGGCGCTGACCCTGACCACCGCGCGTCCGCGTGCAGAAGGGAGAACGGCCGTCATGCCGATGTCGCCCCAACAGGGCAGATCCACCCCCGAACAACGCCCGTCGCCGGGAGCACGGATGGTCGGAACGGTCCGGCGTGTCACCAGGGGCATGGTCCTGCTGATCACCACTGTCCTCGTGGTCTCGGTCGTTCTCGTGGTCCCGGCGCGGGCGGCGGTGCCCGTGGTCGGTGGGACCTACCAGATCAGTGTCACCAAGAGCGGTAAGTGCCTGGACGTGGTGGCCGGTTCGAAGGTGGACGGTGCGTTGCTGCAGCAGTGGGGCTGCACCGCCGATGTCTGGCAGCGGTTCACGCTGCGGTCGGCCGGTTCGGGGGTCTACACCATCGCCAATGTCAACAGTGGGCGCTGTGTGGACGTGCCGAGTGGTTCGACGGTCTCCGGGGTGCGGTTGCAGCAGTGGGGGTGCGGTGACGGTACCAAGCTCAACCAGCAGTGGCGTCTGGTGGCGTCCGGCAGCGGCACGTACCAGGTCGTCAGCGTGGTCAGCGGGTTGTGCATGAGTGATCAGGGTGCCTCCACCGACTCGGGGGCGGCGATCATCCAGGAGACCTGCACCGCCAACACCAACAAGCAGTGGCTCTTCACCCCGGTGGGCGGCGGACGCGACTGGTCCAACGCGGCCGACGGATTCGCCTCGACCAGCGGGATGGGCGACGCCACCACGACGGGCGGTGCGGCCGGAACCACGGTGACCGTCTCGACGTACGCGGACCTGGTGAGGTACGCCACGGCGAGCGCCCCCCACGTCATCAGGGTCAATGGCGCGATCACGGTCACGCCGTACGGTACGGAGATCAAGGTCGCCTCGAACAAGACCATCATCGGCGTCGGGACCAGCGGCCACATCGTCAACGGCGGGTTCTTCCTCGGCAACGGCGTGCACAACGTGATCATCCGCAACCTGACGATCCGCGACACCCGAATGGCCTCCGACGACCCGGACGACAAGGACTTCGACTACGACGGCATCCAGATGGACAACGCCCACCACGTGTGGATAGACCACAACACGATCACCCGGATGAACGACGGCCTGATCGACAGCCGCCTGGACACCAGCTATCTGACCGTGTCGTGGAACGTCCTGTCGGAGAACAACAAGTCCTTCGGCATCGGCTGGACCGAGAACGTCACCTCAAGGATGACCATCCACCACAACTGGATCCACGACAACAAGCAGCGCAACCCCAGCACCGACAACGTCGCCTACGCGCACCTGTACAACAACTACCTGCAGAACATCGCCTCCTACGGCAACTACGCCAGAGGCGCCACCAAGATGGTGCTGGAGAACAGCTACTTCGAGAACGTCAAGGACCCGTACTACCGGGACGCCGCCGCCCAGCTGCGGCAGTCGGGCAGCATCGTCGTCAACTCCACCGGCAGGCAGGAGAGCGGTGGATCCGCCTTCACGCCGAGCTCGTTCTACTCCTACACGCTCGACCCGGCGGCGAACGTCCCGGCGCTGCTGCGCGCCTACGCCGGCCCGCAGGCCGACATCGGCCTCTAGAAGCCTCGGTGACCGGAGGCATGAGCCGACGGTCAGGGTTTTGCCGCCGTCCATCTTCGAGGCGACGTATGGCCGTGTGCGGGCACGGAGGTCGGCCCGGTCCGCCGTGACCCGCGGGAGCGCCTTCCCCCCCAGAAGGCGCTCCCGACAAGACGGCACATCCGGTCAGTGCGAAGCGGGCACCGGGTCACCACTCACGGTGGCTGCGCCGGTGCCGTCCCACACCGAGACTAGGACGGCATCACCGGAGTGCACTCCATCCATATCGAGGCCATTTTGGACTGCGTGGTCCCGGAGTTGTTGAAGAAGAACGTCGCCTGCTGCCTGTATCCCGGGAACCCGGCGGGCGGCGACACCGAGCGCACGTAGGGACCCTCCCACCAGATCCTCTTGAAGTACGGGTGGGAGTCGGGGCACTTGAGCCACAGGGAGGCGCCCTCCCACGGTGCCAGGAGCTTGCTGTTCGTGATGGTGACCGTGTCGGGTTCGGTGGCGGCCGAGGCCGGGAGCGCGGTGGTGAGGAGCCCCCCGGCCAGGGCGGCGGCGGCCGCCACACCGGCGATTCTGCGTACTCTCATGACATTTCTCCTTGTGCTGTGTTTCCTGGGGTGCGGAAATTCGTACCGGAATGGCGGGAACGGGCGCGGCAAGCGGCCTGTCATGCGGACGCACGATGAGGCGGTGCGGACCACCACGTTCTCGCCGCGGCGCCCAGAGGGCCTCCGGACTTTTTCTCACCGGCCGAATGGCGAATGTGATATCCGGGCTGAAAGACGACTTTTTGCAATTCCTCCCCCAAGAGATCTCGTGGAGGAGTCTGCTTCCGGCATCTTGGATGTATCTTGGGTCTCGCTTGGAGCGCAGTTCCGCCACGATGCCCAGGGGTCTTCGGGCGGGATCGCCAAGGCTTCCGCCGGGCGGTCGGCGCTTCCGGGGCGCCGCCGTCATCCTCGCCCACAACGTCGGAAGTTCCCCTAGGCTGTGTGTCCGCAGATGATCTAGAACCCTCTTCCCGCCGGATGATCTGACCTGCCCCTGGCGGATGACCGGCGCTGTGCCCTACGTGGCAGAAAGCGCTTTATGTGCATAGAACAGGGTTAAAGTCTAGAATCTACGCTTATGTCGGAACGGGGTAACGAGCAGTCAGGGGCCGCGTCGAAGATCATGCGTCTTGCCGCGGTGGGGGCGGCGGCGGGTGTGCTGGTCGCGGGGATCGCACTACCGGCCGTGGGGGGTGCGGGGCTCGGCATCGTGTCGGCGACCAACGGGCTGAACCTCAACCCCGAGGATCTCGTCGAGCCTCCGCCGGCGGAGGTCACCGTCGTGCAGGACGCCAGGGGCAAGGAGATCGCACGGTTCTACGAGGAGTACCGCGAGGTCGTCAAGCTCGACAGGGTGGCCGAGATCATGAAGACCGCGATCGTCTCGATCGAGGACTACCGGTTCTACGAGCACGGCGCGATCGACATCGAGGGCACGATTCGCGCGTTCGCCAAGAACCTTCAGGCGGACGGGGTGAGCCAGGGCGGCTCCAGCATCACCCAGCAGTACGTCAAGCAGGTGCTGCTCAACTCCGCCGAGACCGACGCGGAGAAGAACAAGGCGCTGGAGGCCAGCTACGCGCGCAAGCTCAACGAGCTGCGCCACGCTATGGCGGTGGAGCAGAAGTACTCCAAGGACGAGATCCTGGAGAAATACCTGAACATCGCCTACTTCGGCGCGGGTGCCTACGGCGTCGAGGCGGCGGCCAAGCGGTTCTTCGGGGTGTCGGCGGACAAGCTCACCCTGCCGCAGGCGGCGACGCTGGCCGGCGCGGTGCAGGACCCCAACGCCACCGATCCCAACCTGGGCAAGAAGCAGCGCGAGCGGCTGCTGAACCGGCGCAACGTGGTGCTGAACCGGATGGCCGAGCTGGGCAAGATCACTCCGGCTGAGGCGGCCAAGGCGAAGGCCGCCAGGCTCGGCTACAAGGGTACGAAGCTGCCGGGCGGCTGCGAGGTCAGCGACTACCCGTACTTCTGCGTCTATGTCCGCAACGAGATCCTGAAAAATCCGGACTTCGGGAAGACGGACAAGGAGCGCCTGGCGTTCCTCAACCGCGGCGGTCTGACGATCAGGACCACCATCGACCCGACCATGCAGGCGGCGGCGGACCGGGCGATCAGGAAGTGGGTCAACCCCACCGACAACCCGGTGGCGGCCGAGGCCCTGGTCCAGCCGGGCACTGGGGCGATCAAGGCCATGGCGGCCAGCCGGACGTACGGCCAGAACAAGGCCAGGAACGAGATCTCCTACAACCTCGTCGCGGACGCCGCGCACGGCGGTGGCGTCGGCTTCCAGGCCGGTTCGACCTTCAAGACGTTCACGCTGCTCAACGCGCTGAACAAGGGCATGAAGGTCGACGACGGCTTCAACGTCGGCGCCGGTTACCTCGCCCCGGGCTACTCGGCGTTCAAGAACTGCAAGGGCGAGAACATCGGTGACCCGACCCACACCGTGACCAACGACGAGGGCAGCCCCGGCTGGCGGACCCTGCAGACCGGCACCTGGGGCTCGGTGAACACCTTCTTCATGACGCTGGAGCAGCACGTCGGGCTCTGTGACACGGTCAAGGTCGCCAAGTCGCTGGGCATCCACCGCTCCGACGGGCTGAAGCTCCAGGAGTACGAGACGTTCACGCTCGGCATCAACGAGATGGACCCGGTGACCGTGGCGAACGCGTACGCCGCGATCGGCGCGCGCGGCAAGTACTGCGCGCCGATGGCGATCAGCCGGATCACCGACCGGGACGGCAAGGTCACCGACTATCAGCCCAAGTGCCGTCAGGCGCTCGACCCCGAGGTGGCCGACGCGGCGGCCGACGTGCTGTCCGGGGTGTTCACCAAGGGCACGATGCGGAGCGTCGGCGGCATCGGCCGCGACGCGGCGGGCAAGACCGGCACCACCGACGGCTACGCCACCGCCTGGTTCGCCGGGTTCACCCCGGACCTGGCCGGCGCGGTCAGCATCGGCGACCCGCGCGGCTCGCAGAAGTACAAGCTGACCGGCGTCACGATCGGCGGACGCTACTACGGCTCGGTCTTCGGCGGCAGCATCCCGGGCCCGATCTGGAAGGACACGATGCTGGCGGCGCTGCGGAACGTGGAGCCGACGTCGTTCACCCCGATCAACCCGGCGCGGTTCGGCGGCTGCGGCCAGAGCTGCCGGCCGGCGCCGCCCCCGTCGAACGACGACGCCCCCGACGGCCAGGAGCAGATCAACATTCCCTTCGGCGGCTACGGCGACTGACGCGGCGCGGGGGCCCGCACCGATCCGATCATCGGTGCGGGCCCTTGTCGCAGGCCGGGTCTACCGGCGGGAGCCGTGTTTCCGGGGCGGCACTCCGGACGCGTCGGTACCGTCGTCGGCCGCCCGGGAAAATGGTGCCGAGCGAAACGATCAATGCTGGGAAGAGCCTGGATTCAGGCCGAGGGCTTCCGGGGTGAACACGTAGCGTTTGAACCAGCGGTGCATCTGGCGCTGCAGGACCGGGTCACCGTGTACGCGTACTCCCCGCTGCCGTAGCAGCCGCGCCCAGGACAGGTCACCGAGCCACCACCGGGTCGCCGCCGCCGTCGGAGCGGTGAGCCAGACGTCGACGGGTGCCCCGGTGTCCTGCCGGCACAGGTCGACGCCGGTCCGGGACAGATGCAGCCAGTACCTGCTGTCGGCCGGCCTGCGGTCGGTGAACTCGATCGCGAGCACGACCGTGCGCTCGGGTAGGGCGGTGGCCTCCACCCGGCGCCGCATGTCCCAGGTCAGTGCGGCGGTGTCGAGATCGTCCTCGGTCAGGGCGGCGCTGTCGGTGGCGACCGCCCACCGGGCCAGTTCCCGCACCACCGGAGCCAGCGCGGCGCCCGCCTCGGTGAGCCGGTAGCCGTCGTCGACGACGCCGGCGGCACGCAGTGCGCGTAGTCGTGCGGACAGCGTCGCTCGCGGGATGCGAGGCAGGCCCCGGCGGATGTCGGTGAAGGTCGAGGCGCCCAGCAGCAACTCCCGCACGATCAGCAGCGTCCACCGCTCACCCAGAAGTTCCAGAGCACGCGCCACCGCGCAGAACTGCCCGTATCCGTTCACCGGTGCATGGTACGAGGCGCTGGTTCAGAAGTTGAACTGGTGGTGGCGGCACGGTCGGCTCGACGATCGAGGTCATGAGCGAGGACATCAAAAGGACCGGCGACGTACTGCGGACGATCGGAAACACGCCGCTGGTGAGGCTGCACAGGGTCGTGCCGCCCGGGTGCGCGGAGATCTTCGTCAAGATCGAAGGACAGAACCCGACAGGCAGCATGAAGGACCGCATGGCGCAGGCGATGATCGCCAGGGCCGAAGGCGACGGGCGGCTGAGGCCCGGCGACACCGTTGTCGAGTACACGGGCGGCAGCACAGGCGCCTCCCTTGCCCTGGTCTGCGCGGCGAAGGGATATCGGCTGCGGATCGTCAGTTCGGATGCCTTCAGTGCCGACAAACTCCTTCAGATGACGGCGTTCGGCGCGGAACTCACCGTCATTCCCAGTGAGGGGGGTCTGATCACCAAGGCGCTGATCCTGAGCATGATCGAGAAAGCCGGGGAGTTCGGTCGCCGGCCGGGCGCCTACTGGACCGATCAGCTCAACAACGCCGACAGCATCGCCGGCTACCACCCGATGGGCGAGGAGATCTGGGAGCAGTCGGGTGGGCGGATCGACGCGTTCGTTCAGTCGATCGGTACGGCGGCCTCGCTGCGCGGGGCGGCGGCCCCGCTCCGGCGCCGCCATCCGGGACTTCGGGTCGTCGCCGTCGAACCGGCCGAGTCCGCCGTGCTGTCCGGAGGCCGGCCCGGTGCCCACCGCATCGAAGGCATCGGCATCGGTTACCCCCCGCCCATGTGGGACCCCACCCTGGTGGACGAGATCGTGCCGATCCCCACCGCCGACGCGGAGGAGATGGCCAGGCGCCTGGCCCGGGAGGAGGGCCTGTTCGCCGGAACGTCGTCAGGGGCGAACGTCCTCGCCGCGATCCGGGTCGGACAGCGCCTTGGGCCGACCGCCAGGGTCGTCACCCTGCTCGTGGACTCGGGGCTGAAGTACCTCAGCACCGAGGTGTACCGGCGCCGTGACAGGCCTTGACGACTCAGCGGCCGAGCAGCGTCAGGGCGGCGTCGACGATGGAGGCGGTGTCGATGCCGTGGACGCGGTAGGCGTCGTGCAGGTCGCTGGACTGGCCGAAACCGGAGACCCCGAGGTTGCGAATCCGGTCGCCGCGCACGCCGGCCAGGAAGGACAACGTGTGCGGGTGTCCGTCGAGCACCGTGACGAGGGGCGCGGGGCGGTCGGCGGGGAACAGGACGTCGACGATGCCGCCGCCGGACGCGCCGAGGGAGCCCCGGGCCTGGAAGGCGCGGTACACCAGGTCGGCGCTGGTCAGGCAGACCACGCCGGCGACGATCGAGCGCTCGGCCAGGTGTTCGGCGGCGGCGATCACCTCGGGCATGACGGCTCCGGCGCCGACGAGGGTGACCTGCTCGGTCGCGGGGTCGTGGTCGGTGATGCGGTAGCCGCCCGCGACGGCGTGCCGCCGGCGCCGTTCGAGGAGCAGCTCGTCCTCCGGCACCCGCGCCAGGGCGGGGTCCAGCGGCCGGGTCGACAGCCGGAAGTACGAGGAGGTGCCGCCCTCGACGCCGACCCGTTCCATGGCGGCCAGCATCGTCCACTCCAGGTCCCGGGCGAACGCGGGCTCCCAGGCGATGCAGCCCGGCTGCTCAAGGCCGATGGACGGGGTCGTGATCGACTGGTGCGCGCCGCCCTCGGACGACAGCGTCACACCGGACGGCGTGCCGACGATGATCGACTGCCCGCCGGCGTAGATGCCGTACGACCAGGGTTCGAGCGCACGTGAGATGAACGGGTCGTAGAGCGTGGCGATCGGGATGAGACGCTCGGCCCAGCGACTCCAGGTGGCGCCGAGCTCGCCGAGCAGACCCACCAGGTTGACCTCGGCGATGCCGAGTTCGATGTGCTGGCCGCCGGTCCCCTCCGACCAGCGGAGCAGGCGTTCGGTGTCGTCGGCGAACCAGTCGTGCCGGTCCTCGATCGACCACACCCCGGTCTTGTTGATCCACCCGCCGAGGTTGGTCGAGGAGGCGACGTCCGGGCTGCAGGTCACCACCCGCGCGCCTGCCTCGGGGGCGGCGCGCAGGAAGTCGACGAGGAAGCGGCCGAGGGCGGCCTGGGTCGAGATCGGCGAGCGGTACGAGCGGCCGAGCGTCCTCGGCAGCGGGCCGAGGGCCCTGCCGGTGACCTGGGGGCGGCGCAACGCCGCGCCTCGGGCGGCGCACAGGTCGGACGCGGCGGTGCCCGGCTCGAAGGCACGCCAGGGGTCGGCGAGGTCGGTGCCGCAGGAGGTGGCCAGCGCGAGCATCTGCGCCTCGGTCAGCAGCGCCGAGTGGTTGTTCGGGTGCCCCTCGGTCGGCAGGCCGCGCCCCTTGACCGTGTAGGCGAACACCACCGTGGGCCGGGTGTCGTCCACCTCCCGGTAGGTGTCGAGCAGCAGGTCGAGGTCGTGGCCGCCGAGGTCGCGGATCGCCCGCGCCAGCTCGGCGTCCGGCAGGGACGCGACCAGGGCGCGCAGTGCCGCGCCGCCGTGTTCCCCGACAAGTCGCGGACCCACCTCGGCGGCGTCGACCCGCAGCAGGCGCTGGTACTCCTCGTTCGGCATCCGCTCAAGCCGCTGCCGCAGCTCGTCGCCGCCCGGCCGTTCGAACAGGGCGGTGATCGCGCGCCCCCACTTCAGGGTGACGACCTGCCAGCCGGCCGCCTCGAACATCGCCCGCAACCGGTGGATCTGCACGTCCGGCACCACCCGGTCGAGCGACTGGCGGTTGAGGTCGACGATCCAGAGCAGCTCGCCCATCCGGGCGACGGACGGGTCGGCGACGGCCTCCCAGATCGCACCCTCGTCGAGCTCGGCGTCCCCGAGCAGGCTGACGAAGCGTCCCGCCGCCGGAGTCGACGCGAAGCGCGAGCGCAGGTAGCGGTGGGAGACGGCGGCCCACAACGGCGCGGTCGCGCCGATGCCGACGGAACCGGTCGAGAAGTCGACGGTGTCGGGGTCCTTGAGCCGGCTCGGATAGCTCTGCAGCCCGCCCAGCTCGCGCAACCTCGGCAGATAGCGGACATCGAGATCGCCCAGCAGGTAGTTGATCGCATGCAGCACCGGCGAGGCGTGCGGTTTGACGGAGACCCGGTCGAGGTGGGTCAGCTCGGAGAGGTACAGCGAGACCATGATGTCGACCATCGAGGCGCTGGAGGCCTGGTGACCGCCGACCTTCACGCCGGTGTCGTTGGGCCGTCCGCGGTTGGCGGCGTCGACGATGGCCGCGGAGAGCCAGAGCACCCGCTGCGCGACCTGCCGTAGCACCTCGGTCCGGGCGGACGCCCCGGCACGCTCGTCGGCGGGCGGGGGCAGGGGGATCGCCATCATCTGTCTCTTTCCTGCGGAGACGTTCATTGCACCCGGAGGTGCCCCGCAGGGCAAGAAAGACGCAGGAACCCGCCCCTTGGCGCACGTTCAAGCGGTCAGGCGGCCTGGAGCGCGCATTCTTCCACCCCCTCGGCGCTACCATCCACCCATGCCTCCGAACGCCGAACTGGACTCGATCGACCGCCGGATTCTGGACCTGCTCGTCGAGAACGGGCGTCGGAGCGTGCGCGACATCGCCACCCGGGTGCGGCTCTCGCCGAGCCCGGTCAAGCGGCGGATCGAACGGCTGGAAAGACTCGGCGTCATCGTCGGTTACACCACACTCGTCGACGAGGGCCTGCTCGGCGACACCATCGAGGCCTTCGCGGAGGTCCGCTTCAGCGGCAACACGGACGTCGAGTCGATCACCGCCTCGGCCAGCCGTATCCCCGGGGTCACCGAGGTGTTCACGGTGGCCGGCGACCCCGACGCCCTGGTGCACTTCCGGGTCGACAGCCTCCAGCACCTGCACCGGCTGATCGACCAGATCCGCCGCGACGAGAACGTCATCGGCACCAAGACCCTCATGGTGCTGGACTCCTGGCGCCGGGTCGAGCGACCGTCCTGACCCGCGCGGGAGCACACCGGTCGCCACCCTGTCGTCGGGATCGTCGAGGCGGTAGCGGACGGCGTTGGGGTGCCCGAGAGGCCACCCACGTGACGTACCGGGTCGGGCGGGTCGGACCCCGACCGATCCCGGCCGCGGCAGGACCCGCGAGACCCGCCTCAGCGGCGGCCGGAGGCGAGTCCCGGAGGCGCCGCGGCCAGGGCCTTCTGGATGGCGTCGATCAGTGCCAGCGCCGACTCCTCGGTGAGCTCGACCGCGACCCGCGCCGAGGGGCCCTCGGCCGGGTTGGTGAAGTCGATGTTCACCGTGTGCTCGTGACAGGCATGGTAGGGGTGGTCGACGTAGACCGCGCCCTGGCTGAGCGTGAACCAGCCGTTGCCGCCCTTGCCCGCGCCGTCGAGTTCGATCTTCTCGGTGAGATAGGTGCACATACTGATCGCTCCGGTCAGGCGCCGAGGTGGCGGCCGTAGAAATTGAAGATCTTCTTCCAGCCCTCCACCGCGGCGGCGGGCCGGTAGGCAGGCCGGTCGGTGGCGAAGAAGGCGTGCCCGGCGCCCTCGAAGGTGTGGAACTCGTGCTCCTTGCCCAGCCTCTCCAACTCGGCGTCCAGCGTCGCGACCTCCTCCGGCCCCGGGTATTTGTCCTCGGCGCCGAACAACCCCAGCAGCGGGCAGGACAGGTCGGCGGCCTTGGAGATCAGCGGCTCGTGCTGGAGCGGGAACTCCGCGGGCGGGGTGTTCACCACGAAGGCGCCGTAGCAGTCCACCGCCGCGTCGATCTGGAGCGAGCAGGCCACCAGGAACGTCTGCCGCCCGCCCGAGCAGAATCCGATCACACCGATCCTGCCGTTGGCGTGGTCGAGGGAGTTGAGGTACGCCGCGGCTCCGGCGACATCGCCGACGAGCTGCTCGTCCGGGACCCCGCCCTTGGCCCGTACGGCGGCGGCCTGGTCGTCGGGGCTGACCCCGGCGCCCTCGCGGGAGTACAGGTTCGGGCAGATCGCCGCGTACCCGCGCGCCGCGAACCTGCGGACGATCTCCTTGGTCGCGTCGTCGTACCCGGGCAGGTGGTGGATCACCACCACACCGCCGCGCGGGCCGTCACCGAGCGGCCGGGCCAGGTACGCCTCCAACTCGGCCTGCTCGTGCCCGGCGACCGTGACCGTCCCGGCCCACATCGCATCGTTCATGTCGTTGCCTCCTGTACCCCCACGGGAGCGGCTGCGAGGTGCCTGGATCTGATCTTATTCAGCGGCCTCGCCACGCCGTGTGACCGGGAGACCTCAGCGGGGCCATCAGATGCGATCGTCGACGCCCTACGTCCCTTGACGATCCCCATGAAGGGACGTGACGGGAGGACCGGGGGCCTCGATGAGCACCCCCAGGCCGTCCAGCAGGCAGCGGAGCCCGA
This sequence comes from Streptosporangium sp. NPDC049248, assembly GCF_040678965.1. Taxonomy (NCBI): domain Bacteria; kingdom Bacillati; phylum Actinomycetota; class Actinomycetes; order Streptosporangiales; family Streptosporangiaceae; genus Streptosporangium; species Streptosporangium sp. NPDC049248. The sequence goes on from NZ_JBFAQY010000023.1 coordinate 17,890, forward strand.
ACTCGAACAGAGTGTCCAGGTCGAGGGAGTCGGGCGGAATGCTCGACAGCAGCGGGAATTCCGCCATGCGCGGGAGCACCGCCGTGTCGAGCCACTCCTGGTCGGTGATGCCGGTCTGTTGTACGGCCTCGGTCTCGGCCTCCAGGTTGATCGCGGTTCCGCGTACGTAGTTGGCCACGGTGACGTACACGTGGACCATCGTGGCCGGGACGAGACCGAGGCCGTCCACCGCGCGCATCGCCCACTCGCCCAGTGCCATCGCGTTGGCCGTGGGCATCGGGCGGGTGAACGAGGTGACCTGGGCCAGCCAGGGGTGACGGTGGTAGAGGGCCCACTGCGCCCTGGCGATCAGCTCCAGCCGGGCGCGCCAGCCCGCCGGTGACTCGCTGAGCGCGCACTCGGCCAGCACGGTGTCGGCCATGAGCATGAGCAGTTCCTCCTTGCCCGCCACGTGCCGGTAGAGCGACATCGCCGAGACCTCCAGGTCGGTCGCGATCCGGCGCATGGACAGGGTCGCCAGCCCCTCGACGTCGGCGATCCCGATCGCGGCGCGCACGATCCGTTCGCTGGTGAGCTCGGGCGCGGGCCTGTGGGGAGGGCCGGTGTCCGTGACGGCGCCGTCCGCGACGATGGTCCCGACGCCGGGGGCGACCCGCACAAGCCCTTCCTGGCGCAGGGTCGCCAGCACCTTGCCGGCGGTCGCCATTGCCACGCCCCACTCCCGGATGATCTGCCGGGTCGAGGGCACCCGATCGCCCGGGCGCAGTCGGCCCGTCGTGATACGCCGTCGCAGCTCGGCGGCGATCCGCAGGTACGGAGGCTCTGTCCCGTCCATCTTCCACCCTCCAGGTGCTCTAGTGCACCATATCCTTGTTTACCTGGTCATATGCTGTTGTAATTTTGGTGCACTAGTACATAATTTACAAGGTAAGCGCACTATGCGTACGGTGTGAACACCACCTAGCGAGGAGCGCTCATGAGGACCGTTCTGATCTCCGGTGCCGGTATCGCGGGGCAGTCCCTGGCCTACTGGCTGCACCGCCACGGCTTCACCCCGACCGTGGTCGAGCGAGCCCCGGCTCCACGCGCCCAAGGCCACACCGTCGACCTGCGCGGGGTCTCCTTCGACGTGGTCAGGCGGATGGGTCTCCTGGAGAAGGTCCGGGACGCGGCCGTCGACTCCCGAGGGATGTCCTATGTGGACGCCACCGGCAGGCGCGTCGCCGACATGCCCGCCTCTTTCCTCGGCGGGAACGGTGTGGTCGGCGAGGTGGAGATCCTCCGCGGTGACCTGGTCGACATCTTCCACCAGGCGACCGAGGGCAAGGTGGAGTACGTCTTCGACGACACGATCACCTCGCTGGCCCAGGCCCCCGACGGCGTACGGGTCACCTTCGAGAGGTCTGCGGCGCGCGTCTTCGACCTGGTGGTGGGCGCGGACGGCGCGCACTCGGTGACCCGGTCCCTGGCCTTCGGCGAGGAGTCGCGCTTCAGCCGCGAGCTCGGCTGCCACCTGGCGTACTTCACCGCGCCCAACGTCTTCGGCATCCAGGACTGGGAACTGTTCCACAACCTGCCCGGCAGGAGGGTGGCGGCGCTACGCCCGTCCCGGCGGGCCGAGGAGGTCAAGGTCCTGCTCGGGTTCGCCTCGAAGCCGCTCGACCACGGTGATGCGCGGAGGCAGAAGCAGATCGTGGCCGAGGTCTTCGCCGGAGCGGGCTGGCAGGTACCCGCCATGCTCCGGGAGATGGCGGCGGCCACCGACTTCTATTTCGACGCTGCCACCCAGGTCGTCATGGACGGCTGGTCCCGCGGCAGGGTCGTGTTGCTCGGCGATGCCGGATACAGCCCGTCGCCGTTGGGCGGCGGCGGCACCGGGCTGGCGGTGGTCGGCGCCTATGTGCTGGCCGGAGAGCTGGCCGAGGCCGGCGGGGACCATGAGGTCGCCTTCGCCGCCTATGAGCGGGAGATGCGCGGTCTTGTCCGGCAGCGCCAGAAGCTTCCGCCGGGCGGTGTCAACGGCTTCGTGCCCAACTCGCGGGTGGCCATCGGGATGCGCAACCTGTCGATCAGGCTGCTACCCCACCTGCCCTGGTCCGGCCTGATCGAGAAAATGGTCACCGACCCCGATGCCATCACCCTCAACGACTACGGCCTGCCGTCACCACCCCCCATCCTCTGAACCGGAGCGGCGAAGCGAATGTCGGTGAAGGTCGAAGCGCCCAGCAGCAACTCCCGCACGATCAGCAGTGTCCGCCGCTCGCCCAGGAGTTCCAGCGCGCGCCACCGCGCAGAACTGCCCGTATCCGTTCATCGGTGCATGGTACGCACCAGGCGCCGGAGGTGCTGGTTCAGAAGTTGAACTGGTGGTGGCGGTACGGTCGGCTCGACGATCGAGATCATGAGCGAAGGCATCGAAAGGAGCGGCGGCGACGTCCTGCGGACGATCGGAAACACGGCGCCGAACTCCTTCGGATGGTGGCGTTCGGCGCGGAACTCACCGTCATTCCCAGCGAGGGGGGGCGATCACGAAGGCGCTGATCCTGAGCATGATCGAGAAAGCAGGGGAGTTCGGTCGGCAGGCCGCGCCCCTTGACCGTGTAGGCGAGCACCACCGTGGGCCGAGTGTCGTCCACCTCCCGGTAGGTGTCGAGCAGCAGGACGCCGGTCGTGGCGCCCCGCTCGCGGCGGCGTCGGCGACACCGTCAACACCGAGGGCGACGTGGACGGCGTCCGGGAACTCGTGGTGGAAGGTACTCACCTACGAGGCCACCGTTCCGGGTGCCGGTGGGGCGTCCAGATCGGGGTCGCCCAGGGTCAACGGTAGCGGTCCAGTTCCCACGGATCGTGAGCACTGATGACCGAGACCTCATCGCCGTGGTCGCGGACGAGTTCGCGCAGCCGGGCCTGAGTGCCCAGTCGGAGGTCGTGGTGGACTTCCGAGCTGGTCTGCACGAAGTCGAGGATGGGGTGCGGATGTGGATTTCTGTCGAGTTCCCGGTGGTAGTAGTAGGCGTCACCGCAGTGCAGGAGCCAGCGATCGCCTTCGCGTACGGCGACTCCGGTGTGGCCGGCGGTGTGACCGCCGAGTGGGACCAGCCGGATCTCCGGCGGCAGGCCCTTCGGCTGGACGGAGCTGAACCCGAACCAGTCCTCGCCCGGCTCGGGGGTGTAGGAAACCCACTTCGGGCCGTGTGCCCAGTGTGCCGGGCGGTAGCGGAAGCTGGGTGCCTCGGTGATCGCGGCTTCAAGTTCGGCGGCAAGGACATGGACCTGGGCGTCCGGGAAGTCGGGGAGGCCACCGCAATGGTCTACGTCGAGGTGGGTCACGATGATGTGGCGTACATCGTCGGGTGAATATCCCAGCCGGGCGACCTGGCGAACGGCGGTCTCCTCCTCGGCCAGTACAGGCTGGGCCATCTCGACCCAGTCGGAGCCGAGGGTGTCGCCTGGGTTGCGGATGTCGTCGAGGCCGAGGCCGGTCTCGATAAGGACCAGGCCGTCAGAGTCGGTCTCGACCAGCAGACAGTGGTTGACGGCGTGGGCGGGAGCCGGGCCGTCGTAGGTGGCCTCGATCTGCCGTACGGACCCGCAGTTGAGGTGATGGATGTTCATGGCGGCTAGTCTGTGACTTGAAGCGTGGTTCAAGTCAAGGGGACGTGGTGGTCGAGTCGCTGCTGGACATCGCCGAAGTGGCCGAGCGTTCCGGGCTGGCGCCTTCGGCGCTGCGGTTCTATGAGAAGAGAGGCCTCATCGCCTCGGCGGGTCGCAACGGCCTGCGCCGCGCCTTCCGGCCCGACGTTCTTGAGCGCCTCGCACTCATCGCCTGCGCCCGCGGCGCTGGATTCACGATCGCCGAGATCGCCGGATTCCTGGTGGCCACACCCGACGACACCAAGCTGCGTGCACGGATGGCGGAGAAGGCGCGGGAGTTGGAGGAGGACATCGCCCGGCTCACTCGGATGCGCGACGGTCTCCACCATGCCTCGACGTGCATGCACGAACCGCTCGTAGAGTGCCCCGACTTCAAGCGCACATTCGAAAGCTCGGCGACTCTCACGCCGTCCCCTGGCCATCGGTAGGGCCTGATCAGGTCTTCACGGGACCGGCACGCCGTCGCGTCCGAAGCCCGACCAGGCCCTACCGATCATCATGAACGGCCTGAGGGGACCGGCCGGTCCCGGGGATGATCCGCAGATCGGCCAGAACCGGATGCACTTCGATTCCCATCACGTCAGGAGGGCGCGCCAGCGGTCTGGCCGAGCGCCTCACCGGAATCACGCTGACGCCGCAGCCGCTGGAGGAGTCCACCTACCCATGCGGAGTCGTGCCCAGACCGAGGTGAGCGGTGGTGGATCACTCCGCTGCGGGCTCCACGGGGCACCGTTCTCCGCGGGCCTGCAAGTAAGTCGCAATAGCCCCGCCCTCTCTAAGTAGCCCCGTCAGGGGAGGCCGTACCGTTGTTTGATCATTTTGGCCTCCTCCTCGCTGACCTGGCGGGGGGTGACGGCCAGGGTCTGTCGCAGGTCGGAGATGATCTTCTCGCCCGCGCCCCGGACCCGGGTACGGTGCTGGACGAGCTGGGCGTCGAACCGCTTGGCGGCCGGTCCCGTCCACACCTTGCCCTCGTGGAAGTCCCGGTACGGGGCCTCGATACCGTTCTCGATCTCCTGGACCAGCGGCTCGACCGTCCGCAGGGCATCCCCCAGTGCCGCGTGGAGCGGATTGGGCACCAGCTTGGCCATGATCCGATCAGTCCTTCTTCGGGGTGGGGGAGGTCTCCGTCTTCGCGGAGGGCGCACTGGCGTCGGTGAGCAGCTTCGGCGCGATCAGCTTCATGAGCGCCAGCACATCGGCGGCGTTGTCCCGTCCTGCGGCGCCGATCTCCATCTGGATGCTTATTTCCGCTTTGCCGCGCACAAGCAGCGCGTATGCGTCGTTGGTTTCGCTGTCCGAGGGTTTGAAGTAAGAGCCGATAACCCCGGGAAGTATCTCCGGCAACCGCAAGGCGCCATCTTCGATCTGCTCCTCAACCGCCCCTGGGTACCCTCCCGGTGTGAGGCTGATCTGCAGCACCTTCAGCCGCTCACCCTCTCGCTGGTAGACCGCGCAGCCTCCGGCGCCAAGGCCCTCGGAAATCGTGAAGTCGAAGTAGCCGCGGACCAGCGGATTGTGCACCCCGGTCATCAACTCCACCGCCTTCAATGGAATGTGATCGCAGATGTACGGAGGTGCGGCCACTGTTGGTAACGGACTACGATCGACCGGCACCTCATCGCTCTGGCAAGCCAAGGAGATGGCCAGAGCACAGGCCAACACCGTCATGACGACTAACGCTTTTCTCATCATGATCCGTACTTGGCGAAGCCTTCGGAGAAACCCAGATCCAGGAGGCTCTCAGTCTCCCGCCAAGGTTTTCCTGACAGCCCGTTGTAGAGCCAGCGGTCGTAGGCCTCGACTCGCCGATACTGGTCAGTGGTGTTGGTGGCTGTTTTGTCAATCATCTCGTCCATGATCATAAGGGTCCGGCCATCGTCTTTGAGGAAGTTGTTGGGGTTGTCGCGAGGGTCGTCCCCCTTCTCCAGGCCCTCCAGGGTGGCCCAGGGATGGTTCCGGCCGGCGGGTTCGGCGGAGCCGAAAAGACCGTTTCTGAGCATGGCCTGAGCGGCGAGATCGTGCACAAGCCCTCGGGTCTTGTCGACAGCGGCATTGGCGTCAACACGGGCATTGTCTTCCGCCTTGCCCTTGGCTATTTCTTCCGCAAGTCCGCTCCATGCTCCGACAACACCGGCGGTGATCGACCAGGTTCCCGACTGCGGGATAGCGAGACCGGTATTGACTGCTGCCAGGAGCATCTTCATGTTTCGCTGCTGTGCCTCGTCCAGATCCTTGCCTTCCTCGATCTTCGCCAGGCCAGCCGCATCGGTGATCATTCCGAAGCCTGCTCCGGCCCGCCTCGCACTGTTCAGGAGGGTTTCACCGCCATGCCCGGCGGCCATCTCGGCGGCACCGTGATTAAGGAGCCAGCCAGTGAATACCGCCTGAGCAGCCAGAACGGGGGCAAATGCTTCAGATTCCGCGAACGCCTCCTTCATTACCTGACGAAGCTCCCCCGTATTGAACTGGGCACCCCAGGAGTCAGGTCCGGGTGTGGCGGGATTGTCGGCGCTTCGTACTCCGAACGACACGGGATCGCGGCCTCGCTGAGCGGCGTGGTTGATGTCGCTGATGTAGCCCGCCAAAACGCGTCCCATCGAGGTGGGGCTCACCAAGGAGTCGGGGAGCTTGCCGTCCTTGATTCGTACGGCTTGCAGGTGGACGATCTCCGAGGCGAGTTTGGCCGACAGGAAGCCGCGTGACGGGTTCTGCGGTGAGCCGTCGTGGTCGCGGAAGGTGAGCGTCGCGGCCTCCAGCACCTTGCCCAGAGCCACGCCGTCGTCGCCCAGGCGCCGTTCGGTCAAGAAGCGTTTCAGCATGGTCGGGTCGCCCGCGAAGAAGTCCTGAGCGGCCACCGGATCGCGGCTGAGCCCTTCCAGCAGGGCCACCATGACCCGCGGATCCAACAGCACTCTTCCGCGATCGGCGGACTCGATCTTCCTGGCGGTGGCGAGGAGGAAAGCGGTGCTGAAGGTGCCGTGCTTGAGGGCCGCCGCCATGGCGTAACCCTTCTCCCAGCCGATGTAGCCGGTCGTCCGGCCGACTTCGAGGTCGGACAGGAGTTCCTTGTGCCAGGCGTCGCCCAGCCGGGGGCTCGCCGTGCCGAGGGTTTTTCCGAGGGCGGCCTGCAGGCGCTCGTACTTCTTGTCGTCCTTGCGTTTCGCGTTCTCGATCATCAGCTCGCGGAACCTCGCCGTGCCCAGCGTGTTCATCAGCGCGGCGGCGAACGCCGCGTCCCCCGTCCGCTTCTCCAGTCCTTTCAGGAGTCTCTCGTCGATCTTGCCGTCTTCGACGGTCCTACCGAGGCCGAGGGTTGCCGCGTAGACGTCCGGGTCGTGGCCGGCCTTGCCGTACAGCGTCTCGTCGAAGGCGGTGATCCCGCCGGGGGTCTTGGCGGCGGCGCCCCACTCGGTGAGCTCGGTGCGGATCGTCTCGTTGCGGCGTCGCAGGTCGGGGCGGCTGGTCCCGATCCAGCTCCGCATCTCGCGGAGCGCGCTCAGCCCCGAGGTGTCCAGGTCGAGCCGCTGCAGGGCGCGGTGGATCTGCGGTTCGTTCCGGCCGAGTGCGTCCTCCGCCTGGCCGAGCCCTCGCTCGAAGTCGTCCATCCGCTCGGGATCGATCCCCGAGTACTCGCCGTTCACACTTCGGGCCGGAGTCGCGGGAGAGTTCTGCGGAGCGGGGGAGGGTACGGCGGGGACCGGCTGAGCGGTGCCGGTCGGCGGGGAGGAGGGCCGCGGGTCAGGGGCGGACTGGGGGGACGGCGAGGGCGTGGGGTACGGATGGCTCATGAGGACGCTGGCTCCGGCTCGGTCCGTGAAGGTGACGGCTCCAGCGAACATATTAATTTCAATCCGTCTGCCTCGTAAAGATCTCCATTAAAGTGGGCATAGTTGATAAATATGCTGGCTGCGACCTGATATTTGGCTAAACGGCCGGGTTTGATAAACGAAATCAAAGCGTCGATCGAGCTGGAGCCGGGAGACGGCCCTGCTCCTTCCGCACGGAGGCCAAGGCGTCGATCCGCGCTTCAGTGAGGCCGAGATGAACGCCCCCGCCGATCACTGCTCCCGATGCCATCCCCCGGATACCCCGGCCATCGCAGTCCCTGCCACCAGCCGGCCGTGTCGCCATCCGTAGACCATCCCGCCGACCGGGAAGCCGTCGTTGCTCGACTGCAAACCCAGACACCGCGTACCTGGATGCTCGGCAGAGTCCCTATATGGCTATAAACGCTATATGTGGTGCTTCAGGAGCATGGGTGCCCTAAACGGATAGACCGTAACTGTTGCTCCGGGCTGCCTTAATGTGTTTTGTCCGAAAAATCATGATTGATGCCTTCGGTATGCCACAATGCCATTTCCGGAGGGAAAGGTCACAGTAGCGGGAACAAGGTCGTCGTTTTATTACACTTTCCAGCCCAGGCGGATACCCTGCTTTTTCCTCAGTAGGGCGAATGCGGTGGAGGCTGCGAGTGGCGGACCGTGTCATCGACAATCCGATCATCAACTCGCCCTACCGGGCTCCGACCAGGCACTTCACGTTCGACAACGACGGGATCACCGGTGAGATCGCCGAGGGGCGTCGTCCCAGCGCCTACTTCATCCCGGTGCCGAAGGCCAGAAAGCGGGCCGTCCAGGCCGAACTTGACCTGTCCGAGTTGGGACTGACCGCCGATCAGATCGAGCCCAACCACTTCGTCAATTCCGTACGGGCGAAGGTGGACCGCTGGCGAACGCTGGGCTATCCGCACGTCACCCCGACCACTCGCCATCTCCTGGAGTTTTGGAGCGATCCCGGACGGGACAACCCCATCCTGTTCTGCCAGCGAGAAGCGGTCGAGACCGCGATTTACCTGGCCGAAGCCGTACACAAGGACGGCGATTCCTCGATTCCGAACCGGCTCGGTGAGATCAACAAGGAGTACAACGGCGGTCTCAGCCGGGTGGCGCTCAAGATGGCGACCGGTTCGGGAAAGACGATCGTGATGGCGATGCTCATCACCTGGCAGACCCTGAACAAGGTCGCCAGTCCCAACGACCGGCGGTACGCCAAGCGGTTCCTGGTCGTGGCCCCCGGCATCACCATCCGCGACCGGCTCCGGGTCCTGCTGCCCGAGGACGACGGCAACTACTACCGGCTCCGCGATCTGGTCCCGGCCGAGTCCTACGGCGCGCTCCGCCAGGCGAAGATCGCGATCACCAACTTCCATGCCTTCCAGCATCGGGAGACCAAGATCGGCCGTGGGGTGTCCAAGACCTCCAAGGAGGTGCTGACCGGGAAGAAGGGCGGGCCGAGCCCGTTCCTGGAGACCGTCGGCCAGATGGTCAACCGGGTCGTCGGCGACCTGGGTGGCACCTCGGAGATCGTTGTGCTCAACGACGAGGCCCACCACTGCTACCGCGACCGGATCGCCGACCCGCTGGACGGTGCCGATGCGACCCTGAAGGGGGACGACAGGAAGGAGGCCGAGGACCGCAACGACGAGGCGCGCGTCTGGTTTCGTGGTCTTCAGGCGGTCAAGGCCAAGCTCGGGGTCAAGACCGTCTACGACCTGTCGGCCACCCCGTTCTTCCTGTCGGGCTCCGGCTACCGCGAGGGCACGCTCTTCCCCTGGGTGGTCAGCGACTTCTCCCTGATCGACGCCATCGAGTCGGGCATCGTCAAGATCCCCCGGGTGCCGGTGAACGACAACGCCACGACGAGCGACGTCACCTACCTGAACCTCTGGCGGAACATCCGCGACGGCCTGCCGAAGAAGGGACGGGCCAAGGACGGCGAGGTCTCGGCCGACCACCTGCCCCCGGCGTTGGAAGGCGCGTTGCACAGCCTGTACGACTCCTACCAGAAGTCGTACCAGGACTGGCAGGGCTCCCCGGCGGCCCAGCACGGCGACCCGCCGCCGGTCTTCATCGTGGTCTGCAACAACACCACGGTCTCCAAGATGGTCTTCGACTGGATCAGCGGCTGGGATCGCAGGGTCGACGAGGAGACCACGGTCGCGGTCCCGGGTCGGCTGAGGCTGTTCTCCAATGTCGACGAGCACGGCCGTCGGCTGCACCGGACCCCGACCATCCTGGTCGACTCCAAGCAGTTCGAGTCCGGCGAGCTGACCCCGGAGTTCCGCAGGACTCTCGGTCCCGAGATCGAGGAGTTCAAGCAGGAGTACATCCGCCGCTTCCCCGGCCGCAGTGCCGACAAGGTGGACGACGCGATGATCCTGCGCGAGGTGATGAACACCGTCGGCAAGCGGGACACCCTCGGCGAGCACGTCCGCTGCGTGGTCAGCGTCTCCATGCTCACCGAGGGCTGGGACGCCAACACCGTCACCCACATCCTCGGCGTCCGCGCCTTCGGCACCCAGCTGCTCTGCGAGCAGGTGGTCGGACGCGGCCTGCGCCGCCGCTCCTACGCGGTGGACGAGAACGGCTTCTTCACCCCCGAGTACGCGGACGTGTATGGGGTCCCGTTCCAGTTCATCCCCACGGTCGGCAAGGGGCCCGACCCGATAATCAAGCCCAACCGCCGGGTACGCGCGGCGGGCGACCGGGTCCATGCCGAGATCACCTTTCCTCGGCTGGCCGGTTACCGGATCGAGCTGCCGGACGAGGAACTGATCCCTGCCTTCGGCCCGGACAGCCGGATGACGCTCGACACCGGCATCATCCCCACGCTCACCGAGGTCTCCGGCATCGTCGGCACCGGCCAGACCGACCTGCTGGTGGAGCTGCGCAGCAAGCGGGAGCAGGAGATCGCCTTCCAGCTCGCCAAACAGGTCAGCGAGATGTACCTCGCAGACCCGGAGGACCGCAAGCCGTGGCTTTTCCCGCAGACGCTCGCCATCACCAAACGCTGGCTCACCGAGTGCGTGGCTCTCGCGGGTGACGCGTTCCTGGGGATGCTCACCCTCTCGGAACTGGCCGACCAGGCGGCCCGCCGGATCAAGGACTCGATCGTCACCGCGCGGGGCACCAGGCGCCCCAAATCTCTGCCGATCTTCCGCCCCTTCGATCACATCGGCTCCACGGCGGAGGTGAACTTCTTCACCACCAAGGCGGTCTACCCGACCGCTGAGGAGAAGAGCCACGTCAACTTCGTGGTGCTCGACGGGCCGGGTGGCAACACCTGGGAGGAGAAGGTCTCCCGGACCCTGGAGGCGATGCCCCAGACGGCCGCCTACGTCAAGAACGACCATCTCGGCTTCACCATCCCGTACACGATCGGCGGCCGGACCCGGCATTACTACCCGGACTTCCTGGTGCGGCTGGCGCCTCTGGAATCGGCCGGTGACCTTGTCCACACGCTGATCGTGGAGGTGTCCGGCAGCCACAAGCCTGGCGAGCAGGCGCGGGAGAAGGCCCGCACCGCGCGGAACCAGTGGGTGCCGGCGGTCAACAACCACGGCGGTTTCGGCCGGTGGAGCTACTGCGAGTTGAAGAACCCCACCACGTTCCGCTCCGAACTGGAGGCCGCGATGCAGGCCCTGTACGGCGGGACGGGGACGAGCGTCCAGCTCGGCCCGGAGTGGGACGCCGAAGAAGAAGAGCCCTGGTTGATCAGCAAGGGAGAGGGGGCGTAAGGATGCCGCCGAAGAAGTCCGGGGCCACCCCGATCGGGTCGCTTAAGCACGAGGACAAGCGGGTCAACATCCCGACGGCCGACTCCCACGACCTGCTGGACGAGGAGGCGGCCGAGCCGTCGCGGCTGCTCTACCCGCGCAATGCCGACCTCGATCCGCAACTCGTCTGGAAGGGCAAGGACGAGCAGGACTCCCAGGAGCTGATCGTCGACGCGCCACCGATCTACATCCAGGAGAAGATCGACCCGCGCGTCCTCATCGAGAACCTCCGCCGTACGGCAGAGCGGGCCGAGGAGGAGCCGGAGCTCACGCTCTTCGACACCTTCGACGGGCTCGATGGGATGGACCTGATCGAGTTCTACAAGCACGAGGCCAACTGGTCGAACCGGATGATCCTCGGCGACTCACTCCAGGTCATGGGGTCCCTCGCGGAGAAGGAGAGTCTTCGGGGCAAGGTCCAGATGGTCTACCTCGACCCGCCATACGGGATCAAGTTCGGCTCCAACTTCCAGGCTTCCACCGGCAAGAGGGACGTCAAGGACGGCAAGCTCCAGGACCTCACCCGTGAGGTCGAACAGATCAAAGCGTTCCGCGACACCTGGAAGTACGGGATCAGTTCGTATCTCGCTTACCTTCGGGATCGCCTGGTCGCAGCCCGTGATCTCTTGGCCGAATCTGGCAGCATCTTCGTTCAGATCGGCGATGCCAACCTCCACCTTGTTCGCTCACTGCTTGACGAGATCTTCGACTCGGAGAACTTCTGTGCGCAGATCTCGTTCCGGACGACTACCGGAGCAACGGGAAATCTCTTGCCCGGCACTGTGGATTACATCCTTTGGTACGCCAAGGACGTTGAGCAGGTTAAATATCGCCAACTCTTCCGCCTCAAAGAATTAGGTGGCCAAGGGGCAAGTGCATATTCCATGGTAGAGGAAAGTAATGGCCTGCGTCGCCGTATGACCAAGGAGGAGCGACTTGAACCCTCGTTAGTGCCGGATGGATCTCGCATATTTCGGCTTGATAATCTTACGAGCCAAAGCGCTGGCAGAGAAAAAGGTGAGGGGGCAGCCTCTTGGTTTCCGGTAGAGCTTGAAGGGCGGACCTTTCGTCCAACAATGCAGTCGCGCTGGAAGACAAACGAGTCTGGTATGGCTCGACTGTCAGCAGCTGGTCGCCTTGGTATCGCTGGAAACACTTTATCCTATGTTCGATTTATAGATGATTTTCCTGCGTTTCCAATCAATAATTTTTGGGACGATACGAGCGTTGCAGGTTTCGGTGACCCGAAGATGTACGTTGTCCAGACTAACACGAAAGTCATTGAGCGCTGCATGCTCATGACAACCGATCCCGGCGATCTGATTCTTGACCCTACCTGCGGGTCTGGCACCAGTGCTTACGTCGCCGAAGAGTGGGGGCGGCGCTGGATTACGATCGACACCTCGCGCGTGTCACTTGCCCTCGCTCGGCAACGAATCATGGGTGCGAAATATCCCTTCTATCTGCTTGCTGATTCCAAGGAAGGGCAGCGTCAAGAGTCGAAGATCACGGGGCAGTCTCCTGTTGAAATCGCCACGTACAGAGGCGATGTGCGTAAGGGATTCGTCTATCAGCGAGTTCCTCACATTATGCTCAGCTCGATCGCGAAGAATCCTGACATCAAGGAAGGGATGACACGTAAGCAGATCGAGGAGGCAATCGCTCGACACGCAGAGCAAGAGTTGCTCTACGACAAGCCATATGTGGACAATGACAAAGTTCGAGTAGCCGGACCTTTTACAGTAGAGAGTTTAGCGCCACACAAGACGGTTCCGGCTGCCGCGCAGACCGGTACTGAGCAGGCCGCTAATGAAGAAGACTCTTCCAGCTTCGAGCGGTCGATCCTCGACAACCTGGCCAAGGCCGGAGTGCAGAACGGCCGGAAGAAGGAGCGGTTAGAGTTCGAGTCGCTCGCGCCGTACGCAGGGCAACTGATCCATGCTGAAGGGATCCGCAAGAACGGTGAGGAGGGCACCCCGAAGCGGATCGGGGTGAGCATCGGTCCGCAGTACGGCACCGTGGATCCGAACTGGATCCGCCGGGCCGCCCGTGAGGCGATCACCGGGATGGGCTTCGACCTGCTGATCATCTGTGCGTTCGCGTTCGACCCGCAGGCCGTGAAGACCACCGAGGAGTTCAAGCCGGACGCCGAAGACTTCGCCTCCGTGCAGGAGGAGCGCAAGCTCGGCCGGCTCCCGATCCTGCTGGTCCGGATGAACTCCGATCTGGTGATGGCCGACGTACTGAAGAAGACCGGCAGCGGCAACCTGTTCATGGTCTTCGGCGAGCCGGACATTGACATCCAGCAGACGGCCGAGGGCACCGTAGTGGAGATCCGGGGCATCGACGTCTACGACCCGACCCAGGGCACGATCCGCTCGAACGGTACGAACGAGATCGCCCTCTGGATGATCGACACCGACTACGACGGTGAGTCCTTTTTCGTCCGGCACTGCTACTTCACTGGTGGCCATGACCCGTACAAGCGGCTCCGGCAGGCCCTCAAAGCCGACATCAACGAGGACGCCTGGGCGACCCTCTACAACACCCGCTCACAACCGTTCCGAGCTCCGACCACCGGGAAGATCGCCGTCAAGGTAATCAACCACTACGGCGACGAGGTCCTCCAGGTCTACGACGTGTAGGGAAACTGACCCCGTGGAACACAGGCCCGCGAGAGTGCGTGGTGCCACACGGCCGGATGGCTCTCAAAGCGGCTCCGGCCGTCCGGCTTTGTTGTCAGATCAGTTTTCCACTGCGGATGCCCGTCAGGAAGTTGTCCCAGGCCGTAGGGGAGAAGGTCAGTGTGGGGCCAGATGGGTTCTTGCTGTCGCGGATGGCGACGAGGCCGGGCAGGTTCGTGGCTACTTCCACGCAGTTGTTGCCGCCGCCGCTGAGGGTGGACTTGCGGAACTCGGCGCCGGACAGGTCAGGGGAGATCATGGCTGCTCCTCACCGCGGCGATGAGTGCCGCGGATTTCTCGGGGGACAGGCAGGCACTGCGGAGACGCTCGAATGTCAGGGTAAGCCGCAGAACCTGATCGGCCGCTTCAATGTAGACGTCTCCGCTGGGGCATTCGGTGTAGCCCACGTCTGGATCCTCCTCGTCGAAGCTCAGTACAGAGAAGGCGCCTTCTACGCCGCCGTGTGCGCCGGCCGCCAGGGGGAGGACCTGGAGCGTGATGTTGGACCAGCCCGAGATCTGGAGGAGGTCGTTGAGCTGACGGGCCATGAGACCGGGCGACCCCACCGGGCGGCGCAACGCGGTCTCGTCGACGAGGGCGTGCAACGTTGGCGCATCCGATCCGAGCAGGCTGACCTTCCGGGTCATCCGAGCACTGACGTGCCGGTCCAGCTGGGTCTTGGTCAGCTCTGGTCTTGTCGCACGGATGATCTCGCGGGCGTACTCCTCGCTCTGGAGCAGGCCCGGAATCAGGATCGGCTCCCAGGCGCGGACGGCCGTCGCCTCGGTTTCGAGTGCGATGTAGCAGCCGGTGAACACGTCAGAGTAGGCAGACCACCAGCCGCGTACGGCGGCGTCCTTGCAGAGCTGGACGAGCTCGGCCTTGGTTGAGAAGTCCACGCCGTACAGGTCACAGGCATCGGCGACAGCCGAGGGGGTCACCGCGATTCGTGCGTTCTCGATCCGGTTGAGCTTTGGCCGACTCCACCCGAGCTGGTGGGCCGCCGTCTCCGGTGTGAGCTTGGCTTGCTCTCGGAGCCGTCGCAGTTCACGACCCAGGCGGCGATGCCGGACCGTGGGGCTCTTCGTCATGCCGCTCAGTGTGCTAGGGATTTGGCAAAAAATCTATACGCACAGCAGTTGCTTTGATGCACAGTGTGACTGCATGATACTCCCACGGCCCGAAACGGAGAGTAAGGCTTTGATGACAAAATCGAACAAAAGGCTGCTCGCGCCTACGTCTCGGAGATCTCAATCCTTGGCCGACTCCCAATCGCCAGGAGATCGCGCGAACGTTCCCAGGCCCCGGACGGCGTAGACCACACCCTCCTCACGAAGGCGCACCAGCACCTTGCGAGCCGTCGGCCGGGATACGCCGAACTCCTGGACGATCAGGTGTTCACTGGCGACGGGTTCGTCAACCGCGTAGGTGCCGTTGCGAATACGGTCCTTGATCACATTGGCGATCTGCACCCATTTTGGCTGGTTTGCACGCCAGGCTATCGTCACAAGATCACCGTAGACATCTCTTGTCGCCCCGGGATACCTGCCATGAACAGTTCTAGACAACTAATGACAACAGATGTTCACACTTCATAGTTGTTAAGGGTAGTGAAGTAAGATCAAAAATGAGCCCGTCCATCGCTGCAACGACTGAACGGGCTCCTGACCAGGAAGGCACTCCTGATCCGTGAGTAACCCTAGTGCTCCCGTTCTCGACCAGGCCACGGTAAGCAACTGCGGCTGTTTCGCCGAGGTGCCGCCGATGCCGATGGGCTGTGCCGTTTGCGGGCATGCCCCGTACGCGCACGGCTGTCCCGATCGACCCGCCGATCATGATTACGCCCAGCCGTCCGCCGCGTTGATGGACACCCGCCTGCGGGTCCGCCGGACCGGGGACCGCTCGCTGCCCTGCTTCGAGCCGCTCTGCTTCGAGCCGCCCGCCCTGGCGGCCCCGGCCGAGATGATCCCGCTGGTGCCCGCCCAACAGTCCGCTCAACAGTCTGCCCGGCGGCCCGCCCGGCAGGTCCCGGTGGAGACGACCGCACCGGTGGCCGAACAGCGGCCCGATGAGCGGGTACCGGCCGAGGGGGTCGCGCCGGTGGCCGGTCAGCGCCCTGCCGGTCAGCGCTCCGCCGGGCGGGCCTCGGGTGAGACGGCCCCGCCGATGATCGTCCCGCGCCGTTCCGAGCAGGCCCCGGCCGCCGTACTGGTGTCACCACTCCGCCGGGTGAGCTGCCGTCTCCGGCCCTCGTCCAGGGGAACCCGTACCGGACCGCCCCGGCCCGGCGCAGGGCGCCGCCGCGTTCCGGGCACCGGCCAAAGGACCTGCGTACCACCCCGGGCGATGCCCGCCCTGCCTCCGCACCGGCCGTCCGGCTGGTACGGCACACCCCTCCGCGTCTTTCCCCAACCCATGAAGCGGGCCCGTCCTCCGCGACCAACGAACAGACGGGCCCTTGATCGGATCGAGGTCCAATCAATGAACGATGGTAGGTCCACCACCCCGGAACCCACCACCATTCCCGGCTGGCGGCTCATCCTCAGCGACGCCGGACGGCTCTGGGCCAGCCGGGAGAAGCCTTTCTCCCCGGCCGCCACCCACGCCGGAGCCGAACGCACGGTCGACGGCGACAGCCTGGAGGCGTTGCGCGCCGAGACCGATCGCCAGGAGACCTTCGCCCGCGAGGCAGAGGAGCAGGCAGCGAAGGAACAGGCGGCACGGACAGAGGAGGCACAGCAGGCTCCCGCTCCGGAGGCGCAGGGGCCGAAGACGCGGGCCGGGCAGGTGATCTCATGATCCGCCGCTGCCTGGCCCGTGCCCGGGGCCGTCACCGCGACGGTCAAGCCGCCGCCGCTCCGGTCCCGCAGTACACCTGGGACCATGAGGCCCGTGCCGAGGCGGCGATGCTGGAGATCACCTGGCCGGGCTGGGCCGTGCTCTACGGCACCGGCAGCCGTCTCTTCCACGCCATCGCCACCTGGCCCACCTCCGAACCACTGATCATCTGTGACCGTACGATCGAGGGACTGAAGACCCAGATGCGCGAGGCGGAGACGGCCGCGCTGCACCGCTGGGCGCTGACCTCCACCTCGGCCACCATCGGCCACTTCTGACGAACGGGCACGGCGGCCCCCCTTCCCCGGGCCGGGGCCGTCGTGCCGTCACCGGCGTATCGTTCGAGAGCGAAACGTGGTGTGTGAGCGCGTCATAGCTCTGGCACGTTGGCTTCGACGAATGCGGGAGCCAGCAGTCGGATGCGCTCTTCCTCCAGATCGCCGGCGAGCGCGCGCACAGCCATCTGTACGCCGGTGGCGCGTGCAGAGCCGAACTGCTCCCACAGGAGTTTGCAGCCTTTGGCTACGACGTCGCGGATCTGCTCCTCCTGGGACAACCGTTTGAACGTCGAACGCAGGCTGTCGCCAGTAGCCATCATCAGTCGCACGACATCGCCGGCGTCCTTGTCGGCCAGGCGGTGAGGTGGGGCGGCGCGGTCGTTGATTCTGTCGCGAAGCTTGAAAGCTTTGGCGATCAGCAGCGAGGTCGGACCGGCTACCTCAATCGGGAGTTCTCGTGAGTCGTTCTCCGGTTCGAGGCTTGGCACCTGCAACGAGGAGTGATCAAACAGAGTGGCCTCAAGCCCGAGGACATGCCGGGTGGCGTTCTTGTCGTGGGGTGGTAGGTGCGCGCTGCGCCTACCACGGTTGGGGGCGAGCGTTTCCGGCACGAGAAGGTCCACCTCAACGGGATGGCTCTGGCCATTGATCATTTCCGTGCGAGTCCAGAGCCCTGGGCTGTTGGGGATGGTCAGTTCGAATCCCGCACCGCGCATGGCTTCGTTGAGCAAAGGCTCGTCGCGGATGAGCTTGGGGTTGAGGCTCAAATCAGCGTCGCTGGTGTAAGGGGAACTAGCCAGCACGACACCGGTTGTTCGCAAGTGCACTGCCTGGGCGCCGACCAAGACGATGGCATCGGAGTGCTCGTAGAGTGCCTGTAAGGCGTCCAGGAGGACCCGCCGGGCCACGACGGTGAGTTCATTAAGGTCAACACCGTCGGGGATGCGCGCCATAAGGTTCCTCCGGATCGTCGAAACCCAGCTCATGCCTGTAGCTGAGGTCAAGGCGGGGGAAACTCTATGCCGTCAAGGTCATCCAGACGCCAGTTTTTCTCATGGTCACGCATGTAGTTCAGCACCGCCTCTCCAGCGGCGGGCAGTCGGCCAGGTCCCGACAGGGAGTCCAGCACCAGTTGGCTCAACGCCACGTGGGGCAGGCCGTCGACCTGGCGAACTCCGAAGAATGGGCTCGTATCGGGAGGTTGAAGCAGCAGGACGTCGGCACCCTGGTTTACCGGGAAGAGACCTTGTCCTTCTAGCAGACGAGCGGTGGCCTCCTCGGTGGCATAGAGCATCCCCTGGCCGCCGATGGCCAGGGGAGCCACCTTCGTAGCCGCGAGCGGCCCGGTAAGGGCAATCGAGGTGTGGAGTTCCTGGTGTTCGAGCAGCTTGCCGATGAAGGAGTCCAAACCGTTGGGAGCGAGGAACCCGAGGAAGCGCCCTGGTCTCAGCAGAGACGTCTCCGACGCGCGCAGGCGTAGGAGAGCCTCCCAATCAACCTTCACGACGACCTTGTTTCGACGCCTGATGATCGCCTCCTCTTCCAACGTGTCCAGCAGACGCGAGACATAGGCACCGCTCAGGCCGGTCGTCTCCGCCAGTTCCGTCGCCCGGTAGGTAGGGCGGACATCGGCCAGGACACGGACCAGGCGCCCGGCGCGTGCGCCGCTCAATCCGCGTTGAGCACCGGCCGTACGCGGTCGTGGATCCCGTGCGGCGCCCTGGGTTTCAAGCACTATGGCTGGTTGATTCATCCGGAAAGAGACATTGCCGGTTAGGTCGATGTAGCCGCAGTCCCAGCGAGACAGCAGGGCGCGCGTCTGTGGGCTGATCCATGGAGCGATGACCAGCACAGCGGTGTCCTGGCTGAGGCGGCGCATCAACGAAACCCGGGGCAGCAGCTCTCGCTCCAGGAGAGCCGGAGTCCAACTCGGCTTGGTTTCCACCAGGACACGCCTGGTGAGGCTCCGGTCGGGGCTCGTGATGGTGATCAATGCGTCATGTCCGAGGTCCTCCGCCCGGCAGGCGTCGGCTTCCAGCACCACTTCCCATTGCTGCCCCAGCATCTTGCGCAACCGGTCGATCCCTAGCTCCAGAAGTTGCTCTGGAGTGCTGGGAAATCCATTTTCAGGGGTGCGCGTCATAACTCTATGGTGACATGGCAAGTTTCGGGAATCCATGCTGAGTTGCCAGAAACAGCGAGTTGCCAAAACTTGGCAACTCGCTGTTTCTGGCAACTTTGTCCGATCTGGGCAGCCTGGGCAGTCGCAAGATCGTCGGGTGCGATGGTCAGCGGGCGATCCACGTGGAGATGAGGGTCAGGTACGGCGCGCGGCCCAGACGGTGCGTTCATGACCGCCGTCGAACGCCCCACGACCGTTGCCGGACTCGATGCGGGAGCGGTGGAGTATCGCCTGGAGCGGAGAGGCGAGGCCGTCGTGGTGGTCGCGCACGGCGGGCACATGCGTGCCGGGCTCGCGCACGGGGAGGAGGTTTTCGCCGAGTGCGGCTACAGCGTGCTCGTGCCGTCCAGGCCCGGTTACAGCCGGACGCCGCTGTCGGCAGGGCCCCCTTCGCCGATGTGATCCGTGACCTCTGCGGACACCTGGACATTGAGCAGGTGGCCGCGGTGGTCGGGGTGTCGGCCGGTGGGCGGACCGCGGTGGAGATGGTTGCCCGGCGCTCTGACCTGGTCGAACGGCTCATCCTGCAGAGCTCGCTGGGTTTCGCCGTACCCGGCTGGTCGGGAACATCGCCTTCGCCCCGGGCACCGAGAAGGCGACCTGGGGTGCCATGCGCACGCTGCTGCGCCTCGCCCCCGACCTCGGACAACGGTACCGTGTCGTTCGAGCACGCCGAATCCCTGGTGGACGACTGCCCGGTGCCGAACTCGTCGAGAGCCGGGCAGGTAGCACTTCATCTGCTTCGCCGACGACTACCCTGCCGTCGCCGACCGGATCCGCGACTTCGTGACCTCGGAACCGCCACGTCACGGCTGAGCCGGTCAACGCCGCCACGGCGGTCTCGCCGGGTCTGTCATTGAGACCAACTGAGAAGTGGTATCTGAGCGACGGTTCTCAGTTGACCCTCAGTGGAGAGCCATGGTCCTGTCTGTAAGGACCGCTCGGATTCCGCGTGGTCCTTGGCCAGCTGAGACGACCTCGGGAAGGGCACTGAAACAGAGTCACCTGGGGAACTTCGGGCCGGGGCCATAGCGGACTCCGGTTCCGCCCTGGGCGTCTCCGATCTTTTTGAGGAGTTCTCGTTCGCGCAGGCCGGCCAGAATGTCCCGCGCGGCGAACACATGGATGTCGAACAGCCGCTGCAGCGTCCGGTTGGTGACGAAGCCGTACTCCCGGATGTGGTCGATGATCTTCTGATTCGTCTCGTCGAGCCCCCGGCGATGGTAGGTGATCGCCCGGCCCATCATGGCCACGGCCTCTGACCGCAGGCGATAGGCCGGAAACGCCTTGGCCGCGGTCCGACGGGTGGGCTCCACCAGGTGATATTCCTCTGCCATCATGTGGAGCACCCCCTGAGCTTCGATGGGGGAGCGTTGGATCATGACGGCGAGCTGGAGTGCGTCGACGGTCACGCTGTGCCGAAGGTGGGACAGGGCCAGCAGCACGTTGACATCCCGCGCGGCCTTCGAGGGGAGACCGCCGATGAGGCGCGCGAAGGAGTCGTTGCCGATTCCGCCGGTCAGAGTTGCCCGGACCAGGGTGCCGCTGTCCTCGAACAGGGGAGGTTCCTTGCCCACCCTCAGCATCTCGCGATAGGCCCGGTCGATCCCCTGCCCGGTCCGCTCGGCGAGTTGCAGGCTGGATACCGTCTCGGTGAGCAGGCGATTGCGGGGCGTCGACGGGTGGGTGAGGATGTTCTGCGCGGTCACCCCACTTACCAGCCCGCCCGGACTGATGATCGCCAGCCGTTCCGGAGAGTGCTCGATATCCACGGTCCCGCCGGTCTCGTACGACCTGTGGATGAAGGCGTTGACGATCAGTTCTCGTACGGCCTGGTCGGGATAGTCGGTGAGCTGGAGTTGAACTCCGCCGTTCAGGTTCAGCGGATGTATCTCGCGCCGGGCGTCGATGGCGTCCACCAGGGACTGAATCGCAGGGAGCAGCGGCCGGCCGGAACGCATCCGGCCGGTGGCCTCCGACCCCAGGGTCGGCCGGAACTGGTAGGAGTAGCCGTAACTCGGCACGATCTGTTGGAGCACGTGTTCCTCGGCGAGGACGAGCACCGCCGCGTTGGTGACACCTCCATCGGGGGTGACCAACCGCAGGGCCTCCAGCAGGGCGCGGTCGCTGAGGGCGGCGAGGTGATCCCTGCCGCTGGACGTCAGCAACTGACGGAGCCTGCCGATCTCCACCGCACTGAGGTCGGTCAGGTCAGCGCTGGAGATGTCCGCGGACCAGTCCACCTGACCACGAGCGATCATGACCTCGCGCTGCTGATCGGGCGGGAACGGCAGGCATTCCTTACCCAGGCGACGGGTGGCGAGACCCGCCGCGTTGCTGTGCGGAAGTACCCCCGGAGGAACGGTCACCAGGATCAACCGGGCGTTGTCCACAATTTTTTCATGAACGAAAGGCGTGATGTGGGGCCTTGTCCGGTCGAATACGCCTTTGCGGATCTGGTCAATGGTGTAGGTCGACGGCACACCACGCAGGGCGTCGGCGCGCTCGCGGGCCTTGTCATCGACCCCCAGCACCACGGTGCCACCTTGGGCGTTGACGAAGCAGACCAGGGCATCGGCCAGCAGCCCCAGTGTCGCCTTGGGTGATTCCGCCACGAGCTTGAAATCGAGAGTGTCCGTTTCCAGGTCGTCGGCGGTGACGCCGTGGCCGAGCGCCTGCAGGGCTGCTTCCGCCTCATCGTGCTTCACACCATTGAGGCTAACTGAGAAGTGGTATCCAGAACACGCTTCTCAGTTGAATCTCAACGGTGGCGGTGCTGTGGTTCTTCGGCGCGCGCTCGCCCTGCCCCCATCGTGCGGCGCGGAACGCGTGGCCATGGGCCCTGCCGGTGATTTCGGGGGCTCGCCGGGTTGGTCGGCCCCGGGTGACCTGACAGCGCCCGCCGCAGGTTGCCCGGCTGCCCACGCCGGTGAGGATCAGGGTCCGGCACTGGGGCAGCCGTTCGTGCAGCTCGGCCGCCGCGCTGAGCCCGTCCATCCCGTGCGGCTCGATGTCGATCACGGCCACGTCGGGACGGGTGCGCAGCGCGGTGGCCACGATCACGTCACCGGCCGCGACCTCGGCGACGATCTCGATGTCGTCCTCCAGCGACAGCAGGGCGGCCAGTGCCTGGCGCAACATGGTCATGTCCTCGGCCAGCAGAACGCGGATCACTTGGTCCCCATACGGTGATGAATCTGTCTTTGTCAGGATTAAGGACGTCGAAGCTACTGGACGGGCACCTCCAGTTCCCCGAATTCGGCGATCTTGACGTTCATCGCGGCGGCGTCCTCCGGCGTTTCCACACAGGCCGTCACCGTGAGCAATACCAAGATCGGTAGTGCAATCCTGTACGTCATCCAGCAGATGATGCCGTGCTCATGCCCGCTCGCGGCATACGTCGTTTAGGTTCCTGTGCTCGGCATTTATAGCTCTTTCGCGCCGACATGAACCGGGGGCCTTCCTGCCACTCGGTGCTTCCGAGGGCGTCGCGGGGACGTTGGTCCTTGCGGCGAGTGACGTTCGGCCGGTGCCGGATCCCTCCTGCCGGTGTGTGATGGAGGTGAAGACATGGAGACTCTCCGACGTCACCGTCGCACTGTTCCGCATCGAGCCCGCGCCGCTCTCAACCAAGGAGCAATCATGGCACGTTCGCACAAGCGCTGGCGTGACCTCTCCGACCGGCAACGGGCGGCGATTTTGACGCTGGTCTCCATAGAGTTGTCGCTCACCGCCACGGCGGCCGCAGACCTGTGGTGCAGGCCGGCCGGGCAGATCCGGGGACGTAAGGCGCTGTGGTGGCCGTTGCTGTTCGTCCAGCCCTTCGGTCCGATCGCCTACCTCACACGGGGCCGCATCCCCTCACCCCGCCAGTAGGACTTGCTGGTTCGTTCCGCCGGCAGGCCGGAGCCGTCCACGAGGGTGATGCGCTGATCGGCTGAGCCGGTGTAGGGGCCGTAGAGGATGAACGCCGTCGGCGAACGCTTGCCGACGAACTCCTTGCCGATGGACAGCGCCTTGCCGGAAGGGACGCTCACCAGCCGGCGCACGCCGTCGCCGAAGGCCGGGCGGTGCCGGCGCTGGGCCGGGGCGGAGGAGCAGGGACCGAGCCGGACCGCGAGCATGCCGCCGCCGTTGAAACGGTTGTCCTTGACGGACAGCTGCCCGCCGGCGCGGCCGGCGAAGTCGGTCCTGTCCTGACCGGCCTGCGGCAGCCACTGCTGCGACCTGTCCTTCTTCGCGCACGGGCCGGTCACGACGGTGTCCGCCATGGTCAGGCAGCGGCCGTTCGCCGCGTTGCGGATCGTGAGGTACCCGTCGTCGTCGACGCTGCGCTGCTACGTCTGCGCGGAGCCGTACAGGGTGACGATGGTGTGCAGGTGGCGGCCTGTTGTCCAATGGACAATAGGCTGCCGGGCATGACATCCAGAAGGCGTAGGCGCAGTCCCGAGGAATCGCGGGCGGAGCTGCTGGCGGCGGCAGCCCGGCTGATCAGAGAACGAGGCCCGGACAATGTCAGTTTGCGACAGATCGCCGCGGCCGCCGGTGTCGCCCACGGGCTCGTGACGCACTACTTCGGCACCTACGCCGCCCTGGTCCGCGAGGTACTGATGGCCGAGAACGATCGGATCGAGGAACGGGTACGCGAGCGGATCAGCGCCGAGCGGGGCGTACCCACCGCAGCGGGGATCACGAGAGTGCTGTTCGACACCCTGGCCGACGAGCGCTACCTGCGCCTGTTCGTCTGGGCCGAGATGCATGCCGACTATCGGGGGGCCGCGCGGCCGGAGCTGGTGGAGCTGATGGACGCGATCGAGGCGGGGATCCGCGCCGCACTGGCCGGGCGGCGCGTTCCGAGCCGGTCTCGTATCGAGGCGGTGGCGCTGATCGGGCTGTCGGCGGCGTACGGGTTCGCCATCGGCGGGCGGTCGTGGCTGGCGGGCATGGCACACGATCCCGACGATCCCGCGCATGAAGCGGAGTTCCGTGTCCAGCTGGCCGCGATGATGGGGGCTCACATGGTGGAGGAATCCGGGTTGGAGTCTCCTGAATGAGTTATTGTCCACTTGGATAATAGGATGTCGTCAGTCACGCTGATCGACGGAACAGGACTGAGGCATGGCCGAGCATCCCCGTGCGGACCACCAGGTGCGCGCCTCCGGCGAGGACCGTGAGCATGCGGCCGAACGACTGCGGACGGCCGCCGCCATGGGGTGGATCGAGCTGGCCGAGCTGGACCAGCGGCTCACCGAGATCTATGAGGCGAAGACCAGGGGCGAGCTGGAGCGCGCGGGCCGCGATCTCCCCGAGCCCGGCCGTACGGACACGCTGGTGGTGGAGGACGCGCCCAGCTCCCGCTTCGCGGTGAGCGTGTTCGGCTGGTTCACCCGCCAGGGTCAGTGGGTCGCCCCGCGCGAGTTCACGTCGTTGTCGATGTTCGGCGGCGGCGAGATCGATCTGCGCGACGCCCGCTTCACCGACCACGAGATCCGGATCCGGGTCTTCGCCCTATGGGGTTACACGGAGGTCGTCGTTCCCGACGACGTCGAAGTCGAGGTCAAGGGCTTCGGCCTGTTCGGCGGGTTCGACAGAAGCGCCGCGCGCAGGAAGCGTGGCGCGCCGCGGATCGTCATCAGCGGCCTCGCCCTGTTCGGCGGCGTCGGCACGAGGGCCAAGCCGGCGCGGAAGACGCCCTGACCAGAACCCGGGCACAAGGGCAAGGACACCGCCACCACTTCTGACGTATAAGCGTTGGCGTCGCGGTCCTCGCGCGGGCTAGCGTTGTTTCCGTCGTGCGCCAGGACGCGGGTGCGAGTCGGCAGATTGGAGACGCGGGATGACTGCTCAGCTCGTCGCGCTCTGTTTCGACGCGAACGATCCACTCCGTCTCGCGCGCTTCTGGGCCGGGGTTCTGGGCTGGGAGACGGTCGACGACCCCCACGACGGCATCGCGCTCCTGCCGAGCGATGACACCGGGTTCCGGATCCGATGCCTTCCGACCCAGGAGAAGAAGACCGGTCCGAACCAGATGCACTTCGATCTGACGAGCACGTCCCTGGAGGACCAGCAGCGGACGGTGGCGAGGTCGCTCGAACTCGGCGCGCGGCACATCGACATCGGGCAACGCCCGGAGGAGGGTCATGTGGTGCTCGCCGACCCCGAGGACAATGAGTTCTGCGTCATCGGGCCGGGCAACGACTTCCTCGCCGACTGCGGATTCGTCGGAGCGCTCGCGTGTGACGGTTCGCAGGAGGTCGGGTACTTCTGGAGCGAGGCGCTGGGCTGGCCGTTGGTCTGGGACCAGGACCAGGAGACCGCGATCCGCTCGCCGCACGGCGGTCCGAAGATCACATGGGGCGGTCCGCCGGTAACGCCGAAGACAGGGAGGAACAGGCTGCACTTCGACCTGGCTCCACCTGCGCACGGTGATCAGCAAGCGGAGGTCGACCGTCTCGTCTCCCTCGGAGCGACTCGAATCGACATCGGCCGGCGCGGGGTCGGTCGGGTGCCGATGGCCGATCCCGATGGCAATGAGTTCTGTGTGCTGACCCCCCGATAGCGTCACCGGACCCGGGGCCGGTGGTAACGGACATGCAGATCAGCGAGCTGTCCCGATCACCGCCCCGGCCAGAACGGGTCCCGGCCGATGAAACCCAGCAGTTTGGCCTGGGTACTCGCACCGTCGGGCACCTCGACCCGGGCGCCGTACTGGCCGGAAGAGCGAAGGACCTGCTCCATCTGCTCCATCTGACCGAGGAGTTGGGCACAGAAGTCGGGGTCCAGCCGGTCGTCCTGGCCGGTGGCCCTGGAGAGATCCCAGGTGTGCATGAACACGTCGGCGGTGTAGAACCGGTCGATCGCGGTCTCCACCGGCAGGCTGCCGACGTGTGGATTGACGAGTTCCCGATGCGCCGTCCCCGCATCGTCCAACACCGCCTGCACACCGTCGCAGTGAACCCGCCACGCGGCGACCGGGTCCTCGTCCACCGACGGTCCGTGGGGCAGTTCGATGCCGGCACCGGAGGCGAGAAACCCGGGGAACCATTCGATCAGGTGACGCACGACGTCGCGGGCGGCCCAGCCGGCGACCGGGGATGGCGCGTCCCAGGACCTGGTGCCGCGAACCCGGTCCGTGAACAGCCCGGCGACCCGCAGGTGTCGCTCGGCCGGGTGGTCAGACAGCGCCATCGGTGAGCATCCTCTCCAGCTTCGCGTAACCCTCGTTGACACCGATCTCCATACCGCCGCGCAGCCACGCGTCGCGGCTTTCGAAGCTGTCGACCAGCGACTGTGTCCGCAGCCGCGTACGTCCGTCGCCCAGGTCCTCGAACCACAACGTCTCCAGCGCGACTCCGTCGGGATCGCCGTCGAACGTGAAGGTCTGCACGATACGGTCCGGCCGTACCTCGTGGAAGCAGCCGTGGAACCCGTACTCCGTGCCGTCGTGCACCGAGACGTACCGCCAGCTGCCACCGGTACGCGCGTCCCAGTGCTCGATCCGGGTGGCCGTGGCATCGGGGCCCACCCAGCGGGTGAACAACGCAGGATCGGTGTGGGCGCGGAACAGTTGCGCGGGCGTGGCCGCGAAGTCACGAGTCATCCGGATGACCGGCAGCCTCGGGTCGGCTTCGATGACCGTCTCCGTGATCCTGTTCATGTTCGTCTCCGTTCATCTCCGCCAGAACGGCGTCAAGGCGGCGGTTGCGCCGCTCGACACGGTCCCGGTGGCGCTCGATCCAGCTGTCCATCAGGTCGAGGGCCTGGACCTCCAGGCGCACCGGCCGGGGCTGCGGCCCTCGCGGCCGGCTGACGAGCCCGGCGTCCTCAAGCACCCGCAGGTGTTTGTAGACGGCCTGCAGCGTCATCCGGTACGGCTCGGCCAACTGGCTCACGGTCGCGTCGCCCTCGGCGAGCCGGGCAACCATGTCACACCGGGTCGGATCCGCGAGGGCGGCGAAGACCCGGGACAGCGTGTCCGTGGTCATCCCCTCCCCTTTCAACTCAATGGTTGAAAGGACCATAGGGCGTAGATCACCCACCGGTCAACCCGCTGGTTGAAAGTGCGTGTCCCCTCGCGGCGTGGAGACCGCATCCCGAACCGTCCTCTGGTGAATCACCCCGCCGCGGGCCCGCCGCACCAGGCCGTCAGGATGAGATCAAGGACGTTGCGCGGATATGCGCTTCAGCTTGCGACGTTCGAAGCCGTTGGGATGGCGGACGACCACGCCTGCCGGGCCGCCGGTGCCGGTGAGACGGATCAGCGGCGTGCCCGGCAGCCGGTCGGAAGTGGTCTTGTCCCTCAGGCCGCCGAGGCCGGGATCCATCCCGCCGGTCTCCACGGCCCAGCCGTCGGGGAGAACGATCGTGACCCCGGCCATCTGGCCGTGCGCTTCCACCTCGACCACGGGCAGCCGGCAGTCGGCCTGGGTGAAATCGAGCTTGGCGCCGCCCATGCCGCCGTACGCGACTACTTTCGCGGGTACCTGCCAGCGCCCGACGCGCGCCGCGCCGTGCAGGCCCCCCTTGAGGACCAGCGGCTGTCCCGGGTCCAGCGAAACCACGGGCGGCAGGTCGGCGGTGAGGGGCGCCAGATCGGCGTAGGTTTTGGCGGTCAGCGCCTGTTCCAGCCTCTCATCGAGCTCGGCCAGGTCGATACGGCCTTCGGCCGCCGCCTCGTTCAGCCGTGCCACCACCGCTTCGCGCTCGGCATGGGAGACGCGCAGCTCACCACGGTGGAAGGATTCCGGGTATTCAGCGGTCATGTAGTCGATGATACGGAGATATGGGGACGAACGCGGCCACCGCCGATCACTGTGAATCGCGTGGGCCGAGGATGAGACGGTAGCCGCGGGTCACGTGTGGTTTCCACGCCTGGGGAAACAGGCAGGCGTATCGCCTACTCGTTTTCGGGGAGGTACGCGGGTGTGATCGCTTCCCACAGGGTCCATCCCAGGGCGCGGTAGAGCGCGAGGCCGTCCCGGGTGGCCACCAGGACGCCGGTCGCGGCGCCCCGCTTGGCGGCGGCGTCGCCGAGCGCGGTCATCAGGACGCTGCCCAGGCCCCGGCGGCGGTGTGCCGGATCGGTCAGGATCCTGTCGGCCACGGCTGCCGGGCCGGCCACCCCCATCTGCCCGCTCGCGGCCGTCGTTCCGTCGGCGTCGTGTATCCGGACGGTCGTGATCCCGCCGTCCGTCGCGGTGTGCAGCGTGTAGCCGTCCGGAGCGAGCGCGGTGGCCCGGCGCAGCGGCACGGTCATCAGGTACTCCGGCTCGCCGACGGTCCAGGCCGGGGTGAGCAGGGGCACCACCCGCTCGGCGGACGCGGACGCTTTGATCCAGGTGCCCGGAGCAGTCAGGGTGACGGCCAGCTCGGCCACCTGGTCGAGGTCGAAGAGCACGTAGCGGACGCGATGTCCGGGCAGTCCGACATCCAGCCGGAATCCACCGGCCACCTCGACCGGGGGCCGCAGCGAACGGGAAACGGCCCAGCCGCCGACCCAGGCCCGGACCACCTCGGGTGTGGTCGTGGGCTGTTCCTGACCGACCACGCTCACGGCGTCCTCCCGAGGGGGCTTTCCACCCTCGACAGCTTATTGCAGGTAAGTCGCAGTAAGCCTGCGCCGCCCCTGCCTGGGGCGACAGGAAAGGGACACCGGCCATGAACGGCGAGTGCCCCTCCAAGCCTGCCGCCGACGGGGACCTGGCTGCGCCGTACGACCGCACCGCGGTGAGCACGCCGGTGACGGTCGGCGAGAGGGGCCGTACCGGATGCGGTGGCCGGCCGGCGTGATCGGTTCTTCGGCCGCCCACGGGGAATGGAAGGACCGGCCCCGCTCCGGAGCAGGGCCGCGGCGATCCTCAGGCCGGAGTCGTCGTTGACGGCTTCGGCTCCAGTTGGACCTGTGTCTCGGAGTCGGTGAAGCCCACCGAGCGGTACACGCGGATCGCGACGTAGCTCGGATCGGCCACCATGACGAGCGTGTGCGCGTTCAGCCGTTCCAGAGCGTGCCGACCGGCCGTGTACACGAGGGTTCCGGAAAGGCCCTGGTTTCGATATGCCGGGTGGGTGTCGACGGCCTGGTAGCGCGCGAGTCCCGAACCGTCGGTGAACAGGCCGAGCCCGGAGACCATGCGGTCGTTCACGAAGGCTCCGAACCACGCGCCGCATCCGCGTTCCTGCAGCCGGCGCATGGCCGCCAGGTTGCGCTGCGCGAACACCCGATATCCCTCGACGTCGGGACCGGAGTTGGTGGCCTCCTGCAGTGCCAGTGCGGCGGACCAGTCCTCGTCGCCGTCCAGGACGCGGAAGTGAGCGTCACGGTTGGGGCGCGGCGGCGGGTGCACCGTGTCGGCCGTCATCACCGTGCTCCGCTCGACGTCGAGACTCGCCGCCGCCAGTTCCTCCGGCTCACCGGCGTCGCCGGTGACACCGTCGACACCGAGGGCGACGTGGCCCGCGTCCGGGAACTCGCGGTGGAAGGTGCTCACCCACGAGGCCACCGTTCCGGGGGCCGGCGGGGTGTCCAGCAGGATGAAGTTCCCCCAGTGATAGGTCGGGTTGGCGGGCGTCCGGACAGCCAGGTAACCGTCGCGCCGGTCGACGACGCTGCCTTGCAGCCCGAGCAACATCAGATCGCTCCGGTAGCCCAACGACCGCACAGCCATGGTCAAACCGTACCGGCTCCCATCGGCGATGGGTATGTCCGGCGGGGTCTGCCTGTGCCCGCCTTCCAGGCCGGCGGCGAGCCGCCGCACCTGTATCGGTCGCTCGGCCACCCGGTGTCGCTCGACTTCCGGCGGCCGCGGCCGGACGACATCGCCGGGTCCGGGCCGGTCGTGCGTGCCCGGCTGCTGCGTGAGCCCGACGAGAGTACGGAGACAACGCGACAGCCCGCAGACCGGCATGGCCCCCCGCTGGTCACCGGCTCTTGGAGGGCTCTCCTTCCAGCGCGCCCCTGATCATGGCGAAGCTCTCCGTGATCTTCCCGGCGAGGCTGCGCGGGATCTCAAGGAAGCCCACTGTGTCGGCGTCGGCCCAGTAGCAGTAGGTCCCGTCGTCGGTGTTCCGGCAGGAGGCCGCGCCGCGGAGCGGACCGGTCCCCACGTAGACCCAGTCCGTCTGCGGGTTCTCCCGCTCGCGGTCCTGGGCGGTCAGCCAGTCCACGGCGGCCTTGGGGTCGGTCACCTCGGCCTGCGCCCCGGTGGCGTAGAAGGATCTCAGGCGCGGGGTGTCCTGGTAGAACGCGGTGAGCTGGGTGCCAAGGATCTTGTGGTGCGGACCGTCCGGGAGCTTGAAGCGTTCCTCGGCGGGGGTCGCCGACTGGAGATCCAGTGCGCCGATCGCGGTGGGGAACGGCGTCGCGAAGGTTCCTGGGGGTTTCGGTGGGTTCTGGGGCGATGAGCCGTTCTCCTGATCGGTTTCGAGGGTGAAGGTACATCCCGTGAGAACGCCGGCCGCGAGCGTCATGAGGGAGATTCTTGCGATGTTCATGACATGAGAATGATCCAGTGCACTTGTGCGCGGGTTGGATCTCTCTGGCGCCTGGTGGAGACCCGCGATGGACGGGGCGCGGGTGTGTGAAGGTGCTGGACGGAACACCCGTCGTGGACGTGAAGCCGGTCCTCGGCCGATACGGGGGTCACGTCCTGCCGGGGGTGATCCCGCACCGTCGGGGCCGTTCGGCCTCGTCGGCGTGGCCGAGCCGTCTCAGCAGACCGATCGCCTGGGCCAGAACGTCGGGACGGCCCAACTCGGCGGTGCTCAGGTAGGCAAGAACCGCTCTGTCCGCATGACCGGTCTCACACAGCAGCAGGACCGCCCATATCAGGGCGTGGGTGTCGCCGGTCTCGGCGCGGGCCCGCAGCCAGGCGATCGTCTCCCGGGCGCGGCCGGTCTCGTACATCAGGTCGACCGCGTGCGCCAGAGCGTGGGTGTCGCCTGCCTCGGCGCGGGCCCGTAGCCAGGTGATCGCCTCCTCGGCCCGCTCCAGCTGGTACAGCAGGACGGTGAGCCGCCCGAGGGCGTGAGTGTCGCCGCTCTCCGCGCGGGCCCGTAGCCAGGTGATCGCCTCCTCGGTCCGCTCCGACTCCTGGAGCAGCTCGACCGCCTTCCACAGGGCGTCGATGTCGCCTGCCTCGGCGCGGGCCCGTAGCCAGGTGATCGCCTCCTCACTGCGGCCCACCCGCTGGAACAACTCGACCAGCCGCCAGCGGGCATCGAGGTTCCCGGCTTCCGCGGCGTACCGGTAGGCGGCGATCGCCTCCTCGGTCCTGCCGGCGTCACGGGTGCGTCCGGCTCCGGTGGTGGGGATCTCCCCGTGCTGTCCCGACCCGTTGGGGAAGGCAGCGGTCCGCTGGGGGATGTCAGGCGGCGGCCGAAGCAGGCCGTCGCTCTCATCGCGGCTCATCACTCATCGCAACACCATCACTCCGTATGGAGCCCGCGGACGGCGAAAATAGACAGTATTAAGGTGGCATAAGTAATTCTGCCATCTCGTGGAGATCGGCTTTCTGCCTCCCTTTGGAGTGGCAATAATAGATATTTAGGCGTTGTTTAATATTATTCAGGCGATATTTCCGGAATTAGTGGTTGGTTTTGCGGGTTCCGTCGGGCCCGTCAGGTTGGCCGACATCCGGGTCAGGACGTCGATCGTGGCCAGGTACTCCTCGGCGCCGATCCCCTCGGTGAGGCGGGCGCGGTCGGCGTTCACCTGCCGTCGCAACTCCTGGTGTGCCCGGATCCCGGTGGCGGTGAGGGTCAACCGCCCCTCTCCTTCCGGTCCTTTCAGCCAGCCCCGCCCGCGCAGGTCGTCCACCAGTGGACGCAGGGAGGGCCGCCGGTCGTCGAGGAAGGGGGCGAGGGCGGTGTCGAGGCCGGCGGGGGTGGGGGAGTCGGTGGCGACGACGTTCAGCACCTGCCAGTGGCGGCGGGTCAGCCCCTGGCCTGCGAGTAGGCCGTCGAGGGAGCCCTCGACGAGGCCGTGGAGGTGCTTGATCCAGTAGCCGATGGGGCGCCTCTGGCCGGTGATCTCGGAGGTGTTCACGGTGCCGCCTCTCCTTGGCAGATACATGTATTTTGACAATAACATGTATTAGTACATGTATCATTGGGGCATGGAAGATCCTCAGGTGGCCGCCGTCGAGCGGGCGATGGTGGCGATCCGGCGCAGCCAGACCCGCCGCGCCCTCCAGCGCCTCGCGGGTGACGTCGAGCTCGACCCCGCACTCTTCGGGGTGATCGACGCTGTGGAGGAAGGGGCGGAGGCCGCGACGGTGACCTCCGTCGCCGGTCGGATGGGCGTCGACCAGCCTCGTGCCAGCCGCCTGGTGGCCAGGGCCGTCGAGGCGGGACTGCTTCGCAGGGTGGCCGACCCGGCTGATGGCCGCCGCAGCACGCTGGAGCTCACCGAACTGGGCGCCGGGCACGCCGAGCGGGTCCACCGCTTCCGCCGCGAGGTCTTCGACGCGGCGATGCGCGGCTGGTCCGAGCACGAAAGACGGGAGTTCGCCCGCCTGCTCACGGCCTTCGTCGCGGAGCTGGGCGGGCGCCACCGGGAAGGCGGCCGGGTTGAACACCCCCTTCCGCCGGATGTCCCGGCGAGCCGCTCGAATCGGGGCCCCGATTCGAGCGGCCTCGATCAGGCGGAGCCGGTGACGGAGACGAACCCGGAACCGGGACGGTAGTCGGGGGACTGGTGCCTGAAGTAGGTGTTGTAGACCTGGCAGTAGTGACCACCGCGAGCCAGCAGTGTGCTGTGGTCGCCCTCCTCGACGATCCGGCCGTGATCCAGCACGATGATGCGATCGACGTGCTCGATCGTGGACAACCGGTGCGCGATGACGATGGAGGTGCGGTCGGCCAGCACCCGGTCCAGACCCTCCTGGATCTGGGCCTCGGTCAGCGGGTCGACGCTGGCGGTGGCCTCGTCCAGGACCACGATCGCCGGATCCTGGATGAGCAGGCGGGCCAGCGCGACGAGCTGGCGCTGGCCCATGGACAGGGCGCGGCCGTGTTCGCCGACGTCGGTCCGCAGGCCGTCGGGCAGGGCGTCGATCCAGTCGCCGCCGCCGACCGCCGTGGCGGCGGCGAGCACCTCCTCGTCGCCCGCCTCCGGCCTCGGGTATCTGATGTTGTCGGCGACGGTGCCGCTGAACAGGAACGGAACCTGCGGAACCGCGCCGATCTGCCGCCGGTACCCGGCCAGGTCCAGCGTGCGGATGTCACGGTCGTCGATGCTCAACCGGCCGTCCTGGAACTCGTAGAACCGGGTGATCAGCTTGCTGAGCGTCGACTTGCCCGCACCGGTGTGACCGACCAGCGCGACGCTCTCGCCCGCCTCGATGGTGAGGTTGAAGTCCCGCAGGACGGGGTTGTCGGCTTCGTAACCGAACCGGACGTCGCGGAACTCGACGCGGCCCGCCAGCCTGCCCACCGGCTGGGGGTCGGTCTGCACGACCCGGGGCGGCGCGTCGATCAGGGCGAAGACCCGCTCGGACGCGGACAGGCCCTGCTGGAACTGGGACCAGAACGCGGCGATGGAGGTCAGCGGGAACCAGAAGAGCGCGACGCCCTGGAGGAAGAGGTACCAGTCACCGGCGGACAGGCCGCCGCCGAGCACCGTGGTACCACCCAGTTGGATGAGCGCGACCGTGGCCAGTCCGGCGACCAGAAAGAGCACCGGGAAGATGCCGGAGAAGACGAAACCCTGCCTGAGCGTCACCTGGTAGCTCTGCTCGTTGATGGGCCGGAACTCGTCGTAGACCCGCTGCTCCTGGCGGAAGTTCTTGGCGACGCTGATTCCGCCCATGGTCTCCTGCAGGGTGGCGTTCACCCGGCTCAGCGAGCGTTGCGCCCTGCGGGTGCTGCTGCGGGCGATCCGCCGGAACAGCAGCGCGATGCCCACCACCACGGGCACCACGAGAAGGGTCAGCAGGGCGAGCTCGACGCTGCGCAGGAAGAGCAGGATCGTGACGAAACCCACCATCAACACCTGGCTGATCAGGTCCATCGTCAAGGTGGAGACGGTCGCGAAGTCATCGGTGTCGGAGGTGACCCGACTGACGATCTTGCCCGACGGGTTCTCGTCGTAGAACGACAGGTCGCGTTCCAGTACGGCGTCGAACGCGTCCTCGCGAAGACGCAGCACGACGTCTCCGGTGACCTTCGCGCTGTACCACTGGCGGATGAAGTTGAACAGCCAGCCGAGCACCCCGGCGAGCAGCAGGCCGACGGTGAGCTGCCGGCCCACGTCGGCGATCGTGCCGTCCTCGATCCCGTCCACGCCCCAGCTGACCAGCAACGGCATGGCCGCCTGGGTCAGTGAGGAGAGCACGATCATGGCCGCGACCAGGATCATCGAGCCCAGCTTCGGCCGGAAATAGGACAGGATCCGGCGGAGTAGATCACGATCGTTGTAGGTGCGGTCGTAGTCCTCGGCGTCGAGGCCGTCCATGATGAAGCCCATCAGCCCTGCCCTCCCTGCTCGCCCGCGAGGACCACGGCCGGGTCGGTGGTGTCGGTCAGGTCGACCTCGTCGTAGTGGGCGAAGATCCGCCGGTAGAGGCGGCTGCGGGTGAGCAGTTCGTCGTGCGTGCCATAGTCGACCAGCTCGCCTCGGCGGAGCAGCAGCACCTTGTCGGCCCAGCGGATCTGGGAGAGCCGGTGGGTGATCAGGAATGTGGTGCGCCCGTCGAGAACGCGGCCGATGGCCTGCTGGATCCTGTCCTCCGTGGCGGAGTCGATCGCACTCGTCGAGTCGTCGAGCACCAGGATCGCCGGATCCGTCAGCAGTGCCCGTGCGATGGCCAGGCGCTGACGCTGGCCACCGGAGAGGGTGATGCCGCGCTCTCCGATGACCGTGTCGTAGCCGTCGTCGAGCTCGCCGATGAACTCGGCGGCCTGGGCCTCCTCGGCCGCCTTCACGACGGCGCTCCGCTCCGCCTGCTGGCCCAGCCCGAAGGCGATGTTCTCGGCCACGGACCGGGAGAACAGCACGATGTCCTGCTCGATGGTGGAGATCTGGGAGCGCAGCGAGTCGAGGTCCCACTCGCGCACGTCCACATCGTCCACCAGGATCCGGCCCGCGGTGACGTCGTAGATCCGGGGGACCAGCTTCGCCAGGGTGCTCTTGCCCGAGCCGGTCTCGCCGACGATCGCCACGGTCTCGCCCGGCTGCACGGTGAACGTCACCCCGCGCAGCACCGGATCGTCCTCCCCGTAGCCGAACGTCACGTTCTCGAAGCGGATCGCCCCGCTGATCGGTGCGGCGTGGCCGTCGGCACGCTGCCCCAGTTCGGTCTCGGTGTTCATGATGCCGAGGATCCGGCGGGCGGACACGATGCCGATCTGGACCAGCGAGAAGGTGAAGATCGACATGTTGGTCGGGAAGCCGATCATGTTCATCAGGCTCATGAAGGCGACCAGCTCGCCGATCGTGATGGCGCCGGCGGCCTGGAGGTAGAGGCCGTGCCAGAGCGAGGCGGCCATCGCGAACGCGAAGAGCAGGGTCGGCAGGTAACGGGCCTGGACCAGGCCGTTGTGGACGAAGGAGTCCCGATAACGCCGCGCGCGTGCCCGGAACCGCCGCCGCTCCTGGTCCTCCTGCGCGGACACCTTGATGACCTCGATGCCGCGGACCGCCTCGTTCAGCCCGGCGTTGAGATCGCCGAACTGTTCGCGC
Source organism: Streptosporangium sp. NPDC049248 (assembly GCF_040678965.1). Taxonomy (NCBI): domain Bacteria; kingdom Bacillati; phylum Actinomycetota; class Actinomycetes; order Streptosporangiales; family Streptosporangiaceae; genus Streptosporangium; species Streptosporangium sp. NPDC049248. The sequence continues at coordinate 53,822 of NZ_JBFAQY010000023.1, forward strand.
ATGCGGGTCGCCACCGGATTGAGCTGCCTCATGTAGTGCCAGAGCGCGAGAACGAAGACGACCGCGAAGACGCCGGGCGCCAGCAGCAGCCGCGGGTCGATCGCGGCGATGAAGACCAGGGGCACGAGACCGGTCAGGCTGGAGTCGACGATCAGGTCGATGCCTGGGCTGATCATGATGGAGAGCTGCCGGATGTCGTTGGCCGCCCGTGCCATCAGGTCGCCGACCCGCTGTCTGTTGTGGAAGGTCTGGCTCTTGCCGAGCAGGCTGACGTAGAGCTCGTCCCTGGTGTCCCGCTCCAGCCGCTTGGCCAGAACCTCGCTGGCCAGGCGTGCCACGAGGTCGAAGGCGCCGCGGGCCAGCACGATCGCCAGCAGTCCCAGCGAGATCAGGCCCAGTTCCCGCGCCCCGCCACCGCCCGCGCCCAGCACCGCGTCGAAGGCCGCGCCGGTGAGCCCGGGGACCGTGGCGTTGAGCACGACCATGATCAGCGATGCGCCGAGGAATCCGGTCAGCTGGAGCGGGTGGCGGCGAACATGGGACCAGAACCAGCGCACCGGACCCCGCCTGTCATGCGGGCGACCGGAGACGGAGAACTCCGAACCGCTGGTGGTCACAGGTTCGCTCCCAAGCAGGTCGAGAATGAAAGTCGAACTTGCTTTCTATCACCGGGCGCCGACACTTTCCCACGCATTTTCTCGGCCCCGCCCTGCCTGTCACGGACGGACGCGCAGACCACACCGAATATCGGGATGCCCGTAGCCGAAATCGGCGGATACGCCGTGCGAGGACCTTTGAAGAGGAATCGCCGTGGGGCACGGTGAGGCCGGTCAGCCCACATGCAGGATATGACCCCCTTCCTGCCCTGGAAGGGGGTCGATCGGCGAGGATGTCCTAAGGTCGTTGCCCGGCCTTGTCGACCAGGTGGGTCTCCAGTTGGGCGCTGAGCACGAGAGGGGTGCCCGCCGGTAGGAAGACCGGGTCCGAGCCCGTGTACCTGATCGTGCGGTCTGCGACAGTGACCCCGTACGTCCCCAGGTAGCGGAAATCATCCGGGCTCAGGATGAGCTCGTAGCGTGCCCAGTCGTCGGTGTGGCTGAAGGCCACCCCGTGCCGGCCCTCGGCGTCCACGGCATCCGGACGCACGGCCACTCCCTCGATCAGGGGCAGTGCGCGGAACAGGGCGGCGCGTACCTCCGGGCTGAGAGCCTGCTCGCCCATGAGCTGGTAGATCGCCTGGAAGAGCCGCTGCTCCCTGGACTCCTCATGTGGGCTGCCATCGCTGTTGAACATCCTGGCCATGGACTCCGCCGTGACCTTGTCGATCCGGCTGAGCAGTTCCTGCGGGGTGATGGGAGGCTCGGCCAGGTCGGCCGCGGAGATTCCGGGATGGGTGCCCTGAACGAGCAGTTCGCCGCCGGGCTGATACCAGGCGGTCTGCTTGCCGTCCACGCTGGTCCACATCTCACTGGTGGTGCGTTCGTCGAGATTCACGCCGCCCCCGTCGCCGGGTGCGGCCAGCTTCTCCCTGATGTACAGCCACTGGTCCGGCGAGGGCTTTACCCTTCCGCGAGCCTCGGCCGCCTCGGCCGCGCGCTCGCTGAGCTCTTGGACGCTGGCCACTGGCGTTGTCGAGGGCGCCTGCAACCGAACCGCACCGACACCGATCACCACCGAGAGCGCACCGGCGAGCGCGATCCTCCAGGCCAGCCGGGGCAGGCGCCGCCGCGCGGGTGCGGGCAGGGCGTGGATCTCGTGCAGGAGGCGGGCACGGGCCGACTCCTCCGCCTCGCGGGTGATCGTCGGAACGGACGCGCGGAACCGCTGGATCCCTTTCACTGCTTCTCCTCCCGGGTCGGGTCGCCGCCGAAGGCGGTCCTTGCCTTCTTGCGCGCGCGGTGCAGTCGGGAGCGCACGGTCCCCACCGGGACGCCGAGCGCCTGCGCGACCTCCTCGTAGGACAGGTCACCCCACGCGACCAGCAGCAGCACGTCACGGTCACCGCGCGACAGCCCCGCCAACGCCTTCGCGATCCGTCGCTCCTCTTCCTGCGCGGCGACGCGGCTGAGCACCGTGTCGGCCATCGGTTCCGGCAACGGGTCCACCCCCGTACGGCTCAGCGCCCGCAGGAACCGCTCCTCGTCGCGCCGGTGCCTGGCGACCAGGGTGGTCGCGATGCCGTACAACCAGGGCCTGGCCAGCGGTCGGGCCAGGTTGTAGGAGTCGCGACGGCGGAAAGCCGCCAGGAACGTCTCCGCCGTGATGTCGTCGGCCGCCTGGGTGCTCAGCCGCCGGGCGACGTAGTGGTGGATCTGGTGGGCGTAGCGGTCGAACAGCACGGCGAACTGCTCAGGATCATCACGCGAGCGGCGGATCAGCTCGGCGTCATCCGTCTCGGCCGTTTCCACCGGCTGCGCGGTCATTTCAGTCCTCGTGGTTCCATGCCTGCTGTCTCCCGGAGAGCCGGAACGGGTTCTCGCCGGAGGGGAACGGGACCTTTCTCCGTCTACGCCGCCCAGCCGGTTGGCAAGGGCGCCGCGACATCCAAGAGCCGCTTCGCCGCCGACCGGCTCACCACCGGCGCCGCAACCAACCGCCTCAATGTGAATCCGTACGCCAAGCTCACCGAGAGTGCCTGCCCGGCCACCGCGTACCCCTCCTACGCTTTGCGTACGGCCGACGGCGGAGCGCTCGCCTTCACCACCATCGAACGGACCCGGCACTATGACGTACACCAGGTGCCGAGGCGCAACCACGTCTGCCATCAGGACAACGGGCTCCTGCCCGGCAGGTACTACAGCTATATGAAGCTCATCGAGCTGATCCAGGTCGCCGCCCACATCCCGCCGAAGAACGCCGAACTCGGCCAGGTCAAGGTGGTCGGTTCCTACAGCGGCATCACCTCGGGTAACGGCCGCTAGACCCGTTGATCGGCCGTTTCAGTACGGGCTCATCTGGTCCAGCACCTTGGCGGCGAGTACCTGGAACTCCGTGGCTTTCTCCAGGTCCTGGACGACGTCCTCGGGAGTGATCGCGAGGGTATTCGGCGCTGTTGCGACGGCGGCGCATCCGGTCGAAGGAACGGAGTGCCTGCCCGAGCGGAGGGTCCAGCTGAGCCGTGACCGCGTCCAGCACCGCGAGGTGTCCGCTCCTGCTGGTGGCTCGCAGCCCCTGGTTCTCCAGGATGGACGCGAGGGCTTTTCTGGAGGCGTCGTAGAGAAGCCGGTACGCACCTGTCGGATCTGTCGTGAAGCCGCTGCGGGCGAGTTGGATATGTCGTTCGGCCTGAGTGAGCAGGGTGTCCGCATGTTCTCTGCTTGGTGGCACTCGTTCCAACCGGCCTGAGGCCAGCATCGCATCGATCCGATCGCGTCCCTGCATCCATCTCATGAGGTGCTCCGCTTCCGAATCAGGGAGCAGAGAGGTTTGCTACGGAGGGATGCCACGAACGGGTCGTCCAGATCGACGTTCCAAGAGGTCGGCGAGATCCGGTTGATGTTCACTTCACGGTCGAGGACCCGTTCGGCTGTCCTCGCCGCGTCGTAGAGTTCGTCGTCGTCTGCGGATCCCACGATGAGGACGTCGACGTCACGGGGTGGCGGACCGGCTTGGTTCGCGTACCGGGCGGCCCAGGAGCCGTACAGGTACGCCTCGTCGATGCCGGAGATTGAGTGGAGAAGGGGCGGCAGGACGGCGAGCGGTCCGAAGGTCACCGCCAACAGGTCGGTGAGCGGTTTGGCAACGATCGTGTCGGTGTCAGCGCGGATGAGACGGAGGTTGCCGTGTCGTCTTTCCCGGGTCAGTCCGGCAGCGGCGAACCGGTCAGCTTCACGGCTTACTGTCGACTGGGACGCGCCTGTCCGTACGGCGAGGTCGATCGTCGAATACTCGTTTTCCGGGTGGAGGTACAACCAGGCGAGCAACTCGCCAACGGCGTTGGAACGAAGTAACGGTAACAGCAGGGGTGGAGTCGCCCTCATAGATGCATAGTACTATGCATCTATAGCAAGTTCATTGCGCTCTGTAAAAGATCGACTACGAATGGTTCGTGTCGGCGCTCCGGCGGCCCAGTCGATTCTCGGATGCCGCTCCCTGCTAGGCCCACAAGGCCGAACCCGTGAGTTCGCGAACGCCGCAGAGACCGAATGCAGAGGACGCCGGTGACCGGATCACCACGTCGTGCCGCAACCGGGAAATCAGGATGCCCGGTGGTTGAAGTGGCAGGTACCCTGCGCGAGGACCTATGGAGGGAATTGTCGTGGGGCACGTTGAAGTCGGTCATCTGACGTACGTTCTGCCGGATGGGCGGCCGTTGCTGGACGACGTGTCCTTCCGGGTCGGCGAGGGGGTCAAGGCGGCGCTCGTCGGGCCCAACGGGGCGGGCAAGACGACGTTGATGCGGCTGATCGCGGGTGACCTGCAGCCTGTCGACGGGAGCGTCGCCAGCTCCGGCGGCCTGGGGATCATGCGGCAGTTCATCGGCAGCATCCGGGACGGCCGGTCCGTGCACGACCTGCTGGTCAGTGTCGCCCCGCAGCGGGTGCGGGAGGCGGCGGCGAAGCTGGAGGCCGCCGAGCTGGTGATGATGGAGCGCGAGGACGAGAAGGCCCAGATGCGCTACGCGCAGGCCATCACCGACTACAGCGACGCCGGCGGCTACGACATCGAGGTGCTCTGGGACACCTGCGCGATGGCCGCGCTCGGCATGCCGTACGACGACTGCAAGTACCGCGAGGTCAACACGCTGTCGGGCGGTGAGCAGAAGCGGCTGGTGCTGGAGGCGCTGCTGCGCGGTCCCGACCAGACGCTGCTGCTCGACGAGCCGGACAACTACCTCGACGTGCCCGGCAAGCTCTGGCTGGAGCAGGCGCTCAGGGAGACCCCGAAGACCGTGCTGCTGGTCAGCCACGACCGGCAGCTGCTGGCCAACGCGGCGGACCGGATCATCACCGTCGAGTCCGGCAACATCTGGGTGCACGGCGGGGGGTTCGGCGGCTACGCCCAGGCGCGCAGGGAGCGCAACGAGCGCCTCGACGAGCTGAAGAAGCGCTGGGACGAGGAGCACGCCAAGATCAAGCGGCTGGTCCTGATGCTCAAGCAGAAGGCCAAGTACATGGACACCATGGCCGCCGCCTACCACTCGGCCCAGACCCGGCTGCGCAGGTTCGAGGAGGCCGGGCCGCCGGAGGCGGCGCCCAAGGAGCAGTTCATCAGCATGCGGCTGAAGGGCGGCCGGACCGCCAAGCGGGCGGTGATCTGCGAGCGGCTTGAGCTCACCGGCCTGATGAAGCCGTTCGACCTGGAGATCTGGTACGGCGAGCGGGTCGCGGTGCTGGGCTCCAACGGCTCGGGCAAGTCGCACTTCCTGCGCCTGATCGCCGGGGAGGAGGTCAGGCACACCGGGGTGGCCAGGCTCGGCGCCCGGGTCGTCCCCGGGCATTTCGCCCAGACGCACGCTCGCCCTGAGCTCATCGGCCGGACGCCCTGCGAGATCGTCATGACCGAGCACGCCCGGCTCAAGAACGAGGCGATGAAGGCGCTGTCCCGCTACGAGCTGGCCGGAACCATCGCCGAACAGCGTTTCGAGACGCTCTCCGGGGGGCAGCAGGCCCGGCTGCAGATCCTGCTGCTCGAACTGTCCGGCACCACCCTGCTGCTGCTGGACGAGCCGACGGACAACCTCGACCTGGCCAGCGCCGAGGCTCTCCAGGAAGGGCTGGACGCCTTCGACGGGACCGTGGTCGCGGTGACCCACGACCGTTGGTTCGCCGACGACTTCGACCGGTACCTGGTCTTCGGGGCCGATGGAAAGGTCTACGAATCGTCCGAGCCGGTGTGGGACGAGACCAGGGTGGTCCGCCAGAGGTAAAGACTCGGGTCGTTCCCGGCGCGTCGGAGTGGGAGCGGTGTCGCCACCGGTTATCACGGCTAGGTGACGCACAGCACCCGAATCGTCGGCGCCCTCGCCCTCCTGCTCCTCATCGGAAGTGCCGGATGCACCGATGAGGAGGTGGAGAAGAAGCGGGCCGCCGCGCTCCAGCCGATCGCGGTCAGGGAGCAGGCATCGTCCATCATCAAGGGTGACGATGGGTATGTGGTGAACTGGGCAGGAGTGCTGGCCAACACCAATCCGTGGCACTTCGGCGAGCACATCGTGGCCACCGTGGTGGCCAAGAACGCCGAGGGCAAGGAGGTGGTCCGGCTGGAACAGCCGCTGGACGCGGTGCCTCCCGCCGGAACCCTGCCCTTCACGGGCCAGGTGGTGACCCAGGACAGGCCCGCCGACGTGAGCATCGCGTACCGCCCGGCACGCTGGCATCTGGCCGGACGGATCGTCTCGGCCTTCCAGCCCTTCCCGGTCCGCGGCGTGCTGACCGACCGCACCGCCGACGGCAACTATCTCGTCACCGGCTATGTCGGCACCCCGTACGTGATGCCGACCCGCAGCCTGGCCGTCACCGCGCTCCTGCGCGACAAGCGGGGCAAGCTGCTCGGCGGCGGGAGCACGTTCGTGGACAACCTCCAGGCGGGTGAGAACCGCCGGTTCATCCTGCAGATCAAGAGTGTCCAGAACACCCGCGACATCGCCTCCGCCGAGGTGACCGCGCGCACCTGGGGGTCGAGCAGCCGTCCCTTCGAGCAGCTCGCCCTCGGCGGCGCGCTGCCCCTGCACACGGTCAAGCCGAGGATGCCCCCGTTCGCCAAGGACCGGGGCAGGCAGGCCCCGCTCGCGAGCGCCGCCCACCCGTGATCGGGAATTCTCTCCGTGCCATACCGATAAGCGCGATAAATGACTATTTTTCAATGTTTATGATTACGGGTCGCCAGGGATGGTTCACCAATTTTGTTGACTCCGCTGAGACAGTTGGAGTCACCGCGTAGAAACGGCTGGAACTTACGGTCGCCAATCGTTTACCTTCGGTTGCGTGACTGACGGTGTCCTGGTCGAAGCGTTGCGCGCGAGGGAACCTGCGGCCCTTTCCCGCCTCTACGACTCGTATGCGGAAAGCGTCTATCGATACTGCCATTCAATGCTCGGCGTCTCGGCGGACGCGGAACTGGCGTTCCTTGACACCTTCGTCGCGGCCGAGGCCCATGTTCACGCGCTCGCCGACTCCCGCCGGCTGGAGGCGTGGCTGTACGCACTCGCTCGGGGGGAGTGCGTGCGGCGCGATCCAGCCGGGGAGCCCGACCCGCGGGTCCCCGTTCCCGCGGGCGTCGGCGAGGCGGACCTGCGGGTGATGGCGTGGAACGCCACCCGGAGCCTGCCGCCCGAGGACCGGGAGGTCCTCGATCTGAGCTGCCGGCACGGATTCGGGCCCGTCGACCTCGCCGCGGTCCTGGGCGTCACCGCCAAGGTCGCGGCAGCGCGGTACGAATCGGCGAGGGAGCGGCTGCGCGACACCGTCACCGCGGAGGTCCTCGTCCGCAAGGGACCCCACGACTGCGCGAGCCGAGCCCGCGTGCTGACCGGCTTCGCCGGCGAGCTCACCGCGCGGGCGCGCGAGCGGGTGATCCGCCATGTGAACCGGTGCGACACCTGCGCCCCGCACCGGGTCAGGCAGGTCTCCGCGGCCAAGGTCTTCGACCTGCTCCCGGTGGTCGCGCCGCCGCCGACGCTGCGCGCGCGGGTGATGGACTGCTTCACCGACCCCGGGCGGATCCCCTACCGGCACGACGTCGCCCACCGGGTCGGCCCCCTAGACGCTGCCGGGTTTCCCGCCGGTACGGCACGCGGAGGTCGTCGCCGGCCCTACGTGATGGCCGGTACGGCGGTCGCGGTCGCCGCGTCGGCGGCGCTCGCTCTGCTCCTCACCCAGACCACCCTCCGGTCCGGGGAGGCGAGTCCCGGTGCCGCCTCGGGGATGTTCTCGGCGTCGGCGGAGCCTCCGGCCGCCCGGCGGCCGGAGGGGCGCCAGAGGCCGGAGGAGTACCGCGGACCCGAGGAGCCCGGCCGGTCAGGGGAGCGCCGGCGGGTGAACGTGCCGCCGGCGCCGGAGCCCGTCCGCGCGGAAACGGCCGTCGGGCGGACCGGCTCGCTCGGAGTGACGGAGCCGGTCGGCGTCACCGGGCCCGGCTCCGAGACCGACCGGCCGGTGCCGGCGCCGGGCCCGACCGGCCGCCCGGCGGAGACCCCGCCCGCACCGCCGGACAACAGACCTTCAGCCGGCGGACCGGTGCTGCCGGGGGCTCCCGGGGCCGGTGCGCCGGACGGGCGCCCCCCGCACCGCGACCACCACGGGCACCGGCCCCTCCGTCCCTGCCGTGACACACACCGATCGACGGACCCGGGCGGTCCGAGGCCCCCGCGAGGAGAACATGGGCCGCCCCGCGTGACCCCCCGGCCCCCGCAGGCGGACCCCCGGCCGCCGCGGGCGAATCCTCGGCCGCCGTATGCCGGCCCCGTGCCGCCGCCCGCCGACCCGCAGGCTCCGTCCACAGGCCCCGGGCCGTCACGGGGAGACCTGAGACCTCCGCGTCCCGGGCCGCGGGGAGTCCTCGGCCATCCGCGGGCCGCTCAGCGGCGGTCCCCGGACGCCTCCCGGCCGACATTTCCCGGATCGCATCCCCCGCCGCCCGGCTCTCCCGCGTTCTCCGGGCCTTCCACCTCACCGCGAGGGCCGGTCACACCCCTCGTCGAGCGGCGGCCTCCGGGCGGCAGCACGCCGGCCGTCTGAGCGTCGAGACGCTTTCGGCATCCCTTCGGCGGTACGGGCCGAGCCCTCCGCGAGCGGCGGTATTGTGGCGGGCGATGACTACGCGGCGTGAGTGTCATGTGTGCGTAGAGTGACGAATGGGAATGTTGAGGTAGGCCGCCTGGCAAGCGGCGACGCGCCGCGCTCCGCGGTGAGACCGCGGCAAGCGGTGTTCAAGGGGGACTCCGGGGGGAGACGCATGCATTCAGTCAGACGGCGCCGCCATGCCGCCGCGGTGGCGGGCCTGGCCTGCTGCCTGATCGCCGGGCAGGGACTCCCCGCCGGCGCCGTGCCCGGCCGGTCGGGGCCGGCCGACGATGCCGCGCCCGGCGGCGTGACGGGCCCGTCGGCCGACGAGGTCGCCGAGGCGCGGGCCATGGCCCGCGAGCGTGGCGAGCGGCTCGGCGAGACCACGGTCCTGGTCGCCGAGGCGCGGGCCAGGCTGGAGGAGCTGGTCACCACTGCGGAGAGGCTCGTCGAGTCGTACAACGGGGAGCTCGTCAAGACGGCTCGCGCCAAGGAGCTCTCGGTCCAGGCGGCCGAGCGGGCGAAGGCCGCCGGCTCCCAGGTCGCCAAGGCCCGCGAGGCGGTGGCCGCGATCACCGCCCAGAGCTACGGGGGACTGGACATCGCCCAGCCCATGATGGCCATGATGACCGGCAACGGCGGCCCCACGGACGACGGCTACCTGCGCAGGGCCAGCATTCTGGCCCACATGGGCGGAGGACAGGCCGAGACGCTCAAGCAACTGCGGGAGTCCCAGGAGGTCTTCGCCATCCTGCAGGCCCAGGCGGAGGACGCGTACGCCGGGCAGCGGGAGGCGCAGGCGGAGGCCGCGGAGGCGAAGCAGGCCGCGGAGGAGGCCGTCGCCAGACAGGTCGACGAGACCCGGCGGATCGAGGAGGAGCAGGCGCGGCTGGAGAAGCTGGCCGACGAGGCGCGGAGTACGGCCGAGAAACTCGCCAGGGAGCGCGAGGTGGCTCTGGAGCAGGCCAGGGTCGCCAGGGAGAACGCCGAGCGCGCCCGATACCAGGCGGCCGCGATGCGCCGCGAGGCGGCTCGGATGGGAGTGGCCTCGGGGGAGCCCGTGTCGCGCTGGGCGCTCAACGTGACCGCCGAGTCGGCCAGGGGCGACATCGCCGCGGACTGGGCGCTCACCCAGCTCGACAAGCCGTACGTGTGGGCGGCCGACGGACCGGCCGCCTATGACTGCTCGGGGCTGACCATGCGGGCCTGGGAGCGGGTCGGGATCGTCATGGACCACTGGACCGGCACCCAGTGGACCTCGGGCCCGCACGTGCGGCTCAGCGAGCTCCGCCGGGGCGACCTGCTCTTCTACGGGCAGGCCACGGGGAACCCCGGAGACATCCACCACGTGGGGATCTACGTCGGCCGGGGGCTGATGGTGCACGCCCCGCAGACGGGGGACGTGGTCCGGGTCGCGCCGATGTGGCGCAGCGACCTCATCGGCGCGACCCGCCCCGCGTGACGGCTCAGCGGCACTGAGCCGTCACCCGTGACGGCTCAGTGCTTGCCGGGGGCCTCGTCCTGGGCGCGCTTGATGGAACGGACGATCTCCTCCTCGGCCTCCACCCTGCCGACCCAGTTGGCGCCCTCGACCGACTTGCCGGGCTCCAGGTCCTTGTAGACCTCGAAGAAGTGCTGGATCTCCAGGCGGTCGAACTCCGGCACGTGGTGGATGTCGCGGATGTGCTCCATCCGGGGGTCGGTGGCGGGGACGCAGAGGACCTTGTCGTCGCCGCCCTTCTCGTCGGTCATGCGGAACATACCGACCGCGCGGCACTTGATCAGGCAGCCGGGGAAGGTCGGCTCCTGGAGCAGCACCAGGGCGTCGAGGGGATCACCGTCCTCGCCCAGCGTGTCTTCGATGAAGCCGTAGTCGGCGGGGTACTGCGTGGAGGTGAAGAGCATGCGGTCGAGCCTGATGCGGCCTGACTCGTGGTCCACCTCGTACTTGTTCCGTTGCCCCTTGGGAATCTCAACGAGAACGTCGAACTCCACCGCGTTTCCTCCACTCAGACCCCCGGGCACCCCCGGTTGGGCGTTAATGTCTCGTAGGCGTTTTATGCCTTTTGGGTACTGATGATGAGAGGTCGGCGACGTAATGCGGCGTGAGCGGTGGGTGGCCTTGGTCACTCTCGTCCTGCTGCAGATTTTCGTCGTCGCGGCCGGGGCACACCTGATCACCAGCGGTGCGCTGGTCAAAGGTGAGTCCGAGCGTGTCGCGCCGGCGGCGCCGCCCCCCGTCCCGGTCATCACCGCGGGTCCGGTGCTGGCCGCGGGGGGGAACGGACCTCTCCCCGCCAAGAGTACTTTGGCAGGGCGGTTGACCGAGGCGCTGGGGGACCCCGCCCTGGGGGGAAGCGTCGGGGCGGTGGTCGTCGACGCGGAGACGGGCGCCGTGCTGTTCGGCAGCCACGAGGCCAAGGGCATCACCCCCGCCTCCACCACCAAGGTCGTCACCTCTGTCGCCTCGCTGGCCTCGCTGGGGCCCGACACCAGGCTGAGCACCCGGGTGGTGCGGGGCTCCTCGCCGGGCTCGATCGTCCTCGTCGGCGGCGGCGACCCCACCCTGGCGAGCCCGAGAACGGCGGCGAGCCAGGTCTATCCCAAGCCCGCCTCGCTCGCCACCCTCGCCTCGCGCACCGCCAGGGCGCTCAAGGCGGCGGGGACGTCCAAGGTGACGGTGGCCTACGACGACTCCCTCTACGTGGGGCCGCGCACCGCCGCGTCGTGGAAGCCGGGCTACGTGCCCGAGGGCAGCGTGGCCCCCGTCACCGCGCTCATGGTCGACGAGGGCAGGGTCTCCAGCGGCGGCCAGAGAACCTCGGACCCCTCCCGCGCGGCGCACGGCGCGTTCGTGTCGCTGCTGTCGAAGTACGGCATCACGGTCTCCAAGTCCGCCAGGCGGGCCACGGCGCCGGCCGGTGCCCAGGAGATCGCCAGGGTCGAGTCCGCGCCGGTCTACGCCCTGGTCGAGCGGGCACTCACGCTCAGCGACAACGACCTCTCCGAGGCGCTGGCCAGGCACGTGGCGATCAAGGAGGGCGAGCCCGCCTCCTTCGACGGTGGCGCCCGGGCCGTCGCCAAGGTGCTGGCCAGGCTCGGCGCGGGCAAGGGCGTGCTGGTCTTCGACGGCAGCGGGCTGTCCCCCAGAAACCGCATCACCCCCGAGGCCCTGGCCCGCCTGGTCGCGGTGGCGGCCTCCCCGGCCAATCCCGGCCTGAACCCGATCGTCAGCGGCATGCCGATCGCCGGCTTCAGCGGCACCCTCGGGCACAGGTTCGACAAGACGCGCTCCGCCTACGGGCTCGTCCGCGCCAAGACGGGCACCCTGGACGGGGTCAACACGCTGGCGGGTATGACCACCACGCGCGCCGGACGCCTGGTGACCTTCGCCTTCATGGCGGACGACGTGCCACCCGGCTGGGGCAAGGCGGAGGCGGCCCTCGACAGGCTCGCGGCGGTGGTGGCCGCCAGTTGATCACAGGTTCCGGGTGCGCGGCCCGGGAAGGGAGCACGTACGGTGGACGGTATGCAGGTGATCGACTGGGATCTTGCCGTAGCGACCGGAACGCGCCTGGTGCGCCCCGGGCCGCAAGTGAGCCGAGAGGAGGCCCGGCAGGCCGTCGCCGATTTGCGGCGGCTCTCGCGTGAGGCCGAGGGGCACGTCCGCGAGTTCACCCGAATCGACACCGAGACCGCGCCACAGCCCGCGACCATCGTCGACAGGCCCGGCTGGATCAAGGCCAACATCGACGGGTTCCGGGTGGTGCTGGAGCCGCTCACCGAGCGGATGGCCGCCCGCGCCGGCCAGACGCCGGCGATCGTGGGCGCGATGGGCTCGCGCGTCACCGGGATCGAGGTGGGCGCGGTGCTGGCCTTTCTCGCCTCCCGTGTCCTCGGGCAGTACGAGCTGTTCCTGCCGCCGGACCCGACCGGCCAGGCGGCCACGGGGCGCCTCACCCTGGTGGCGCCCAACATCGTCCACGCCGAGCACGAGCTCAACGTCAACCCCGATGACTTCCGCCTCTGGGTCTGCCTGCACGAGGAGACCCACCGGGTGCAGTTCACCGGAGTCCACTGGCTGCGCGAGTACGTCAGGACGCAGACGACGGACTTCCTGCTGGCCTCCGACATCGACCTGCCCGCGCTGCTGGAGCGGCTCCGCTCGGCCGCCGGCACGTTCACGGACGTCATCAGGGGCGGCGAGGGCAACCTGATCGACGCGATCCAGACGCCCGAGCAGAAGGTGATCCTCGACCGGCTCACCGCGGTGATGACCCTGGTCGAGGGGCACGGCGACTACGTCATGGACGCGGTCGGCCCCTCGGTGGTCCCCTCGGTCGCCGACATCCGGGCCAAGTTCCACCACCGCCGCGAGGGCGGTTCCCGCTTCGACCGCACGATCCGCAAGCTGCTCGGCCTCGACCTCAAGATGAAGCAGTACGCCGAGGGATCGGCCTTCGTCCGCACCGTCGTGGGCCAGGTGGGCATCGACGGCTTCAACAAGGTCTGGACCTCGCCCGAGACCCTTCCCACCCAGGGAGAGATCTCCAAGCCCGAGCGGTGGATCGCCAGGGTGATCGACGCCCCGGCCATCTCCGAGGTCGGCGGCACTTCCGGCTAGGGCCCGAAAGAGCCCGAGGGGGACGCGCGGCGCCACCCCCCCGTCCGAGGCCGGACAATGGCGAGCATGGGTCCGCATCCCGCCGTCGCCGACGTCCGCCGTGCCGTACGGCACGCGCTGGGCCACCTGGAACCGGGCGAGCTGGTGCTGGCCGCGTGCAGCGGTGGCGCGGACTCCCTGGCCCTGGCCGCCGCGCTGGGTTTCGCCGCGCCCAGGGCCGGGCTCCGCGCCGGCCTGCTGACCGTCGACCACGGCCTGCAGGCGGGCTCCGGGGAGCGCGCGGCCGACGTGGTGCGGCTCGCACCCGGTCTGGGGCTCGACCTCGCCGAGGCGCTCGCGGTCTCCGTCGGCACCTCGGGAGGCCCTGAGGCGGCGGCCAGAGCGGCCAGGTACACGGCCCTGTCACAGGCCGCCGAGCGCCTCGGGGCGGCGGTGGTGCTGCTCGGGCACACCAGGGACGACCAGGCGGAGACCGTGCTGCTCAGGCTGGCCAGGGGGAGCGGCACCCGGTCGCTGGCCGGGATGCCCGCGCGGACCGGGATCTACCGGCGGCCGCTGCTGGGGCTCGGCCGCGCGACGACGGTGGCGGCCTGCGCGGCGCTCGGCCTGTCCCCGTGGGACGACCCGCACAACCTCGACGCCCGCTACGCCCGGGTCCGGGTCCGCGAGCGGCTGCTCCCCGCCCTGGAGGACGAACTCGGCCCCGGCGTCGCCGAGGCACTCGCCAGGACCGCCGATCTCTGCCGTGACGACGCCGACGCGCTCGACGCCTGGGCCGCCGAGGTCTACGCCCGTGTCGCGGTACGAGATTGCGCTCTTAGCGATATCGGGCCGGTGACGATGGCCGTACGGGACCTGGAACACCTTCCCGCGGCCGTGCGCCGCAGGGTGCTGCGGAGAGCGGCGATCGACGCGGGGGCACCACCCGGCACTCTCGCGGCCTCGCACGTCCTGCAGGTGGACCGTCTGGTCACCCAGTGGCGGGGACAGCGGCGGATAGAGGTGCCCGGGGGGGTGGGGGCGATCCGCCGGTATGACACCCTGATACTCGCCAGACAGTCAGTCAGCCCCGTTTCGTAAGGAAAAATCCCAGGTGGACGCAGCCGACATGGGCAAGGACCTCTCTAAGGTCCTCATTCCCGAGGAAGAGCTCCAGGCCAAGATCAAGGAGCTCGCGAGCCGGATAGACGAGGACTACGCGGGCCGGGATCTGCTGATCGTGGGCGTGCTCAAGGGCGCGGTCATGGTGATGGCGGATCTGGCGAGGGCGTTGCACGTGCCGGTGCAGATGGACTGGATGGCGGTGTCGTCCTACGGAGCGGGCACCAGGTCGTCGGGCGTCGTGCGGGTGCTCAAGGACCTCGACACCGACATCGCCGGCCGCCACGTGCTGGTCGTCGAGGACATCATCGACTCGGGCCTGACCCTGTCGTGGCTGGTGCACAACCTGAAGTCGCGCAACCCCGCCTCGGTGGAGATATGCGCCGCGCTGCGCAAGCCGGACGCGGTCAAGGTGCCGATCGACGTCAAGTACATCGGTTTCGACATTCCCAACGAGTTCGTCATCGGTTACGGCCTCGACTACGCCGAGCGCTACCGCAACCTCCCCTTCATCGGAACTCTCGCGCCGCACGTGTACGGAGCGGACTGAAAAGTACGCCCTGCGCGAAGTGTGTCATTCACAAACGCGACATTGCCCATAGCGGCGGGGAACACGGACCTACCTGACGTACGTTGGTAGAGAAAGCCGGTGCTGTCCGCGCGGTGACCCCGCGCGCCACGCCGGTGTACCTTCGGACGACCGAAGAGGTGGCCTCCGCCGCTTTCGGACAGTCAGTTGGAGCGGTTAGGGATACCGCGAACCCCGGGTCCGCCCGGGGTTGCCAGGCTCTGGTCAGGAAGGGACGGGCCCGCCGGGGTTCCGCATCGGATGGATCTCAAGCGATTTACACGTGGGCCACTGCTGTGGATCCTGGGCATCGTCGTTCTGCTGCTTCTCGTCACCACCATGTGGGGCGGCGACGGCAACTTCGAGAAGAGAGACACCTCTCAGATCATCAGCTGGATCAGCGAGGGCAAGGTCTCCAACGCGAAGATCATCGACAAGGAACAGCGCATCGAGGTCACGCTGACCGACGGCAAGCGCTACTACTCCTCGTGGGTGACCGGCCAGGGCGTTCAGCTCGCCGACCAACTCCAGACCGCCGTCGGGGCGAAGAAGCTCGACAAGGGCTACACCGTCGACGTGCCCAAGGAGAACTTCCTCCTCAGCCTCCTGGTGAGCTTCCTGCCGATCGTCATCATCGTGCTGATCTTCCTGTTCATCATGAACCAGATGCAGGGTGGCGGCTCCCGGGTGATGAACTTCGGCAAGTCGAAGGCCAAACTCATCACCAAGGACACTCCGAAGACCACCTTCGCCGACGTGGCGGGTGCCGACGAGGCCATCGAGGAACTCCAGGAGATCAAGGAGTTCCTGCAGGCCCCGGCCAAGTTCCAGGCGATCGGCGCCAAGATCCCCAAGGGTGTGCTGCTCTACGGCCCGCCGGGAACCGGTAAGACCCTGCTCGCCAGGGCCGTCGCCGGTGAGGCCGGGGTGCCGTTCTACTCCATCTCCGGTTCCGACTTCGTGGAGATGTTCGTCGGCGTCGGCGCCTCGCGAGTCCGCGACCTGTTCGAGCAGGCCAAGGCGAACGCCCCGGCGATCATCTTCATCGACGAGATCGACGCGGTGGGCCGCCACCGCGGCGCCGGTCTCGGCGGTGGTCACGACGAGCGCGAGCAGACGCTGAACCAGCTCCTCGTCGAGATGGACGGCTTCGACGTCAAGGGCGGCGTGATCCTGATCGCCGCGACCAACCGGCCCGACATCCTCGACCCGGCGCTGCTGCGTCCCGGCCGTTTCGACCGCCAGGTCACCGTCGACCGCCCCGACCTGGAGGGCCGCAAGGGCATCCTCAAGGTGCACGGTCGTGGCAAGCCGTTCGCCGAGGGCGTCGACCTCGACATCATCGCCCGCAGGACGCCCGGTTTCACCGGTGCCGACCTGGCCAACGTGATCAACGAGGCCGCGCTGCTCACCGCGCGGGCCGACCAGAAGCTGATCACGATGGAGCTCCTTGAGGAGTCCATCGACCGCGTGATGGCCGGTCCGGAGCGCAAGTCCCGGGTCATGTCGGACCAGGAAAAGAAGATCATCGCGTACCACGAGGGCGGTCACGCCCTGGTCGCGCACGCGCTGCCCAACTCCGACCCGGTCCACAAGATCACGATCCTGTCCCGCGGACGCGCCCTCGGCTACACGATGACGCTGCCGATGGAGGACAAGTTCCTGGCGACCCGCTCGGAGATGCTGGACCAGCTCGCGATGCTGCTCGGTGGCCGCACGGCTGAGGAGCTCGTCTTCCACGAGCCCACCACCGGCGCCTCCAACGACATCGAGAAGGCCACCTCCATCGCCCGCCGCATGGTCACCGAGTACGGCATGAGCGAGCAGCTCGGCGCCCGTAAGTTCGGCAGTGGCAACGCCGAGGTCTTCCTCGGCCGTGAGATGGGACACGAGCGCGACTACTCCGAGAAGATCGCCTCCACGATCGACGAGGAGGTCCGCCGCCTCATCGAGTCGGGCCACGACCAGGCCTGGGAGATCCTCGTCGAGTACCGCGACGTGCTCGACAACCTGGTGCTGGAGCTGATGGAGAAGGAGACTCTCTCCCGCGAGCAGGTTCTGCAGATCTTCGCCCCGGTCGTCGTCAAGGAGAAGAGGCCCTCCTACTCCGGCTACGGCAAGCGGCTGCCTTCCAACCGCCCGCCGATCCTGTCCCGCAAGGAGCAGTCCGGCAACGGCTCGCTTCCCCCCGGTGAGCAGGTGACCGAGGGTAACGGCGCCCTCCCCAACGGCTCGGGCCAGCCCGACCCCGTGCAGAGGGACGGGAACTGAGCGTGGGTGTCAAGCCACTGCCGGTCGACACGGTCCGGCTGGAGAGCGCGGTCCGCGAGATCCTCATCGCCATCGGTGAGGATCCCGACCGCGACGGTCTCCGGGACACCCCGGCCCGGGTCGCCCGTGCCTACGCGGAGCAGTTCGCCGGACTGGGGCAGACCCCCGAGGACGTGCTGACCACGGTCTTCGACGTCGACCACGACGAGATGGTGCTGGTCCGCGACATCGAGGTCTACTCGACCTGCGAGCACCACCTCGTGCCGTTCCACGGTGTGGCCCACGTCGGCTACATCCCCAACGAGAAGGGGCAGGTCACCGGCCTGTCCAAACTCGCCCGCCTGGTCGACGTCTACGCCAGGCGTCCCCAGGTGCAGGAGCGGATGACCTCCCAGATCGCCGACGCGCTCATGGAGGTGCTGGAGCCGCGCGGGGTCATCGTCGTGATCGAGTGTGAGCACCTCTGCATGACCATGCGGGGCGTCCGCAAGCCCGGCGCCAAGACGATCACCTCGGCGGTGCGCGGGGACTTCCGCAACAGCGACAGGACCCGCGCCGAGGCGATGGCCCTGATCATCCGCTGATCCCCGTCTCCCAGAGCGTCCGCGACAACCCCGTCAGGACCGCCCGCCGGCGGCCCGGGCGGGGTTCCGCGTTGTCGCCCAGAGAAATCCCCCAAGCTGACCTTGATCCGGCTAATATCGCCATACCCGGCAGGGCCGGGTGCTCTGCGATCTTCGGATCGCGGCGAACACGCCCAGGGTCCCCCCGGAGGAGGACGGATGCAGGCCGGACACCCCGACCAAAGGCCGTCCGCTCCGTGACGGGTGTACGGATCCGTGGCGGCACAAGCCGGACCCGCGAGACGGGCGGACGGTACGCAACGCCTAGGCTTGTCCGCATGACTACGTGGAGTGTGCCCGGGCTGCCGGACGTGGGCCGGTGTCTCGTGATGGGCGTGGTCAACGTGACTCCCGACTCCTTCTCCGACGGCGGCCGATGGTTCGACCCCGCGGAGGCCGTGCGCCACGGCCTGGAGTTGGTCGAGCAGGGGGCCGACATCGTCGATGTGGGAGGCGAGTCCACCAGGCCGGGCGCCGCGCGGGTGCCGCTGGAGGAGGAGGTGGCCAGGGTCGAGCCGGTCATCAGGGAGCTGAGCCGCGCGGGGGTCGCCGTCAGCGTCGACACCATGCGGGCCGAGGTCGCCCAGGTGGCGGTGGAGGCCGGGGCGAAACTGGTCAACGACGTCAGCGGAGGGCTGGCCGACCCGGCGATGCCCAGGGTCGTGGCCGCATCCGGCGTGCCGTACGTGGTGATGCACTGGCGGGGGCACAGCCACGCCATGCAGGAGCGGGCCGTGTACGACGACGTGGTGACCGAGGTCTGCCAGGAGCTCACCAAGCGGGTCGAGTCCGTGCTGGCCGAGGGGGTGGCGGAGGAACAGATCGTGCTCGACCCGGGGTTGGGCTTCTCCAAGAACCCCGACCACAACTGGGCTCTGATCGCGGGCCTCGACAGGCTCGCCGAACTGGGCCGTCCGCTGCTCGTCGGGGCCTCACGGAAACGATTCCTGGGTCGCCTGCTGGCCGCCCCGGACGGCACACCGCGTCCTTTCAGCCGCAGTGACGACGCCACGCTCGCCGTGACCGCCCTCGTCGCCCAGGCGGGGGCCTGGTGCGTGCGTGTGCACGATGTCCGCCCGAACGCGGACGCCGTCCGTGTGGCCGCCGCAGTTCAGAGAGCGAGACCATGAGCGTCGACACCACCGCCGTCGAGACGGTCAACCAGGCGTTCTACACCGCCATCGAGGACGCCGACCTCGACAAGATGACCGAGATCTGGGCCGAGGACATCGATGGCGAGCAGGTGAGCTGCGTGCACCCCGGGTGGCCGATCGTGAACGGCCGGCAGGAGGTGCTGCGCTCATGGGCGCTCATCATGGCCAACACGCCCTACATCCAGTTCGTGCTGACAGACGTCCGCGTCATGGTCCTGGGTGACGTCGCCATCCTCACCTGTGAGGAGAACATCCTCACCGCGGGAGACGAGGGTGATTCCAGCTTCGCCGCGGGCAAGGTGGTGGCGAGCAACACCTTCGTGCGCACGTCCGCGGGATGGCGGCTCTGGCTGCACCACGGCTCACCCGTGCTGCAGGGTGACGACGACGAAGAGGAAGAGGAGGTGGCGTGAGCGAGCGCACCGGCGAACGGCCCGACGGGAACGCCTCCCGGGTGGCCGAGGTACGGGCCGGTGACGGATCCCAGGACCAGCGGCCCCTGCGGATCAACGACGACGTCGCGGACCTGATCGGCGATCCGCTCCAGGACCCGCTGGGGGGTCCGGCGGATACGACGTACGGCCTGCCGTCGGGCCAGGTGGCGGACCGGATCAGCCTGAAGGGGCTGCGGGTGCGCGGGCGGCACGGCGTGCTGGCGGCGGAGCGGGAGCTCGGCCAGGAGTTCGTCGTCGACGTCACGCTCTTCCTCGACACGGCGCCCGCGGCGGCCCGCGACGACCTCGGCAGGACGGTCCACTACGGCGAGCTCGCCGAGGATCTGGCGAGGGTCGTGGCGGGCGAGCCGGTCGACCTGATCGAGACCCTGGCCCAGCGCCTGGCCGATGTCTGCCTGGCCCGCGAGCTCGTCCGGTCGGCGGAGGTGAGCGTGCACAAGCCCGCCGCGCCGATCCCGCTGCCGTTCGACGACGTGATCGTGACGATCACCCGGGGCCGGGTATGAGGGTGGTCCTGGCGCTCGGCAGTAACCTGGGCGACCGCTTCGGCACTCTGCGGGGCGGGCTCGACGCCCTCTTCGCCAAGCCGGGGCTCACGCTCGTCGCGGTGTCGCCGGTCTACGAGACCGACCCGGTCGGCGGCCCGGAGCAGGGTGCCTACCTCAACGCGGTGGTGATCGCCGAGAGCGCGCTGGAACCCCGGGCCCTCCTCGATCGTGCTCAAGGTGTGGAGAACGCCTTCGGACGGGTCCGGGTGGAGCGCTGGGGAGCGCGCACCCTGGACGTCGATCTGATCACCGTGGGAGACGTCGTGATGGACGACCCAGACCTGACCCTGCCGCATCCCAGGGCGCACGAGCGGGCGTTCGTGCTGGTCCCGTGGGTGCGGGCCGATCCGGACGCGGTCCTGTCCGGGCGTCGGGTGGCCGATCTGCTGGCCGGTCTCGACCAGGACTACGTGCGGCCCCGCCCCGAGCTGGTCCTGCGGGAGGCCGCGTGAGGCCCAGCCGTCCCGGCGTCCTCGTCGGGCTCTTCGTCGTGGTCACCATCCTCACCTGGGCGCTGCTCAAGCCGCTCTACGTGTCCCTGCCGACCATGCCGTGGACGGCGATCCCGACGGTGCTCGTGCTGGCGATCGGCGAGGCCTACAGCGGGTGGATGACGAAGGCCAGGATCGAGCGCAGGCCCGACACCAAGCCCGTCGATGCCCTGGCGGTGGCCCGGCTGGCGGCCCTGGCCAAGGCCTCCGCGTACGCCGGGGCGGTCTTCGCGGGACTCTTCGCCGGGTTCACTCTCTACACCGCCGAACTGCTCGACCAGAGGGTGCCCCGTCAGGACTTCTTCATCACCGGCGGGTCGGCGCTGGTGTGCGTGCTGCTGGTCTGCGCGGCCCTGTACCTGGAGCACTGCTGCAAGGTGCCCAAGGACTCCGCGGACGACGACCGCTGAGGGGACGCGTCAGCGCCTCCTGGCCCACTTCCGGCCGAAGAGCATGATGACCGGAAGGGTGCACACCAGTGCTCCGGCGACGGCCAGGGGGCGTTCCAGCCACCAGAGCAGGTCGGGCCGGACCAGGCTGCCCGGCCTGCTGCCCGCCAGCCACCAGGTCAGCGCCACCCAGATGGCCATGCCGGTCGTGTGGAACAGGAAGAGCGGGAGCGCGAACCGGTTCACCGTCTCGTTCACGCGCTGCCACCTGGGACGGTCGAGCAGGCGCTCCATGGCCGGCCTCAGCACCTCCACCAGGCCGATCTGGAAGATCAGCAACGCCACGATGACGAAGGTGGGCGGCGCCATGTTGGACAGCTTGTCGCCGGGCACGCCGACCATCGAGCCCGGGTAGATGTCCGAGTAGACCAGGCCGAAGAGCGCGAACAGCCCGGTCCACAGGATGGCGATGTCGAAGCGGCGGGGAAGCGCCACCACCCTCGCGTAGAAGAACCCGGCCTGGTGGGCCAGCCCCCAGACAATGATCATGTTGAGCCAGCCCACGGCCTCGTACCCGTAGCGCAGCCGCAGCACGTCGACGACGAGCGCCGCCCCGGCCAGCCAGATCAGGATCAGCACGTCGAAGCGCCGGTGCAGCCAGAGCGCGACCGGGAGCAGGGCGATCAGCACGAGGTAGACGCCGATGAACCAGAGCGGGCTGATGACGAGCAGGACCACCCGGTTCATCCACCTGATCCCGAACGCCCAGGTCACGAGCGCGCCCAGCACGATCCAGGTTCCGGCCAGCGCCAGCGTCGGGATCGCCAGGCCGCGGATGCGCCGCCACACGAAGGTGCCGATGCCCATCCCGCCTTCGCAGGCGCGGTTCCAGGACAGCAGGTGGACGTACCCGCCCACGTAGAAGAAGAGCGGCAACACCTGCAGCAGCCAGGTCAGGATCCACAGCCCCGAGGTGAAGCCCAGCGGGCTCGTCGGCGAGGGGCCGTCCGGCCCCCACTGGAGGATCGTGAAAGCCCAGTGCCAGACCACCACGACGAGCAGGCTGAACGCGCGCAACCAGTCGACGTACCGGTCCCGCGGTGGCCTGCCGACGGCCGGTGAGTCGCCGGGATCGGCGGGGGACGCGGGTGTCGTCGGGGGAGTCGTCCTCCGCTGGTCTCCGCCGGGTTCGATCATGCGCTCCTGACCGTGCCTCACTTGTCGATATCGCCGACGACGAAGAACAACGAGCCCAGAATGGCGACCATGTCGGAGACCAGGTTGCCGGGGAGCATCTCGCGCAGCACCTGGACGTTGTTGAAGGAGGCGGACCGGAGCTTCATCCGCCACGGTGTCTTCTCCCCGCGCGAGACCAGGTAGTAGCCGTTGAGGCCGAGCGGGTTCTCCGTCCAGGCGTAGGTGTGGCCCTCGGGGACCTTCAGCACCTTGGGCAGGCGCTGGTTGATCGGCCCCTGGGGCAGTTCGCGGAGCCGCCGCACGCAGGCGTCCGCCAGGTCCAGGGAGACCTTCACCTGCTCCAGCAGCACCTCGAACCTGGCGTGGCAGTCCCCGGCGGAGCGGGTGACCACCTTCACCGGCAGCTCGCCGTAGGCGAGGTAGGGCTCGTCCCTGCGCAGGTCGAGGTCGACGCCGGAGGCACGGGCGATCGGGCCGCTCACGCCGTACTGCATGACCGTCTCGCGGTCCAGCACGCCCACCCCGCGGGTACGGGCGAGGAAGATCTCGTTTCCGGCGATCAGGCTCTCGATGTCGGGCAGCCGTCGCCGCACGTCGGCCACGGCCGTCGAGACCCGGCCCAGCCACCCCTCGGGCAGTTCCTCCTTCAGGCCGCCGACCCGGTTGAACATGTAGTGCATCCGGCCGCCGGCGATCTCCTCCATCACGGCCTGGAGGGTCTCGCGTTCCCGGAACGCGTAGAACATCGGGGTGATCGCGCCGAGTTCCAGCGGGTAGGAGCCGAGGAACATCAGGTGGTTGAGCACCCGGTTGAGCTCGGCCATCAGCGTGCGGGTCCAGACCGCCCTGACCGGCACCTCCATGCCGAGCATCCGCTCCACCGCGAGGACGACGCCCAGCTCGTTGGCGAACGCCGACAGCCAGTCGTGCCGGTTGGCCAGCACGATGATCTGCCGGTAGTCACGCACCTCGAACAGCTTCTCCGCGCCCCGGTGCATGTAGCCCACGATCGGTTCGGCCGAGCTGATCCGCTCCCCGTCCAGGGTGAGCCGCAGCCGCAGCACGCCGTGCGTGGACGGATGTTGCGGCCCGATGTTGAGGATCATGTCCTCGGTCGCGAGCTCCTTGCCGTGCGCCTCCCGCACGGCGGCGGCGCCCGCGCCCATCCCCACGCTCAGCTCACGGCGAGGCTCGTTCATATGCCTATGCTGTCACGTCAGCCGCGCGAGGCAAGATCCCGCAGGGCGGCGATCAGCCGGTCGACGTGCTCGGAGGTGGTGCCGATGCCGATGGAGGCGCGCACCGCGGAGGCGGCGGGGTCGTCACAGCCGCCGTCCTTGGCGTCCAGCAGGTGCCGTACGAAGGGGTGGGCGCAGAACTTGCCGTCCCGGACGCCGATGCCGTAGTCGCCGGACAGGGCCTCGGCGACCTCGCGGGCGGTGCGGCCGTTCACCACGAAGGAGACGATGCCGACGCGCGGGTGGTCGGGGCCCCACAGGGACAGCTCCTGCACGCCGGGGACGGAGGCGAGGCCCGCGCGCAGCCGGTCGAGGAGACGCTCCTCCTCGTGGACCAGCGGGGTCCAGCCGGTGGCGGTCAGGGCGTCGCAGGCCGCGGCCAGCGCGATGGCACCCAGGACGTTCGGGGTTCCGGCCTCGTGGCGGGCCTCGGGGTCGTCGTGCCACTCGGTCCCGTCGTCGTTCACCGCCCTCACCGCCCCGCCGCCCCGCAGGTACGGCTCGGCGTCGGCCAGCCAGTCGGAACGGCCGATCAGCGCGCCGGCGCCGAACGGGGCATAGAGCTTGTGACCGGAGAAGACCACGTAGTCCAGGTCGAGCGCGGTCAGGTTGAGGCGGCGGTGCGGGACGAGCTGCGCGGCGTCGACGAGGACGCGGGCGCCGTGGCGGTGGGCGATGTGGGCCAGCGCGGCGATCGGCCACAGCTCCCCGGTGACGTTGGAGGCGGCGGTCACGACCAGCAGCTTGGGGCCTTCGACCGAGGCCAGGGCCTCGTCGGCGGCGCGGACCGCCTCGCCGGGGAAGGCGGGGACCGGCAGCCGCAGGGCACGCTTCCAGGGCAGCAGCGAGGCGTGGTGCTCGGTGTCGAAGACCACGGCGGTGGTGCCCTCGGGCAGGCTGCGGGCCAGCAGGTTGGTCGCGTCCGTGGTGTTCCTGGTGAAGATCACCGAGTCGCCGGGACGGGCACCGACGAAGGCACGCACCGTCTGCCTGGCCTGCTCGTAGCGGGCCGTGGTCAGCTGGGAGGCGTACCCGGCGCCTCGGTGGACGCTGGAGTACGCCGGGAGCGCGGCGGCGACGGCGGCGCTCACCGGCTCCAGACAGGGGGCGCTCGCGGCGTAGTCGAGGTTGGCGTAGCGGACGAGCCTGCCGCCCCTGACCGGAACCTCCAGATCGGAACCGAGCACGGCGGGGATCGGCCGGTCGCCGGACGTACGGGTCGCGGGGGTGGCCGTGTCGGCGGCTACGGCGGTGGAGATCGTCAGTATGGACATGCCAGGGCTCCTTCGAGGTCATCGGACCCCAACCCGTGGCACAGGTGCCTGGAGCCCGCGCTTGCCCGGCACACCTCGTGCCGGACCAGGTCCTCACCCGGGGCACCCCGCCGCGGACGCGAGGGTTGCCGGCCAGCGAGCCGGGGCTTGTCACTGGCACTCATGACCTACGGGGGAACTATAACCGACCTCTGCCGGGAATTCGCAAGCGATGTCCCTTGGGTTCGGGAACTCACGATGGATCCCGTTCGTCTGGGCAGTGAGCCGGGTGGCGTCCGGCGGCGGGTGATGTCTGTCCTGGTAGTGGGTGAACAACGCCGAACGACAAACCTCGTCGTGCCGGTAGTGATCAAGTAAGGCGAGCTGGAGGCTCAGATGTTGGACTGGGTGACCAACCCGGAGATCTGGATAGGGTTCGTCACCCTCGTCGCTCTGGAGATCGTGCTAGGCATCGACAACATCATCTTCATCTCGATCCTGGCGGGGAAGCTTCCGCCCGAGCAACGGGACAAGGCGCGCAAGTTGGGTCTCCTCGCGGCCCTTCTCAGCCGGCTGTTGCTGCTGCTGGCACTGTCGTGGGTGGTGAGACTCACGGCGCCGCTCTTCGAGGTCCTGGGGCAGGAGATCTCGGGACGAGATCTCATCCTGCTCGGCGGCGGGCTCTTCCTGCTCGGCAAGAGCGTCATCGAGATACACGACAACGTCGAGGGCAAGTCCGGGCACGGCAGCACCAAGGTCGCGGCCTCCTTCGGCTCCGTGATCGCCCAGATCATGCTGCTGGACATCATCTTCTCCCTCGACTCGGTCATCACCGCGGTCGGCATGGTCGACCAGCTCGGCGTCATGATCGCGGCCGTGATCGTCTCGGTCCTGGTGATGCTCTTCGCCTCAGGCCCGATCAGCCGCTTCGTGGACAAGCACCCGAGCATCAAGATGCTCGCCCTGTCGTTCCTGGTGCTGATCGGCGTCGTGCTGATCGCCGAGGGCCTCGGGCAGCACATCTCCAAGGGCTACATCTACTTCGCGATGGCCTTCTCGCTCGTCGTGGAGCTGCTGAACATCCGGCTGCGCACCAAGGCGGCCCGGTCCGAGAAGTCGGACGAGCCGACCGAGGCGTAGCGCATCCGTCGCGGGGCGGCGGCCGGGCTGTCGAACGTCGGCCCAGCTCCAGGGGGCGGACCAGGCAATTGACACATGGGGCGACATTACGATGTCCATGTGCGCTTTGATCCCTGGAATCCGGAATTCGTCGCCCATCCGTACGACGTCTACGACGAGCTGAGGCGGCAGCGGCCGGTCAGTTTCTTTGAACCGACCGGCCAGTGGCTGGTCGCCCGGCACGCCGACGTCAACGCGCTGCTGCGCGACCGTCGGCTCGGCCGCTCCTACCTGCACATGGCGACCCACGCCGAGTTCGGCAGGCCCGACGACCCCGAGTTCCAGGACCCGTTCTGGCGGGTGGTCAGGGCCGGGATGCTCGACGTCGAGCCACCGGTGCACACCCGGCTCCGGCGCCTGGTCTCCAAGGCGTTCACCCCGCGCATGGTCGAGGCGCTCCGCCCCAAGGTCGCCGAGATCGCCGGGGAGCTGGTGGACCGCTTCGTCGAGCGCGGCGGCGGAGACCTGATCTCCGAGGTCGCCGAGCCGCTCCCGGTGACCGTGATCGCGGAGATGCTCGGCGTGCCCGAGGCCGACCGCCACCTGCTCCGCCCCTGGTCCGCCGACATCTGCGGGATGTACGAGCTGAACCCCTCCGTCGAGGCCCAGCACACCGCGGTACGCGCGGCCGAGGAGTTCTCCGCCTACCTCGTCGAGCTGGCCCGCGCCCGCCGGGCGAACCCCGGCGACGACCTGATCAGCGCGCTCGCCCTGGTGGCCGAGGAGGGCGACAAGCTCACCGAGGAGGAACTGGTCGGCACCTGCGTGCTGCTGCTCAACGCCGGGCACGAGGCCACGGTCAACGTCACCGGGAACGGCTGGTGGTCGCTCTTCCGCAACCCGGCCGAGCTGGAGCGGCTCCGCGCCGACCACGGCCTGCTGCCCACCGCGATCGAGGAGATGATGCGCTGGGACACCCCGCTGCAGATGTTCGAGCGCTGGGTCCTGGAGGACATCACCGTCGGCGGGGTGGACATCCCGCGCGGCACCGAGGTGGCGCTGCTGTTCGGCTCGGCCAACCGGGACCCCGAGGTCTTCGCCGACCCCGACCGCTTCGACGTCGGCCGGGTGGACAACCCGCACATCTCCTTCGGCGCGGGCATCCACTTCTGCCTGGGCGCCCCCCTGGCCAGAATCGAACTGATCGAGTCCTTCGGCGCCCTGCTCCGTAAGGCACCGAAGCTGGAACTCGCCACCGAGCCCGGCTGGGGCCCTGGCTACATCATCCGCGGCCTCACCGCCCTCGACGTACGGGTCTGAACCGGCTCGCCGCGCGGTGGTGTCAGGGGGAGCGGCGCAAGGGCGGGCGCTGGGCCCAGGTGGCCCGGCGCCAGAGCCATTCGAGGGGGCCGTAGCGGTATCGGCGCAGCTCAGACCCTCGGCATTCGGCGCCGTAGGGGGTCTTCGTTTGGCATGGAGGCATTCTGCGGACCCGGTCCGGTACCGGGCATCGGTCAAAAGCAGGGTTCGCACCGGCTCGGCCGTACTTTTGACCGGTACCGCGGCTCGGCTCCCAGGCGGGGTTCCGTTGCCCTGTCACA
Organism: Streptosporangium sp. NPDC049248; assembly: GCF_040678965.1. Lineage (NCBI taxonomy): Bacteria > Bacillati > Actinomycetota > Actinomycetes > Streptosporangiales > Streptosporangiaceae > Streptosporangium > Streptosporangium sp. NPDC049248. The sequence goes on from NZ_JBFAQY010000023.1 coordinate 81,177, forward strand.
TCCACCAGGTCGCATCGGTGATGGTGTCGAAGCCGAGGGAGTCGTAGAGCGGCTTGCCGGCCTTGGCCGCGGTCAGGGTGGCGGGGAGGTCCCCCAGGTGTGCCAGGACCGCGTGCATGAGCGCCCGGCCGACTCCGCGGGAGCGGTGGCCGGGCAGGGTGGTCACCCAGTAGGTCCCGCCGACCGTGCCGTCGACGACGGTCATGCAGGCTCCGGCGGGCACCCCGTCCCGCGCGGCGAGGAACAGATCGACGCCGGGGTGGCCCAGCAGGTCCTCGGAGAAGGCGTCACCCGGGCGGTAGGGCTGGAAGTTGGTCAGCGGGAATCCGTGGACCACGATGTTCTCCGCGGTCCGCAGCTGTGCCGTCGTCTCCACGTGGGTGATCTCCACGGCCGGTGGCGCGGGGAGCGGACCGGGGTGGCGGATCATGATGGGGAGCCGCCCCGGGGCCAGGCCCAGAGCGCTCATGTCGACCGAGCCGAACGGGTCCTCGACGATGACCCCGTCGGAAAGCCGGCGCCGGGCCAGGTCCGTCAGTTCGGCGAGATCGTCCGGACCGGGGTCCGGGGAGAGCAGCAGGATCCGCAGCCCGCCGCGCTCCCGTCCGTCCGAGGCGAGAAAGCCGGGGCGGCGGATCAGCTCGCTTCCCCGGGTGCGGGCGAGAGCCGTCCAGAAGGCGGCGGAGTTCCGGACGGCCAGTCGGAGAGAGGCCGTGGGCCCGGCGGGAACGGCGTGTGTCGAGGGAGTGCTCATGGCACCGACCCTACGAGGCGGGAAGAATCCTCGTTCGGCCCACTCAGAGGCGGGTCTGGGAGAGCCAGCCGAAGCCGCCGAGGCCGCCGGGAGCGATCAGCTCCGCCTCCTCGGAGGCCCGCGCGAGGGCGTGCAGGTAGCCGCGCGGGTCGATCCTGGCCTGCTCGACCGGCGGGCGGTTCCCGGTGACGCAAAGGGCGCGCAGCGCCTCCCGCTGCGTGGTCAGCGCCGTCGTGACGGCCCCGGCGCTCTCACCTGCGGCCGCGCAGGCGTCGAGTGCCACGTGGGCGGTGATGTCGCACGAGCCGTCGGGCACCGGCGCGACCATCGCCCCGTCGCGGTATCCGGCCAGCGTGCCGTACGGCGGCCGGTCGGTCAGGGAGTGGGCGTAGTCGATCGCGATCGCCCGGCCACGTGCCAACCGCACGATCACCGAGGCCCAGGCCCGGTCGCGTGGCCTGCCGATCTCGGCCCGCTCACCGGTGGCGCGCATCGGCCACCAGCGGGCCAGCCAGGCGAGATCCGCCTCGGCGGGTCTGCCACCGAGCCGCTCCTCACCGTCGGTGACGTTGACCAGGACCAGCCGGGGGCCGTCGGCGGTCTGCTCCACGATGTCGACGGGAACGTTGTCCAGCCACTCGTTGGCGATCACCAGGCCGCAGATCCCGTCCGGCGCGGCCTTCGCCCAGACGATCTCCTCGGGCAGCGCCGGCGGCCTGGCCGCCAGATCCACCGCGGTCACTCGGAGCCTCGATCGCAGCGCGGGCGGTGCGGCGGCGAGCACCCCGGCCGCCAGCAGGCCCTCACCGGCGCCGATGTCGACCAGGTCGAGCACCTGGGGGCCGCCGAGCGCCTCGTCGACCGAGGTCAGTTCGCGCAGCACGGCCTCGGCGAAGACGGGGGAGGCGCCGACCGAGGTCCGGAAGTGACTGGAGGGTCGTTCGCGGAGGTAGAAGCCGCTCTCGCCGTAGAGCGCGTGCTCCATCGCGGCGCGCCAGGTGAGCCACACACTCTCAGACGCTACCCGCCGAGGCGGAGGAACGAGATCAACTCGCGCTGACGCTTCGGCTGGGTACATGACTGCATTCTGTCACCGGATCGCACGATCGTTGTTGACGCCGTGTCGGCGCGTCGCCGCCTGGATCGCCGGGTGGGCCGGGTTCTCCGGCTCCGTGCGGGCCCCGTACGGTGTGTGTCGCCCGGTTCGGGGATCCCGGCGGGAGGTCGACGCGCTGTCACCTCGATCACCGGGTGGGCCGGACTCCCGGCGGGTCTCATGCGCTCCCGGGGCCCGCTTCCGGGCTCCCGGGGTGAAACAGGGCCGTCACGCCGGAACACGCGTCTTGACGCGGTTGCGGCGGCGCGGCCCGTTACGCTGGTCAATCAGGCACGAAGCCCCACATGGTCGAAGGACGTGACGTCATGGACGCAGTCGATCGCCCGGCACGGCTGGCCGTCGGAGTGATCGGAGCCGGCAAGGTCGGCTCTGCGCTCGGCGCGGCGCTCGTCAGGGCGGGACACCGGATCGTCGCGACGAGCGGTGTCTCCGACGACTCCAGGGAGCGTGCGGTCGAGCGCCTCGGGCTCGTCCCCGTACGGCCCCAGGACGTGGTGGCCGGAGCGGACCTCGTCTTGCTGACGGTCCCCGACGACGCGCTGCCCGAGTTGGTCTCCGGCCTGGTGGAGACCGGTGCGGACCTGCGGGGCAAGCTGGTGGTGCACACCAGCGGCGCGTACGGCCTGGCCGTGCTCAATCCGGCGATCAAGGCCGGAGCGCTGCCGCTGGCGCTGCATCCGGTGATGACCTTCACCGGCCGTGAGGACGACCTGCGCCGCCTCACCGGCATCTCCTACGGGGTGACCGCGCCCGAAGGGCTCCGCCCGGTGGCCGAGGCCCTCGTCATCGAGATGGAGGGCGAGCCGGTCTGGATCGCCGACGAGGACAGGCCGCTCTACCACGCGGCCCTCGCGGGAGCGGCCAACCACATGGTGACGCTCATCGCGGAGTCCTCCGAACTGCTGGAGAAGATCGGGGTGGAGCAGCCGGGGCGGATGCTCGGTCCGCTGCTCGGCGCGGCGCTGGAGAACGTGCTGAGGCTCGGCATCTCGGGGCTGACCGGCCCGGTGGTGCGCGGTGACGCGGGTACCGTCCGCAGGCACGTGGACGCGCTGATCCTCGCGGCCCCGGAGGCCGCGGACGCTTACGTGGCGCTGGCCAGGCTCACGGCCGATCGGGCGCTGGCGGCCGGGTTGCTCAAGCCCGAGGCCGCCGAACGCCTCCTGGACGCCCTGGGGGGCAACGTGTGGACCTGAGACCGGCCTGACGGAGGGGGCGGTCTACGGGGGGAGCCGGTCGGTGTCGTTCTCTCCCTCCGTACGCTTGAGGTCGGGGGTCTCCACTCTCCAGGAATTCCGATGAACGTCGCCCCCTCTCCGGCCGGCAGGCCGGAGCACCCCCGGGAGGTTCCATTGATCGTGGCGGACGACCGCGCAGGGCTGCTCAAGGCCCGAGAAGCCCTGGGGATCGGCGCGGGCGCCTCCGTGGGCGGGAGCACGCTGGCGCTCGTGCCGACCATGGGCGCGCTGCACGAGGGACACCGCTCGCTCATCCGGCTGGCCCGGCAGAGGGCGGCCCACGTGGCGGTGAGCGTCTTCGTGAACCCGCTTCAGTTCGGCCCAAACGAGGATTTCTCCCGCTATCCCCGTACGTTCGATGCCGATCTGGAGGTCTGCGCGGCCGAGGGAGTGGACCTGGTGTTCGCCCCGTCGGTCGAGGACATGTACCTGCCGGACAGGCAGGTCGGCGTCTCCGCGGGGAGGATGGGCTCGATCGTCGAGGGAGAGTTCCGGCCGGGGCACCTCGACGGCATGCTGACCGTGGTGCTGAAGCTGTTCAACCTGGTCCAGCCGGATGTGGCGGTGTTCGGGCAGAAGGACGCCCAGCAGCTCGCGATGATCCGCCGGATGGTCGCCGATCTGAACCTGCCGGTCTCCGTCGTCGGGGCGCCCACGGTCCGCGAGCCGGACGGGCTGGCGCTGTCCAGCCGCAACCGCTACCTGTCGCCGGAGGACCGGGTGGCCGCTCTGGCCCTGTCCCGCGCGCTGTACGCGGGGGCCGGGCAGCGCACGCCGGCGGAGATCCGCCGGGCCGCGCTCGCCGTTCTGGCGGCCGAGCCGTCGCTGGCCGTCGACTATCTGGTCCTGGTCGACCCGGCCACCTTCACCGAGGTCGGCGACGGCCACACGGGCGAGGCGGTCCTCGCGGTGGCCGCGCGGGTGGGGTCCACCCGGCTGATCGACAACGTCACGCTCACCCTTCACTGAGCTCTTCACTGAGCTCTGAAGGCCCTCGTACGCGGTGCCGCCCGGTTCCCGCGTGAAGTCCCGCCGCGCGCTCGGCGGGCGACGGGTCGCGGAGGTCGTGTCCGCCGAGCCCCTCGGCCCCGACGGCGGAGTTCCCCGACGCGGGGTCCCGTTCCCGCCGTCCACGGCCCAGGGGCGCGGTGGTCCCGGAGGGTGGGCGGAATGCCCACCCCGGGGAACAGCCACACCGGGGATGGCGTTATCGTCACGCTGACGAAATGAACGGCCTCTATGATTCCGCGAGGAGGCGGCAATGAGCATCCCGGCCATACCCCAGAGGTTGACCGCTCCCGCTCCGGGATGGACGGTCCAGGCGGACGTGGTCGTGGTGGGCTCCGGCATCGCGGGTCTCACCCTGGCACTGCGCTACGCCGGCCTGGACCCCGAGGCGAAGATCCTGGTCGTCACCAAGGACGTCCTGTCGTCCGGGTCCACCCGCTGGGCCCAGGGCGGCATCGCCGCGGTGCTCGACCCGCGGGACACCCCTGCCGAGCATCTGTCCGACACGCTCCTCGCGGGGGTGGGCCTCTGCGACGAGGAGGCCGTCCGGGTCCTGGTGACCGAAGGGCCCGACGCGCTGCGCGGCCTGATCGCGATGGGCGCCAGATTCGACACCGACGAGGCCGGGGAACTCCAGCTCACCAGGGAGGGCGGCCACCGGCGCGATCGCATCGTGCACGCGGGCGGCGACGCCACCGGGGCCGAGGTGCAGAGGGCGCTCGTGGCGGCGGTCAGGGAGTCGGGGATCGAGGTGATCGAGCACGCCCTCGTGCTCGACCTCCTCAAGGACGCCGAGGGGCGCGCCGCCGGGGTGACCCTGCACGTCATGGGCGTGGGCGAGCGCGACGGGGTGGGCGCGGTCACGGCCAGGGCCGTGGTGCTGGCCACCGGTGGCATGGGCCAGGTCTACGCCGCCACCACCAACCCCGTCGTCTCCACCGGGGACGGGGTGGCGCTCGCGCTGCGGGCGGGGGCCGTCGTCAGGGACCTGGAGTTCGTCCAGTTCCACCCGACGGTGTTCTGGCTCGGCGAGGACGCGAGCGGCCAGCAGCCGCTGATCTCCGAGGCGGTCAGGGGCGAGGGCGCGGTACTGGTCGACGCGGACGGCACCCGGTTCATGCGGGACGTCCACGAGCTGGCCGATCTCGCCCCCCGTGACGTCGTGGCCAAGGCGATCATGCGACGGATCCGCGCCACCGGCGCCGACCACGTGTATCTCGACGCCCGCCACTTCGGCGAGGAGAAGTGGCGCACCCGCTTCCCGACGATCCACGCGGTCTGCCTGGAGCACGGCGTCGATCCGGTCACCCAGCTCATCCCCGTCGCCCCCGCCGCCCACTACGCCAGCGGCGGCGTCCGCACCGACCTGCACGGCCGCACCAGCGTGCCCGGTCTGTACGCGTGCGGCGAGGTCGCGTGCACCGGCGTGCACGGCGCCAACCGGCTGGCCTCCAACTCCCTGCTCGAGGGCCTGGTCTTCGCCGGTCGCATCGCCGCCGACATCCACGCCGACGTTCGCGAGGGGCGGGCCGCAGCCGGCGAACCGGTGCCCGACGACCGCCCCACCGGCCTGATCGACCCCAGGGCCCGGGTCAGGATCCAGGGGCACATGAGCCGGGGGGCGAGCGTGCTGCGCAGCCGGGAGTCGCTGGGAGAGGCCGCCAGGACCCTGCTGAACCTCAGATGGACCCCGGTGGCGGTCGAGCCGTGTACCGAGTCGTGGGAGACCACCAACCTGCTGACGGTCGCCTCCGCGCTCGTGGCGGCCGCCCGCGCCCGCCAGGAGACCAGGGGGTCGCACTGGCGCGAGGACTTTTCCGAGAGAGACGACGCCTTGTGGCTGGGCCACCTCGACGTGACCCTGACAGCGGAGGGACCGACCATGACATACGTACCGCACGGGCGGCGAGCGACCGTGCTGCCGCCGCAGGTGGAGAACGATCTCACCGAGGCGGGTCTCGACCCGGTCGGGGTGGTCGCGGTCCTTGAGGTCGCGGCGGCCGAGGACGTGGCGGAGGGTGACGTCACCAGCATCGCCACCATCCCGGCGGACCGGCGCGACAGCGCCGACGTGGTCGCCCGCGCGGACGGCGTGGTCGCGGGGCTGGCCGTGGCCGAGGGCGCGTTCTCCTACCTCAGCGGAGGCCGTCTGACGGCCGAGCGCAGGGTCAAGGACGGCGAGTACGTCTCCAGGGGCGACGTGCTGATGACCGTCACCGGTCCTACCAGGGATCTGCTGACCGCCGAGCGCACCGCGCTCAACCTGCTCACCCACCTTTCCGGTATCGCGACCCTGACCGGTAGGTGGGTCCAGGCCGTCGAGGGGACCGGGGCCCGGATCAGGGACAGCCGCAAGACGCTGCCGGGACTGCGCGCCCTGGAGAAGTACGCGGTCCGCTGCGGCGGTGGTATCAATCACCGCATGTCACTTTCGGACGCCGCGCTGATCAAGGACAATCACGTGGTGGCCTCCGGTGGGGTCGCCGAGGCGTTCCGGGCGGTCCGTGACGCCTACCCCGGCCTGCCGATCGAGGTCGAGGTCGACAGGATCGACCAGATCGAGCCGGTGCTGGCCGAGGGAGCGGAGGAGATCCTGTTGGACAATTTCACGGTCGAGGAGCTGGCGCGGGCCGTACGGCTGGTGGGCGGCAGGGCGCGGCTGGAGTCCAGCGGAGGGCTGACCCTTCGACTCGCTCGTGATGTGGCCGAAACAGGTGTTGACTACCTTGCCGTGGGCGCGCTCACGCACTCGGCGCCGGCGCTGGACATCGCCTTGGACCTTCGGGGGAACTGATGCTGCTTGCCATTGACGTCGGCAACACTCACACCGTTCTCGGCCTCTTCGAGGGCGAGGACGTCATCGAGCACTGGCGGATCGCCACGGACGCCCGGCGTACGGCGGACGAGATCGCCGTCGTGCTCCAGGGGTTGCTCGGGCAGTCACCGCTGCTCAAGGGCACCGACGTCAACGGCATCGTGATCTGCTCCACCGTCCCATCGGTGCTCAACGAGATGCGTGAGATGTGCCGCCGCTACTACGGCGACGTGACGGCGGTGATCGTCGAGCCGGGCGTCCGCACCGGGGTGCCGGTCCGGATGGACAACCCGAAGGAGGTCGGCAGCGACCGCATCGTCAACGCGCTGGCGGCCATCCAGCTGTACGGCGGGCCGTGCGTCATCGTCGACTTCGGGACCGCGACCTCCTTCGACGCCGTCTCCGCCAAGGGGGAGTACGTCGGCGCGGTGACCGCCCCCGGCATCCAGATCTCGGTGGACGCGCTCGCCGCGGCGGGCGCGCAGCTGCACAAGGTGGAGCTGGTCCGCCCCCGCTCCGTGATCGCCAAGAACACCGTCGAGGCGCTCCAGGCCGGCATCATCTACGGCTTCGCAGGTCAGGTGGACGGGATCGTCGAGCGGATGGCGGCCGAGCTCGCCGCCAACCCCGACGACGTCACGGTGGTCGCCACCGGCAGCGCGGCGCCGCTGGTGGTCGGCGAGGCGCGCTCGATCGACATGCACGAGCCCTGGCTCACACTGATCGGGCTGCGCCTGATCTACCACCGCAACGCCACCTGAGAGCGTTGTGACACCGGTGCCGTGACACCGCCCGGAGCGCGGTGTCACGGCCGGAGGACGCCGCGACGTTCCGGGAGGACCCGCGGCGCCCCGGAGTCCCTTTCCGGTCCCCGGCGGTCGGCGACCTCATGAGGTTCGCCACATCGGTACCCTTTGGAACTGTGACCGATGAAGTGACCAACCCCGCCGAGGATCTGCCCGAGCAGATGCGCGTGCGCCGGGAGAAGCTCGACCGCCTCCGCTCCGAGGGCGTCGACCCCTACCCGGTGAACTTCCCGCGCACCGCGACCAACGCCGAGATCCGCCGGAAATACGCTGATCTCTCCGCTGACACCGCGACGGGCGACAAGGTTGGTGTCACCGGCCGGGTGATGCTGTCCAGGACCGGTGGCAAACTCTGCTTCGCCACCATCCGCGACGGCTCCGGCGATCTCCAGGTCATGATCTCCCTGGACAGGGTGGGCGAGGAGGCACTGGCCTCGTGGAAGCGCGATGTCGACCTCGGCGACCACGTGGGCATCGAGGGTGAGGTCATCACCTCCCGCAGGGGTGAGCTGTCCATCCTCGCCGACCGCTGGGCGATCACTTCGAAGTGCCTGCGCCCACTGCCGGAGAAGCACGCCGGGCTCACCGACCCCGAGGCGCGGGTCCGCCAGCGCTACGTCGACCTCATCGTCAACGACGAGGCCAGGAAGCTGGCCTACACCCGCAGTGCCGTGGTGCGGTCCATCCGCGACTTCTGGCACGAGGAGGGCTACCTGGAGGTCGAGACGCCGATGCTCCAGCCGATCCACGGTGGAGCCACGGCCCGGCCTTTCAAGACCCACATCAACGCCTATGACATGGAGCTCTACCTTCGCATCGCGATCGAGCTCTACCTCAAGCGGCTCGTGGTCGGCGGTATCGAGAAGGTCTTCGAGATCAACCGTAACTTCCGCAACGAGGGCGCGGACTCCACGCACAACCCCGAGTTCACGATGCTCGAGGCCTACGGCACATATCTCGACTACAACGACATGGCCGACCTGACCCAGCGGATGATCCAGAAGGCGGTCGTGGCGGCCCTCGGCCACTCCGTGGTCGTCCACCAGGGGCAGGAGATCGACCTCGGCCTGGCGAAGTGGCCGCGGATAACCCTCTACGGGTCGGTCTCGGAGGCACTGGGCGAGGAGATCACCACCGCGACGCCCCTGGAGTACGTACGCAAGCTCGCGGACGCCCGGGAGATCCACTGGGATGCCAAGTGGGGCCAGGGCAAGCTCGTCCAGGAGATCTTCGAGGCGCTCGTCGAGCACACGCTCGTCCAGCCCACGTTCGTCATGGACTATCCGGTGGAGACCTCCCCGCTGACCCGCCAGCACCGTGACAACCCGCTCCTCACCGAGAAGTGGGACCTGATCGGGTTCGGCACCGAGCTCGGCACCGCCTACTCGGAGCTGGTCGACCCGGTCGAGCAGCGTCGCCGCCTCACCGAGCAGTCCCTGCTCGCCGCGGGCGGGGACGCCGAGGCCATGCAGCTTGACGAGGACTTCCTCACCGCACTGGAATATGCGATGCCGCCCACCGGCGGCATGGGTCTCGGCATCGACCGCCTCATCATGGCCTTCACCGGTAAGAACATCCGCGAGACCATCCTGTTCCCGCTGGTCAAGCCGGCCGGCTAAGTCCGAGGGCGGCGTCGCCGGACCGCGCGGGACCTCGTCCCGTGCGGTCCGGCGCGGTCGGGCGACGCGACCGTTCCCGCCGGGCGCTGTCCGCCGGGACCGAAGCCCGGACGACGGCCCGGGACGGTGTCTCCGGGTCTCCGGGTCTCCAGGGCGGGCCGGTCGGGCTCGGCGCGTACCTTCCCCCGGCCGGCGTACCGAGTAGCGCCCTCACCCGCCTCGCGGGCACTTCCGCACCACTGTCCCGCGCCGTCCCACACCGTCTCGCACGGCTCCGTGCCGGCCCGCGTGGGCGCGAGCGCGGCGCGCGGACGATGCCCGGGCGGACGGGGCGAACCCCGATGGGCCGGGAATCGTGGGGCCGTGCTCACTCTCCCCATGCAATTTCGGACGGATTTCTGCATAGCGCAGAAACTCCCTTTAAGCATGTCCAATATCGCCTGACGCCGGTCGTTGGCACCTGATACTTCGCGAATGCCGCAAAGGTGCTCGCGCAGGCTTCCCATTTCAGAGTTTTCCGCGAGGTGCCGTCAAGGCGCCGGCCGGCGTGGCCGTCGAAGAGCGTCACGATGAGATCGATTTTCCCGGGGAAAAGCGGGCGGCTCGCTTCCGCCGAGGATGCGGCCCCGCGGGCGCGTGCCGCCACGACGGTTCCGGCAAAACCTTGTTCTGCCAGGACTTCTGTTGTCGCAGCCAGAGGGGCGTCTGCGGGCTCGTGCGGGGGCACAGTCGTGACTTAACCCCAAAGGCGCTGACATATCATGAGTACTTCACGTAGCACCTAGTATGTCAATAGTGGGCGCGCGCTATGAAGAGTAGAACTTGACGACCTTTGAACAAGGCGTTTACCGTTCCTGGCGGACGGTATTCATTTCCGGCGTCTCACGCCCGGTTTCCAGAGTGGGGGGAGTGACTCTTGATGGCATATCCAGAAGTGGATTCTCGCCATGGCGACAGCCCCCTGGGCATGAGTGATATCGGTCTCAGTGACAACGACCTCGTGCTGCTGGCTGAACTCGCCAAGGGTGTCACCGTCGACAGGGTGGGCCGCCGCCTCGATATCAGCGGCCGGACCGTCAGGCGCAGGCTCAGAGGCATCTGCGACCGCATCGGTGTCGCCACGGCGATCGAAGCCGTGGCCTGGGCGGCCCGCCGCCGCCTGATCTAGGCCCTTCCCCTGGGGCTTTCGCCCACTGCGGTCGGGTGACGCCTCGCCGCGTTGTCGTCGGCCGCCGCACCCGCGGGGCACGAGTCCTGGGGGCGCGACTCCGGGGAGCGCCGTCCGACCGGCCCTCGGCAGGGCAGGGTTCGCCGGGCAGGAGCGGGCGCGCTCCTGCCGAGGGCCGGTCGGCTCGGCCGCTCAGTCGGCGATCCGCACCCCGCCGGCGAAGGGCCGGTTGTCGATCGTGGCGATGTGGATGACGTCACCCGTCCGGGGCGCGTGGACCATCAGGCCCGCGCCGATGTAGATCCCGACGTGGTGCAGGTCGCTGTAGAAGAAGACCAGGTCGCCTGGGCGCAGATCGTTTCTGGAGATGTGGGTGCCCGCGGTCCACTGGTTGCCGGTGTAGTGCGGCAGGCTGATGCCGACCTTCTGGTAGGCCCACATGACCAGCCCGGAGCAGTCGAAGGAGTTGGGGCCCTCGGCGCCCCAGACGTACGGCTTGAGTTGCTGGGTGAGCGCCCAGCGGGCCGCCTCCGCCGCCTTGCCGCTGCCCACGATGGGCACGTCGACCTTCACCCGGGCACCCCTGTTGCTGACGGCCCTGGTGCGCACCTCGCTGAACAGGTCACTCTCGACCCGCGCGACCAGTCGCTCGATCTTGCTGCGCTTGCCCTCGATCTCCTCCAGGAGCGCCTTGACCTCCGAGGTCCTCGCCTTGGCGCTGGCCTGTGCCCGCTCGGCGGCCTCGATCGCCCGGCCGACCTGGGCGACCTCCTCACTCTGCTGCTGCTGGAGGGCGTAGTTGGTGGTGGCCTGGTCGAGGAAGGTGTCGGGATCGGTCGCCTGGGTGAAGGCGAGTCCGGAGTTCAGGCCGCCGGACATGTAGTTGCTCTGTGCGAGGAGGGTGGCCTTGGTGCGCCGGGTCGCGAGCTCCGACTCGCTCGTCGCGAGGGTCTTCTTGGCGCTTTCCGCGGCTCGCTGGGCCTGCTTGAGCCTGACCCGTTCGCCGTTGTACTGCTCGGCGAGCGTGCCGATCTCCTCGTGCAGCTTCTCGGCCTGCTTGGCCAGTTGCTGGAGGCTGGGCTCGGGATCCGCCGTGGCCGAGACCAGGGGGGTGCCGAGGGTCATGATGGCGAACGCCAGGCCGATGACCGCCATGCGGCGACTCCGCCTCCGCGGCGCGCGTTCTCGACAGCGGGCGTCGCCGCCCGCGTGCTCTCCTGCGCGGTCGCGCATGCGCTTCACCAACGGGCTCCTCTCCTCGGCCGCCTACCGGGTTAGCTGACGGGTTCGGGCCGGAGGCAGCCCTACCGGGTGCGCCGGTGGCACTCGGATTCACCCCGAAGGACGTGGTGGGTCCCCGGTTCCCCTGGTCGGGAGATTCGGCGGGTCAGGCTTTTTACGTCTCTGACATCGAGCACGGAGATTAGTGCACTCGTGGTTCCTGCTCAACCAGAACTGCGAACTCAGTAGAGGTTTCGCAACTGAAATGTCACGGAAAGATCACATGGCAATATGATCAACATGGCCATTACGCTGCCTTTGCCTTCCTTGCGGCGGGCCCGGCGCGGGTCTTCCCTGGTCCGGGACCGTGCCAAAGATGAGCTGCGACACATCGGAGGCGTCGTGCGCCCAGCGTGGTAAACCAACTACCAAGGGTCATGTGATGCCTTCGGGGCCGGAGTTAAGGATGAGCCGTAATTGAAGGCCGGAGAGGACGTACGCTGATCGGTCATGGAGCAGCTTGCGGAGCATTCTCCCGTGCCGTTCGCGATCCCCGGGAAAGAAGGGGAGCGGCGAACCGGATCCGAGGGAGAGGAGCGGGAGTCACCCGCTCCCGGCGTCACCCCGGCGGTCACGGTCCGCCGCGCCCGCACCCCGGACGTCCGCGCCATCAGGCGGCTCGTCGACACCTACGGTGGAGCCGGCCCGCGCCTGCTGGAGAAGGCCACCGTCACCCTGTACGAGGACATCCAGGAGTTCTGGGTCGCGACCGACGCGGAGGGGATGATCCTCGGTTGCGGGGCGCTCCATGTCCTCTGGGAGGATCTTGCCGAAATACGGACCGTTGCCGTCGATCCGACCCGCCGGGGGATGGGAATCGGCCATCGGATCGTCTCGGCGCTCATCCGCACGGCCGCCGAGCTGGGGCTGCGCAGGGTCTTCTGCCTGACCTTCGAGGTCGACTTCTTCGCCCGGCACGGATTTCAGGAGATCCAGGGCACGCCCGTCGCCCCGGAGGTTTACGCCGAACTTCTCGCCTCCTACGACGAGGGCGTCGCGGAGTTCCTCGATCTGGAGCACGTCAAGCCCAATACCTTGGGAAACACTCGGATGCTGCTGCACCTGACACGCGAGCCCGACTCTGATGACTTTAGAGATGACTGACGGGAAAGGTGACTGTTGATTCCTATGTCGATACCTTGTGCAGCAGCAAGCATGTGCGTCTGACATTTGCCACATGCGCAGTCTAAGTGAGGTGACGCGGTGAGCACCGGACAGCCGCCGTATCCGCAGGATGATCCCGAGCGCAGTCGCACACCTTCGGGACAGCCGGATTACGGACAGCACAACCCGGGTCGAGCCCCTGGCGAACTCGACCCCGACGTGACGATCATGGGATATCGGTCGGAGGGGTCGCAGCCGAACACCGGCCCGGGGGTGGCCCAGCCCGGTTATGGCCAGCAGGGCTATGGCCAGCAGCAGGGTTATGGGCAGCAGCAGGGGTACGGGCAGCAGCCCGGTTACGGTCAGCAGGGGTACGGACAGCAGCAGTCGTACGGTCAGCAGGGCGGGACGGACATGTACGGCCAGCAGCAGGGCTACGGTCAGCAGGGCGGGACCGGCGCGTACGGGCAGCAGCCCGGCTACGGACAGCAGGCGTCCCACGAGCAGTCGGGCTACGGTCAGCAGCCCGGCTACGGTCAGCAGCCCGGTTACGGTCAGCAGTCGTCCCAGCCGGGTTACGGCCAGCAGCAGTACGGTCAGCAGCCCGACTACGGTCAGCAGCCCGTACG
>NZ_JBFAQY010000023.1:94810-148174 GCF_040678965.1 Streptosporangium sp. NPDC049248
GCTACGGTCAGCAGCCCGGTTACGGTCAGCAGTCGTCCCAGCCGGGTTACGGCCAGCAGCAGTACGGTCAGCAGCCCGACTACGGTCAGCAGCCCGACTACGGTCAGCAGCCCGGCTACGGTCAGCAGCAGCCCGCGTACGGACAGCAGCAGGGGTACGGCCAGCCTTACGGCGGTCCTCCCGGCGCTCCCGCTCCGCTCGCCGAGTGGTGGCAGCGCCTGGTGGCGCGGATCATCGACGGAATCATCCTGGCGATCCCGACATTCATCATCAGCGGGGTGCTGACCGCCATCCTCGTGACGTCTCCCAGTTTCAACCTTGAGTCGGGCGCCGTCACGGAGGGGAGCGGCATCTTCCTCGCGAGTCTGCTCAGCTCCCTGATCGCCGCGGCGATCTACTTCGCCTACGAGTTCTTCATGATCAGTAGGGGTGGGCAGACCGTCGGCAAGATGGTCATGGGCATCAAGATCGTGCCCGTCGGCAGTGCCCTGCCGCCGGGCGGGCTCAGCTCCGACGTCGCGCTCAAGCGCGGCGGTGTGTTCTTCGGTCCGCAGTTCCTGAGCTGGATCCCCGTCCTCGGCTGGATCGTCAACATCTTCAGCCTCGTGAACGTGCTGTGGCTGCTGTGGGACAAGCCCCTGCAGCAGGCGCTGCACGACAAGGTGGCCGGGACGGTCGTCGTCAAGATCAAGTAGTTCCGGGTAAATCGGGGCCGGCGGTTGAACCGTCGGCCCCGATTTCGCGCCCGGACGAGAAAAACGGGGATCGTTAGGGGCGGGTAACCGTCTCGGCCGCGGAAGCCACGGAAGCGTAAAAATCATTTGCCGCGCCTTGGCCGGCGCGGGGGGACTTATGATCGGGCCCCGGTGCGGCGGAATATTCGTGTTTGAGGCCGACAAGGGGCTCAGGGGAGCTCACAAGCCGCTATGAGACGCCAATGCCGGTTCTGCCCTCGCCGAGGGTTCGCACGCCAGTCATCGAATGGCGGGACCGGCCTGCCTCCGGCATCCCCGGGGACGGCCCGCGGGTTTCTCTCCTTCACCTTCCGTCGCGCGTTCAGGGTCTTCTCGCGGAGCCGGATCACCGGGTGTGCGGTGTTGCCTGGGTTGTCCGGTGAGCCCATCGTCTTTGGTGGTTATACGGTCTACGACTATGTACTCCGCGCCGGAGTGGGTCGTACTCTTGGCAAGAAAGCGTTGAAGATCCGTCTTGTTCCGCAGGCTTGCGTCGCATCGGCTGCCACCCGGGTGATGAAGCGGGCCGCTCTCCATCCGGATGTTCCACCGGCGGTGGACATTCTCGCGATGAACCCGCCCGCGGTGATCTCCGGTTCCGTGACAAGGCGTTGTTCATCCCGGCGGGCAGGCTCTCCCACCAGGAGCTTCGCCCCTCCGAGGCCGGTGGCGCGGGGGCCGGAGAGCGGGCGGGCATTGGTATTTCCGAAGGCGACGGTGATCACCTGATCGTCCTGTCGGTTTTTCCCTGCGGCTTTACGACTGCAACCGGTAAGGCGGCTGGAGAGAAGCATTAGGCTGGAGAGTGACGGGCATGGTCGCCCCTGCTGACGCACGTCGCCGTCCGGTGGCGCTATGGTCATCTGTGGGCGGTTCCAGACTGAACGGGCGGACACCCGCGTGGCTCGGGAGTCGTCGCCAAATTTTCATGGTCTCCAGAAAGCCACCTAGCGGTACGGAGCGAGGACGAATGTACGACGTATTGTCCGCGTTGATACCTCCGGCGGTCGTCGGCGGAGCCTTCATCTTCGGAGTCGTCAAGCTACTTCGGAGTGAAGCCGCCGGTCGCCGGCCAAAACAGTCCGACCCGGCCGAGTCGCAGAACAGCTGATCCACCGGAGCGCCGACTGAGAGTGTCTCGGTTGCCTGTGAGAATCGCCGGGCTCCTGGAATTGCCGCTCTTCGATCGCGGGTATATGTTTAGCTTGCGAATGAAACAATACTCCGCGAAAGGATTGTGTAGATGGCCAAGCAGATCCAGGAGATTCTCATCGACGACCTCGATGGGGGCGAGGCCAATGAGACTGTCGCCTTCGCGATTGACGGCACCAGCTATGAGATTGACCTGAGTGACGTTAACGCGAAGAAGCTCCGCGACTCCCTGTCGCCTTTCGTGCAGAGCGCCCGTCGTTCCGGCGCGTTGGCACCCCGCCGCCGCCGCGCGGGTGGCGCGCGGGCACTCACGCGAGAGAAGAGCGCCGACATCCGGGCATGGGCGAAGTCCCACGGCCTTAATGTCAGCGAGCGCGGTCGAATCGCCTCCAAGATCGTCGAGCAGTACGAAGCGGCTCACTAGATCGGCTCAGTAGATCGAGTGAATCATGCGGTTATGGCGGTCACGGTGGGGTCCGGTGGCGGCCATGACCGCATGATGTGTTTGTCCGGCGGACAAACGTCGTTCGCTTGCGGCGTAGCGGGAACATCCCACCCCCCGTAAGTAGTTGGATGGAGGGTGAACGCCCTGCTCTCGGGGAACGTCTTCTGCATAGAGCGGTCGCCGGGTCGGGGCTACCATGCGGGATGACAGGGCCCGGATATCCCGGACCTGCCTGACCGCTCTGTGAGGAGCGACGAGATGTTCGAGAGGTTCACCGACCGCGCACGGCGGGTTGTCGTCCTGGCCCAAGAAGAGGCCCGGATGCTCAACCACAACTACATCGGTACGGAGCACATTCTTCTTGGCTTGATCCATGAAGGTGAAGGCGTTGCCGCCAAGGCTCTGGAGAGCCTCGGCATCAGTCTTGAAGGTGTGCGTCAGCAGGTCGAGGAGATCATCGGCCAGGGCCAGTCCGCGCCGTCGGGGCACATTCCGTTCACCCCGCGTGCCAAGAAGGTCCTTGAGCTGTCCTTGCGCGAGGCGCTGCAACTGGGTCACAACTACATCGGCACCGAGCACATCCTGCTCGGCCTCATCCGTGAGGGCGAGGGCGTGGCCGCCCAGGTGCTGGTGAAGCTGGGCGCCGATCTCAATCGGGTCCGACAGCAGGTCATCCAGTTG
Organism: Streptosporangium sp. NPDC049248; assembly: GCF_040678965.1. Classification (NCBI taxonomy): domain Bacteria; kingdom Bacillati; phylum Actinomycetota; class Actinomycetes; order Streptosporangiales; family Streptosporangiaceae; genus Streptosporangium; species Streptosporangium sp. NPDC049248. Next base: position 97,823 of record NZ_JBFAQY010000023.1, read on the forward strand.
CTCCACGGCTACCAGGGCAAGGAACCGACCGCCGCCGGCGGTCCGGCCGAGGCCGCTCCTTCGACCTCTCTGGTGCTTGACCAGTTCGGCCGCAACCTGACCCAGGCCGCTCGCGAGGGCAAGCTCGATCCGGTCATCGGCCGGGAGAAGGAGATCGAGCGGGTCATGCAGGTCCTGTCCCGCAGGACCAAGAACAACCCGGTCCTGGTGGGTGAGCCCGGCGTCGGCAAGACCGCCGTCGTGGAGGGCCTGTCCCAGAAGATCGTCAAGGGCGAGGTGCCCGAGACGCTCAAGGACAAGCAGCTCTACACCCTGGACCTGGGCGCCCTGGTGGCGGGTTCGCGCTATCGCGGTGACTTCGAGGAGCGCCTGAAGAAGGTCCTCAAGGAGATCCGCACCCGCGGCGACATCATCCTGTTCATCGACGAGCTGCACACGCTCGTCGGCGCGGGCGCCGCCGAGGGGGCGATCGACGCCGCCAGCATCCTGAAGCCGATGCTGGCCCGAGGCGAGCTGCAGACCATCGGTGCCACCACCCTGGACGAGTACCGCAAGCACCTGGAGAAGGACGCGGCGCTTGAGCGGCGTTTCCAGCCGATCCAGGTGGCCGAGCCCAGCCTCAGCCACACGATCGAGATCCTCAAGGGTCTGCGGGACCGCTACGAGGCCCACCACCGCGTCTCCATCACCGACGGTGCCCTGGTGGCCGCCGCGCAGCTGGCCGACCGCTACATCAGCGACCGGTTCCTGCCGGACAAGGCGATCGACCTCATCGACGAGGCCGGCTCGCGCATGCGCATCCGCCGCATGACCGCGCCGCCGGACCTCCGCGAGTACGACGAGAAGATCGCCAACGTGCGGCGCGACAAGGAGTCCGCGATCGACGCGCAGGACTTCGAGAAGGCCGCCGCCCTCCGGGACCAGGAGAAGCAGCTCCAGCTCAAGCGCGAGCGCCGGGAGAAGGAGTGGAAGGCCGGCGACATGGACGTCGTCGCCGAGGTCACCGAGGAGCTCATCGCCGAGGTCCTGGCGACCGCCACCGGCATCCCGGTCTTCAAGCTCACCGAGGAGGAGTCCCAGCGACTGCTCCGCATGGAGGACGAGCTGCACAAGCGGATCATCGGCCAGGACGACGCCATCAAGGGCCTGTCCCGCTCGATCCGCCGCACCCGCGCCGGTCTGAAGGACCCGCGCCGCCCCGGTGGCTCGTTCATCTTCGCCGGTCCCTCCGGTGTCGGTAAGACCGAGCTGTCCAAGGCGCTGGCCGAGTTCCTGTTCGGGGACGAGGACGCGCTGATCATGCTGGACATGTCGGAGTTCATGGAGAAGCACACCGTCTCCAGGCTGTTCGGCTCGCCTCCCGGCTACGTCGGATACGAGGAGGGCGGCCAGCTCACCGAGAAGGTGCGGCGCAAGCCGTTCTCGGTCGTGCTGTTCGACGAGATCGAGAAGGCCCACCCCGACATCTTCAACTCGCTGCTGCAGATCCTGGAGGACGGTCGCCTGACCGACGCCCAGGGCCGGGTGGTGGACTTCAAGAACACCGTCATCATCATGACGACGAACCTGGGCACCCGGGACATCTCCAAGGGGCAGGGGGTCGGCTTCGCGAAGAGCAACGACGCCGAGTCCAACTACGACCGGATGAAGTCCAAGGTGCAGGAGGAGCTCAAGCAGCACTTCCGGCCGGAGTTCCTCAACCGTGTCGATGACATCGTGGTCTTCCACCAGCTCACGCCGAAGGAGATCATCCGCATCGTCGACCTGATGCTGGCCCAGGTGGGCCTGCGTCTGAAGGACCGCGACATGGGGATGGAGCTCACGCAGGAGGCCAAGCAGCTGCTGGCCGACCGTGGCTACGACCCGGTGATGGGCGCCCGCCCGCTCCGTCGTACGATCCAGCGCGAGCTGGAGGACACCCTGTCGGAGAAGATCCTGTACGGCGAGCTCCGTCCCGGCCAGATCGTGAAGATCGGGATCGAGGGCGAGGGGGAGAACGCGAAGTTCACCTTCGTCGGTGAGGACGCGCCGGTCGACCGGGTTCCCGACTCGGCCGCCGCCATCGCGGAGCCGATCCAGAACTAGGCCTGCGGGCCCTGGCCGTTGAGGACCGGTCAGACGGTGCCTCGCCAGGTCGGCGGAGGTCACCGCAGCGTGCTGCGGTGACCGGCGACGGCCCGGCGAGGGGTCGTCCGGCCGCGTCGGGCGGAATCCAGGGCACCGGGTATGGCCTGGTCAGGCGGAAAGGACAGACCCCGCCGTGAGGATACTCACGGCGGGGTCTGTCTATTTGTTACCAAAGAAGGTGTCTCGCCACGATAGGTAGTACTACACTGCGTAGAGCGAGTTCGATAAGTCTTGCCCGAGTGATCCGTGGGTCGCAGTGATCGCGGTGAGATCGGCGTCGAGGTCAGCCTGGCGACGTACCGGGAAATCAGCTCCGTGAGTGACGCGGAGCCCGGTGGTCGCACGGAATGCTTCGGACGGCCGGGTCGAGCTCCCGGCAGGGAGAGCCTCCGGCTCACGGCGCTGGAACACCGGCGTGGGGCGATCGGAGACGCTTACACGGAAGTACTTCTTGGAGGCACGCATGCGTTTACGGCACGAGGACGGGACGCTCGTTCACCTGGCCTACAACGCGGGCGTGCACCCCGCCGAGGACCTGGAGAACCTCATCGCGCACCTGACGAGGTACGCGGTGCCGGTGCGCAAGCGCCTCGGAGTGGAGCGCATGGGCGTCGGCCTCTGGCTCTCCCCGAGCGTCGCCGACCATCTCACCGCGGACCGGATAGAGCTGGTGCGTCTGCGCCGCTCCCTTGAGGAGCGCGGCCTGGAGGTCGTCAGCCTCAACGGAACCGGCGGCAGGAACCAGGAGTCCCCCGGTCCCGACTGGGCCAAGCCCGAGCGTTACCGCTACACGATGGCACTCGCCAAGATCCTGGCCTTCCTGCTCCCGCAGGATGTCCGCTTCGGAAGCATCTCCACCATCCCCATCGGCTGGCGCCGCGACTGGCCGGCCGACCTGCACGCGATAGCCTCGCGCCGGCTGGAGCGCCTCGCCCGCGAGCTGCGCGGGCTGTACAGCGTCACCGGAAAGACGATCAGGGTCGGCTTCGAGCCGTGGCCCGGCTGTGTCCTGGAGACCACCAAGCAGGCGCTCGACAGGGTCTCCGGCATCGACTCCGAGCACCTGGGGGTCTGCCTGGACGCCTGTTACCTCTCCGGCGGCGCTGAGGAGCCCGGAGTCGCCCTGCGCGGCCTGGCGGATGCCGGAGCCCCTGTCGTCAAGCTCGGCCACGTGCACAACCACATGGCCGCCGCCTGCCAGGAGCTGCCCAGTACCCGCTCGGTGCTGGAGGACACCCTCACCGCGATGCTCTCCGGCGCGGTGAACGGCACCGCTCACATCGAGGTGGAGACGCACGACCTGGCCGTGCCGCTTCGGGCCAAGGGGCCCGGCGCACTGGTCAACGTGATCGCCGAGGAGCTCGACTGGGCCCGCACCAGCCTCACGGCTCTCGGCCTTCGCCTCGCCGCCTGATCGCCTTCGCCCGCCAGGTCCGCGGCGCGGCGGTGGGAGCCTTTCCCGCCGTGCACGGAGGCCCCGGCGGGAAAGCACCCGGTGACCGTGAGCAGGGCGGCAGGTGCCTTGTCGAGGGCGCGTTCAGCCGGGTAGGCGGTAGGTGCCGTCGTCGAGGACCTCGGCCAGGCCGTCGGAGATCAGGCCGTCGAGGGCGCGCTCTCGCTGCGGGGCGTCGTCCCAGACCACGTCGAGGGCGCCCTTGGGCACCGGGCCGTGGGCCTGGCGCAGCACCGCGAGGAGACGGCCGCGGCACTGGCGGTCCGTGCCCGCGTACGTCTGGCCCCTGCGCGCGGGACCGTCGTAGGCGGGCTTGCCCGCCAGGCGCCAGGCGCACAGGTCGCTGACCGGGCAGTCGGCGCAGCGGGCGGCCCGAGCGGTGCAGACCAGTGCGCCGAGCTCCATGACGGCGACCGCCCAGACGGGGGCGCGGTCGGCGTCGGGGAGCAGCGAGGCGGCGAGCCTGCGCTCGGGGGGCGTGGTGGCCTTCGGCGGGTATTCCTCGCCGCTGACGGCCCGCGCCAGGACCCGCCGCACGTTGGTGTCGAGGACCGCGTGCCGGCCCCCGAAGGCGAAGCTGGCGACCGCGGCCGCGGTGTACTCGCCGACGCCGGGAAGCGCCAGCAGGGCGTCGTGCTCCGAGGGGACCTCGCCGCCGTGCCGGTCGGTGATCGCGCGGGCGCACGCGTGCAGGTTCAGCGCCCGGCGGGGGTAGCCGAGGCGGCCCCAGTGGCGCACGGCCTCACCGGGGGCTTCGGCGGCGAGGGAGGCGGGCGTGGGCCAGCGCTCCGTCCACTCGGTCCAGACGGGCAGCACCCTGACCACCGGTGTCTGCTGCAGCATGATCTCGCTGACCAGGATCGACCAGGGCGAGGCGCCGGGCGCCCGCCAGGGCAGGTCGCGGGCGTTGCCGGCGTACCAGTCGAGGACGGGTTCGAGTAAGCGGTTCGACTCGGGCACCTTTTGACGATAGTGCGGGATCAGGCCCCCTTGTCCCTCCTTCACCTGCCTTCACCCGCCTTCTGATGATGATCGGTGGCCGAAACGGGGACGGTAGCGGCGGGTCTCCCCCTGTGGCCCGCGAGCACTAACCATACTGTTGGTATGGATCCCGACACGTTCCGTAGCGATATCGGAGCCGACATCTACTGGCGGCGCCGGATGGCCGCGCTCGTCGGTGTGCTCGTGGTGGTCGCCGTCGTGGCGTGGGCCTGCTCGTCGACGAGCGGGCCGCAGGACGCCCGGGAGAAAGGCACCTCGGCCGCCAAGAAGGACGTGCCGGACCCGCTGCTGGCCATCCTGCCGACCGTGACGGTCATCCCCTCGCCGTCCGCGAGCCCGTCCGCGAGCCCGACCCCGGAGCCGAGGGAGAGCAAGGCGGCCCCCAGGCCCCGGCGGCCCGGTGAGGCCTGCACCTCCCCGCAGCTCGTACTGAGCATGGAGGGCCAGGGGACGGTCTACCCGCCGGGCATCCGGCCCAGGTTCATCCTCACCCTCGTCAATGTCGGCAAGGTGATGTGCACCACGGACGTGGGGCCGCGCACCATGGAGGTGCGCATCACCTCCGGTGACGACCGCGTGTGGTCCTCCTCCGACTGCGTCAGCGGCGAGACGGAGAACATCCGCAAGCTCGACCGGGGCATCCCCTATGTCCGGGAGCTGGTGTGGGACCGCCGCAGGTCCGGGAACGACTGCACCGCCGACCGCGTCGCCGCGCGTCCCGGTACCTATGTCGCGGTGGTGCACGCCCCAGGCCTGAGGAGCCGCAAGGCCGTCTTCCACCTTCGCTAGCGATGTCCCCCCGGGTTCACCGGGCCGGTGAACCCGGGGCACCGAAGGGCCGCCTTCGCGAGGCGGCGGCCGGAGAACCGGCCGAGGTTCGCGGCCACTGCCCGCCCAGGCCGCCGGGCGAGGCGTACCGGAAGGACCCGGGAGCCTCCGCGCTCGGCCGGGGGATTTCTCACACGTAGCGTTCCAGGATGGACGACTCGGCCAGCCGGGACAGGCCCTCGCGGATGTGGCGGGCCCTGGCCTCGCCCACCCCGCCCACCTCCTGGAGGTCGTCGATGCTGGCGGCCAGGAGCTTCTGCAGGCTGGCGAACTGGTCGACGAGGCGCTCGACCACCGTGCCCGGCAGGCGCGGAACCTTGGCCAGCAGGCGGTAGCCCCTGGGACTCACCGGTGTCTCCAGGGCGTCGTTGCCCGAGTGGCCGAGGATCTGGGCGATGACCGAGAGGTCGAGCAGGTCGGCTGAGGAGAGCTGGTCGAGCTCGTGAAGCGCCTCGGCGAACCTGCGCGGGCGGCGGCCCGTCACGGGCAGGTAGTCGCGCACGATCAGTTCGAGGTCGCTCTCCGTGCCGGCCACGAGCTCGTCCAGCTGCAGGGAGAGCAGGCGGCCGTCAGTGCCGAGTTCCACCACGTAGCCCGCGATCTCCTCGGAGATGCGCCTGACCATCTCCAGCCGCTGGGCGACCACCGCGATGTCGCGGACCGTCACCAGATCCTCGATCTCCAGCGCCGAGAGCGTGCCGGAGACCTCGTCCAGGCGGAGTTTGTAGCGCTCCAGCGTGGCCAGGGCCTGGTTGGACTTGGACAGGATGACCGACGACTCCTCCACCACGTAGCGGATGCCGTCGAGGTAGAGGGCGATGATCCGCATGGACTTGCTGAGCGAGATGACCGGAAAGGATGTCTGCAGGGCCACCCGCTGGGCGGTGCGGTGCCGGGTGCCCGACTCGTCGGTGGGCAGGGACGGATCAGGCATCAGGTGCACGGCCGCGCGCACGATCCGCAGGTCGCCGGAGTTGAGGACGATCGCGCCGTCCATCTTGGCCAGCTCGCGCAGCCGGGTCGCGGAGAACTCGACGTCCAGCTCGAAGCCGCCGCTGCAGATCTCCTCGACGGTGCTGTCGTATCCGAGCACGATCAGGCCGCCGGTGTGTCCTCGCAGGATGCGCTCCAGGCCGTCGCGCAGGGCCGTGCCCGGTGCGACGGCGGCGAGGACGTCCCTGCGGCGTTCGTCGAGCCCTTTGTACGTTGCTGCCACATGACCCCCGTGGTCTGCGTATAGCGCTCAGCTTACCGGCGAAGGCCCCGCCCGGCCCGAAATCATCTGACGACCACGGGCCGCGCTCGCGCCTCAGGTGACGTGGGTGAGGGCGTCCCAGACGTTCTCCGCCTCGACCACGTCGAAACCGGGCGCGAAGGCCGCGCCGCGCCCGGCCATCGGGACCAGGGAGTTGTCGCCGTTGCGTCTCTTGCCCACCTCCAGGGAGCCCGCCGGGACCAGTGCCCGGGTGAAGCCCAGCCGCGCGGCCTCCGACAGGCGGCGCCGCACGTCGCGCACCGGGCGCAACTCCCCTGCCAGGCCCACCTCGCCGAGCACCACCAGGCCGGCGGGGAGTGCCTTGTCGCCGGCCGCGCTGGCGACCGCCAGCATCACGGACAGGTCGACCGCGGGATCGCTGAGCTTGATCCCGCCGACGGTCGCGGTGAAGACGTCGCACCCGCCCAGCTTGGCGTTGAGCCGCCGTTCCAGCACGGCCAGCACCATCGTCACCCGGTAGGTGTCCAGCCCCGAGGAGGAGCGGCGCGGCTGCTGGGCCTCGGTCCTGGCGACCAGTGCCTGGACCTCGGCCGGCAGCGGCCGGGTGCCCTCCAGGGTGACCGTGACGCACGTGCCGGGCACCGGGTCGGTGCGGTGTGAGACGAACAGGCCGCTGGCGTCGGTGATGCCCTCGATGCCGCTCTCGTGCAGGTCGAAGCAGCCGACCTCGTCGACCGGGCCGTACCGGTTTTTGATCGCGCGGACCAGGCGGAGGCGGGAGTGCCGATCGCCCTCGAAGTGGAGCACCACGTCGACGAGGTGCTCCAGCGTGCGGGGGCCGGCGATCGAGCCCTCCTTGGTGACGTGGCCGACCAGCACGGTGGCCATACCGCGCTCCTTGGCCAGCCGCACCAGGTTTCCCGCGACCTCCCTGACCTGGGTCACCCCACCGGGCACGCCGGTCGCCTGGGCCGAGCCGATCGTCTGCACCGAGTCGACGATGAGCAGGTCGGGCTGGACCTTCTCGACGTGTGAGACCAGCGCGCCCAGCTCGGTCTCCGCGGCCAGGTAGAGGCGGTCCTGGATCGCGCCGATCCGGTCGGCCCTGATCCGCACCTGGGCGGCCGACTCCTCACCCGTGATGTAGAGGACGGTCTGCTGCCGGGCGATCTTGGCCGCCGCCTCCAGCAGGAGAGTGGACTTGCCGATGCCGGGCTCACCGGCCAGCAGCACGACGGCCCCGGGCACCAGGCCGCCGCCGAGGACCCGGTCGAGCTCGGGCACCCCGGTGCCGCGCGCGTGCGCCACCTCGGCCTTGACCTGGCCGATCGGAACCGCCGGCGCCGACACCGCTCCGGCGGAGGCCACCCGCGCACCCGCGGGTGCCGTCTCCTCCTCGACCGTGCCCCAGGCCTGGCACTCGCCGCAGCGCCCCACCCACTTGGCCGTCTGCCACCCGCACTCGGCACAGCGGTAGCCACCAGCCTTCTTCGCCATGGCCGCACGTTACCTGTAGGACCCGACAACTTTCACCCGGCGGGGGCGCCGTACCGGATGGAAGTCGTCCGGGGAGGCGCCGGACGGTCCTTCGGACGTGCCGTCAGATGTGGCCTTCGAGGTCGGCCAGGAGCAGGCGCTTGGGCTTGGCGCCCTTGATCTGCCGGACCACCTCGCCGTCCTTGTAGAGGTTGAGCGTCGGCAGGCCGAGGACGCCGTACCTCGCGGAGATCTCGGGGTAGTCGTCGGCGTTGAGTTTGGCGATCGTGAGGCGGTCGCCGTACTCGGCCTCGATCTCCGCCAGGACCGGCGCGATCATCTTGCACGGCCCGCACCACTCGGCCCAGAAGTCGACCAGGACCGGCTTGTCGCTCCGCAGCACCTGCTCGTCGAAGTTCTCGCTGGTCAGTGTGATCATGGTTTTCCCGCTTTCCTCAGTACGCATCCTGGGCAGGCGGTGGTCAGCTGTGCCGCCACCTCCGCCCTCCGGGTGAGAAGCGCGCGGATCTCGTCGTCGATCTGGGCCAGCTTGCGCTGGTAGACGGCCACGGACTCCGGGCACGATCCCCCCGAGGCGTGCCCGGCCCGCAGGCAGGCCACGAACGGTCGGGCGTCCTCCAGGGTGAAGCCGACGGCGAGCAGCGACCGGATCTCGGAGACGAGCCGCAGGTCGGTCTCCCCGTACTCCCGGTAGCCGTTGGCCGAGCGCCGGGCCGTGATCAGTCCCTGCTGCTCGTAGTAGCGCAGTGCCCGGGTGCTGACACCCGCCCGCCGCGCCAGCTCGCCGATCCGCATCCGGTCCTCCTCATGAGCCGACGATAAACCTTGACATCAACGTCAAGGTCAAGCCGGTGTCCCGTTGTTCCTCCTCGCGCCCGGCCGGCGGGCGGGTGGCCGCGGGACAGGCTCAGAACCGCCTCCAGCGCAGCAGGTTGGGGTAGGCGATCTCCAGGCCGGGGGTCTCGGCGATGGCGAGGTCGGCGACCGGGGGGGTGAACTCGATGCGGAGCACCGCCTCCAGGTCGGCGCGACGCTCGAAGCACATGCGCAGGTCGAGTTTCTCCACCTGCCAGCCCTGACGGTTCCAGAAACTCTCGACGGCCTTGGCCGAGTACGCGGGGATGGACTGGCTGAACCAGCGGCCGAAGGCGCCCCGGGTGGGGTCGATGTCGATCACGAAGGCCGCGCCGCCGCGTCGCGTCACCCGGGAGAGTTCGGCCAGGCCTGGTTCGCAGCCGGGGCCGAAGAAGTAGGCCCAGCGAGCGACGGCCACGTCCACGGAGGCGTCGGGCACCGGAAGCGCCTGGGCGGTGGCGGTGTGGATCTCGACGTTTCGCAGGGCATGGCAGCGGCGCCTGGCCAGCCGTACGAGATCCTCGTGCGGTTCGACGCCGATCACGCGGGCGGCGGTGGCGGCCATGGCCGGCAGGTGGTAGCCGGTGCCGCAGCCGATGTCGAGGACCGTCGCCCCGGTCCACGAGCGGACGGCTGCCATCGCGGCCTCGGCACGCCCCTCGGGATCCACCGCCCGGTTCTCCAGCTCGTAGGTCTGGGGGGTGTTCCAGATGTTGGGGCTGGGGATGGCCCCCTTGGCGAACCTCGGCATGCCCTTACCGTAGTGACTCCTCCGTCCCGGTGAGGAGAGCGGTTCCTCGCCCCCTCCTCGAACGCCCGGCGGTCTCCTCGCCGGACACGACGATGTGATCTCGGTCGCGTCGGTGGTGGCGGACAGCACTGCTCGCCGGACCCGCTTAGGCTGGCAAAGGTGAGCGACATGAGCGAGCGGGCCGGTATGCCCAGCGGTGTTCGCCAGGGTGTGCTCCGAGCCGGAGACGAGGAAGCGGTATGAGCGTCCGTGTATCCAGCGCGAAGATCGCGCTGTCCACCGCGTCGGTGTATCCCGAACGCACCCCCGATGCCTTCGAGTTGGCCGCGCGTCTGGGATACGACGGCGTGGAGATCATGGTGGGCGCCGACCCCGTGAGCCAGGACATCGATGTCCTGGAGCGCCTGTCGGACCACTACCAGCTGCCGATCCTGGCCATTCACGCGCCGTGTCTGCTGGTGACGCAGCGGGTGTGGGGCAAGGACCCGTGGGCCAAGCTCCAGCGCGCGCAGCGCGCCGCCGAGCGGGTCGGTGCCAGGACCGTCGTGGTGCACCCGCCGTTCCGCTGGCAGCGCGACTACGCGCGCGACTTCGAGCTCGGCCTCGCCAGGATGCGTGAGGAGACCGACGTGGTCTTCGCGGTGGAGAACATGTTCCCGCTGAGGGCCAGGGGCAACGAGGTGGTTCCCTACTCGCCCGACTGGAATCCGGTCGACTACGACTTCCCGCAGGTCACGCTGGATCTGTCGCACACGGCGGTGTCCGGGTCCGACGCCATGGAGATGTTCACCAAGCTCGGCGACAGGCTGGCCCACCTGCACCTGGCCGACGGCCTGGGGGTGTCGAACAAGGACGAGCACCTGGTTCCCGGGCGGGGCGGCCAGCCGTGCGCGCCGATCCTGGAGCGGATGGCGGGCAACGGCTACTCGGGGCTGGTCGTGCTGGAGATCAACACGCGCAAGGCCGCCAGCCGCACCGAGCGGATCGACGATCTCGCCGAGGCGCTGGCCTTCGCCCGGCTGCACCTCGCCGCGTCCAGCAACGTATGAGCGAGCCCGTCGTGAGCACGCCGTCCGCGAACGGCTCCGCCCAGGACGGGGCCGGAGCGGTCAGAAGGCGCCCGGGGCGCAGGCCGGGGTCGGCTGACACACGCGGGCAGATTCTCGCGGCGGCGCGCGAGACCTTCGCGGAGAAGGGGTTCGACAGGGCGACCATCCGGGGCATCGCCCGGCAGGCGGGGGTGGATCCGGCACTGGTCCACCACTACTTCGCCGGCAAGGAGGGGATGTTCGTCGAGGCGATGGAGCTGCCGATCGCTCCCGAGAGCATCGTCTCGACCGTCCTGGCGGGGCCGCGCGAGGAGGTCGGCGAGCGGCTGGCCCGGTTCATCCTGACCATCACCTCGGACGACGGGGCCCGCCAGCCGCTGCTGGCGCTGGTCCGCACCGCGATGACCAACGACCAGATGGTCGTCATGATCCGCGAGTTCATGACGCAGGCGCTCCTGGCCCGGGTCGCGGAGGTACTGGGAGTCCCGCCGATCCGGATGGAGGCGGCCTTCGCGCAGCTGTTCGGCGTGGTCCTGGTGCGCTACGTGCTCAAACTGGAACCGCTGGCCTCGGTGGACATCGAGGAGTTGGTCGAGCTGCTCGCTCCCACGATCCAGCGCTATCTCGACGCGCCTTCCTAGCCTCGGCGGCATGTAGAGCATTGTTCTGGGAACGGTGTTGACCGTAAGGTGGCCACGGCCGCCGTCCGCCTCGGCTTGAAGTTAAGTTACCGATCAGTAGTATTTATGGTGACCCGTCGTCAGCGTGGATGACAGGCAGTCGTACGCTGTCAGCCAACGTCGTCTGTGGGAGGACCCGTGCTCTGGGTAGCGATTATCGGGCTGGTCATGACAATCGTGGCGCTCGCGCTCGCCGCGCGCCGCGTGTTGTTCCTGTACAAGCTCGCCACCATCGGGCCGGGCGCGCCCGAGCGCGTCGAGTACGCGAAGAACAACCTCGGTGAGGAGCTCAAGGCACAGCTGGTCGAGGTTTTCGGGCAGCGGAAGCTGCTGAAGTGGACGGCGTCCGGTATCGCGCACTTCTTTGTCATGTGGGCGTTCCTCATCCTGGCGACCGTCTACCTTGAGGCGTACGGCGCGCTGATCCAGGGGGCCGTCACCGGAACCCCCGACTTCCACATCCCGCTCATCGGGACGTGGCCGATCCTGGGCTTCCTGCAGGACTTCATCGCGGTCGCGGCGCTGCTGGGACTCATCGCCTTCGCGACCATCAGGATCAAGAACGCTCCGAAGAAGCTGGGCCGCAAGTCCCGCTTCTCCGGGTCGCACCTCGGCGGCGCCTGGCTCGTCCTCTTCATGATCTTCAATGTGATCTGGACGATGTTCCTCTTCCGCGGCGCCGCGGCCAACACCGGCAACCTGCCCTACGCCTCGGGGGCGTTCGCCTCCGACGCGACGGCCGCGCTGCTCCGGCCGCTGGGCGAGACGGCCAACGAGGCGATCGAGCACGTCGGCCTGCTCCTGCACATCGGCGTCATGCTGGTGTTCCTGGTGATCGTGGTGAACTCCAAGCACCTGCACATCTTCACCGCGCCGATGAACGTGGCCTTCTCCCGCCGCCCGGACGGCAACGGCGCGGCCCAGCCGATGCGGATCGACGGCAAGGTCGTCGACTTCGAGGACGAGGACCTCGACGGTGACCGGCTCGGCCGGGGCAAGATCGAGGACACCACCTGGAAGGGCTTCCTCGACTTCTACACCTGTACCGAGTGCGGCCGTTGCCAGTCGCAGTGCCCGGCCTGGAACACCGACAAGCCGCTGTCGCCGAAGATGCTGATCCTGGACCAGCGCGACCACGCCTTCAAGGTGGCGCCGTACCTGATGGCCACCCAGGAGCAGCGCGCCGACCTGCACGAGGACGTGCTGGCCCTGCTGGAGAAGCCGCTGGTCGGCGAGGACGGCGTCATCCACCCCGACGTGCTGTGGTCCTGCACCAACTGCGGAGCCTGCGTCGAGCAGTGCCCGGTGGACATCGAGCACATCGACCACATCCTCGACATGCGCCGCTACCAGGTGATGGTGGAGTCCAACTTCCCCTCCGAGGCCGGCGTCATGGTCAAGAACCTGGAGAACAAGGGCAACCCGTGGGGGATGTCCGAGATGAAGCGGGCCGACTGGATCGAGGAGCTCGCCGGCCGCGAGGTCGACCCGATCGAGGTCCAGCTCATCGACGAGAAAATGGACGAGGACACCGAGTACCTGTTCTGGGTCGGCTGCGCGGGCGCGCTGGAGGACCGGGCCAAGAAGACCACCAAGGCGGTCGCGGAGCTGCTGCACGTCGCGGGTGTCAAGTTCGCGGTGCTCGGCCCGATGGAGGCGTGCACCGGTGACCCGGCCCGCCGCCTGGGCATGGAGTTCCTCTTCGACATGCTGGCCAAGCAGAACATCGAGACGCTGAACGAGGCCGGGGTCAAGAAGATCGTCGCGACCTGCCCGCACTGTTTCAACACTCTCGCCAACGAGTACCCGCAGCTGGGCGGCACCTACGAGGTGGTGCACCACACCCAGTTGCTGGCCAAGCTGGTGGACGAGGGCAAGCTGATCCCGGTCACGCCGATCGAGGAGAAGATCACCTACCACGACCCGTGCTTCCTCGGGCGCCACAACAAGGTCTACTCCCAGCCTCGCGACATCATGGCCAAGGTGCCCGGTGTGCAGACCCAGGAGATGCACCGTCACAAGGACCGCGGCTTCTGCTGCGGCGCGGGCGGCGCGCGGATGTGGATGGAGGAGCGGCTCGGAAAGCGCATCAACACCGAGCGGGTGGACGAGGCACTGACCACGGACCCGGACACCATCTCCACGGCCTGCCCGTTCTGTCTGGTCATGCTCGGTGACTCGATCAACGAGAAGAAGAACGCGGGCGAGGCCAGGGAGACGCTGGAAGTCGTCGACGTCTCCCAGTTGCTGATCAAGTCGATCAAGGGCCAGCCCGTCGAGGCATCCTGACGCCCGATGGGCGAACGTCAGGCGCGGCATTTTTTCTCATGTCGCGCCTGACCTGCGGTCAAGATCTCATGAAAAGGACGTAAGGTCCAAAAACCTTCCTTTCACATAACGGTCAAATCACGGTAACCTCAACGTCGCGTAGCTCATTCAACGGGGAGGGGGCTTGACGATGCCCGCCGTCGTCAGCGATGCCGAGGTAACCCTGGCCGATGTTCTCTCATTGAGGCTGGCCGTCGACGAGCCGCTGGCCGACGGTACCGAGCTGGTCCTGCGCAACCGGGCCACCGCGGTCGAGAGCCGGGTGCCGCTGGGGGCGCCGGGCGTACGGGTGCGCGAGGCGGCGCTGGCGGTCTCGCTCGCGCCGCTGGAGCTGGGACCCGGCCGCTGGGACACCTACCTGCAGCAGGGCTCGTCGCGCACCCGGCTGCGCAGCGTCGACCCCGGGTTCTCCCTCGACCACCTGGACGCGTACGCGCTGAGCCGCCGCACGCTGGCCTACCGTGCCTACCGGACCCGTAACGGCTTCCTGGCCCTGAAGATCGACGACGCCCGGCCGGCGGCCGAGGTCCGTTCCGTCTGGTTCAGGGAAGGGCGCTTCGAGGTCACCGGGCTGCTGGCCTTCACCGGCCTCGACGACGACGAGGCCCGGCACGAGGCGCGGCTCGCCCTGCGCCGCAGCCGGCCGGACGCCGAGCTGACCTCTGTTGCAACGGTCCAGGGCGTGCGCTTCCACGCCGCGCTCTCACTCTGCGACGTGCTCGCCGCGGCTCCCGACCAGACCGGTACCTGGGAACCCTCGCTGCGGGTGCGCGGCGTGGACACACCACTCCGGCTGGGCTCCCGGCTGGACGACGTCGACGGCAAGCGCCGCCGCCTGCACTATCCCGCCGCCCAGATCGACGGGGTGCCGATCCGTCCCTGCTACACGGCGGACGACGAGCTCAGGATCGAGGTCGGCGGGTGAGGATCTGCCTGCTCGTCCCATCCGTCTACGGTATGCGTGGTGATACCCGCTCGGTGGTCAACCTCGCGGGAGAGCTGGCAGAACGTCACGACGTCGAGATCATCAGCGTCCGCCGCCAGCGCGAGAAGCCGTTCTTCCCGGTGGCGCCCGGTGTGAAGCTGTCCTGGGTGGTCGACGCCCAGCCGGGGGTACGGCACCTGCTCCCGCGCGGCCAGATGCGCACCGAGGTCGCGCTCTGGCGGCGGTTGCGTGGCCTGAAGGCCGACGTGCTCATCAGCACCCGCCCCGGCCTGAGCGTCCAGGTGGCCAGGCACGCGCCGCGTGACGTCGTGCGGGTCGCCCGCGAGTGGGGCCGCCCGCCGGTACCGGGGCCGATCAGGAGGTTCTACCCGCGCCTGGACGCGGTCGCCGTCGCCACCGAGTCGAGCAGGCAGGAGTGGAACCGCCTGCTGGACGGGAACGTCACGGTCGACGTGATCCCGGACGCGCTGCCCGCCGGGCCGTGGCCACGCTCGCGGATGGACAACCGCATCGTCGCCGCGGGCGGGCGCCTGGTCACGGTGAAGGCCCACGACCGGTTGATCCGCGCGTTCGCCGCCGTCGCGGGCAAGCGCCCCGACTGGCGGCTGCGCCTGTACGGCGGGGGGCCCGAGGAGAAGCGCCTGCGGGCCCTCGTCGGCGCCCTCGACCTGCACAACCACGTCTACTTCATGGGCACCACCTCCGACCTGACCGGCGAGTTCGCCAAGGCCTCGATCGTGGCGACCACCTCCAGGACGGAGGTGCTCGGGATGACCGTGATCGAGGCGATGGCCAGCGGGGTGCCGGTGATCGCGTTCGACAGTCCGCGGGGAGCGGGCGAGTTCGTGGCCGACGGGCGGAGCGGGGTCCTGGTCGCCGAGGGGGAGGGCGAGATCGAGGCGTACGCGTCCGCGCTGCTCGCGCTCATCGACGACGAGCGGCGGCGGCGGGAGCTCGCGGCGGGGGCGCTGGAGGCCGCGGCGGTCTACGGCGCGGGCGCGGTGGCGGGCCACTGGGAGAAACTGATCGCGGCTACATCCCGCTGTGCCTGACCCGGGTACCGTTGGGACATGCATGGGTACAGCGGTGACAAGCAGGCTTATCTGACCCGGTTACGGCGGATCGAGGGGCAGATCAGAGGTCTGCAGCGGATGGTCGAAGAGGATGCCTACTGCATCGACGTGTTGACCCAGGTGTCCGCCGCCACGCGGGCGCTCCAGGCGGTGGCGCTCGGCCTGCTCGAGGATCACATCGGTCACTGCGTCGCCGACGCCATCAACATCGGGGGCCCGGAGGCGCAGGAGAAGGTCAAGGAGGCGTCGGCCGCGATCGCCCGTCTCGTCCGTTCGTGACTAGTCACATGACTATTTTTTCCGACCACGTCCCGGACCCCGTTACAGGGTCCGGGACCGGGTCTTGAAAACGGTTCCTCCGGTGGCTTCAGCAGACAGCCGAAGCACTCAACCCGAGCGCGTTGTCGAGCTCCACCAAGGTGAGGGGCCGTTCGCTGATGGCGACGGCGGACAGCACCTCGGCATAGAGCGCGATCTCGTCCAACGCGACACGGTCGTGGACTCTAGAGTCCAGGTCGTCGTGCCCCACCGCGTCGTCCTTCCTTCCGCAGCCCACACCCACTTCGAGGTTACGGCGGGCGGTCATCGGTGCCCATGGCCCATCGGGACCATTCCTCGCCCCGCCCGGCAGGTCCTCAAGGAGGATCATTTCCCGATTACGAGATCACAATTCAGCTAATTGTCTGATGCGTAGGGGCCTAGAAGGATATAGGGAGAGTAAGGATGAAATAACTCTATTTGTGGTTTAAGCATACTGGTATGTGTCAGAAGTGGCGTGGATAGGTTCCCGACACTCCTGGGAAGGGGTCGTCCCGCTCGTGTGTCAGCCGGTGCACGACGGCCGAGGCCGTCGTGAAGCCGCGCTCGGGTATCTCGGTCCCGGTGAGACGACACCACGCGAGCCCGGTGGCGTAGGCGGCGCCGAGCAGGGCCGCGGCCGAGGCCCGGTCCGGCGGGTGGAGCGCGGAAGGCAGCTCGCCCGAGCGCGGCCAGCAGCCCCGCAGCGGGTGTGCGGCGTCGGTGAGCACCACGTGCAGGATGTGCCGCAGCTCGGGATCCAGCCACGGGTAGAGCCCGTCGGCCACCCGCGGCGCGAAGGCCGCCAGGTCGGCGGCGAGCAGCGAGGCGGCCACCGCCCGTGGGTCGGCACCCATCGGGGCGAGGAAGCCCAGTGTCTGGACCAGGTCGTAGACCATGTGCTGGAAGTGGTCGCCGGGTGAGGCGTCGGGCAGCGTCAGGTGGACCGGGCAGCGCGAGAGCCACGCGTGGCGCACCACCTCGTCGCCCTGGTGGGCGATGACGGGGTCCTGGCAGGCCCGGCGGAGCAGTGGTTCGATCATGGCCAGCAGGGCGTCGGCGCGCGGCCCGAATCTCGGGTCGCCGCGTACCGCGGCGGCGGTGTCGGCCATCAGCGCGACCAACCGCAGGCCCGCCTCGGGGTGCCCCGCCCTGACCCGCTCGCCGTACAGCGCGACCAGCTCGTCCAGCGAGGTGGGCGGCAGCCAGCGGACCCACTCGTCGCCGGGCAGCGGGCGGGCGAGGAACTCCCCGAACATCGACAGCAGCACCTCGTTGCCGTCGAAGGCGGGGGCGTAGGCGCACCACATGAGCGTGCCCCAGATCGCGGCGACCGGGCTGGCCACCTCTCCGGCGAAGAGCCGGGCGAACGGCCCGGTGAGCGGGAAGTCCTCCCTGCGCCTGCCTCGCTGGGCGACGACCAGCTCGCGGACCCGCTCGGTGATCTCGTAGGGCACGTCGGGGCCGACGAACCCCTGGACCGACCCGCGGTCGACGGCGAAGTCGGGGCCGGTCGGGATCAGATGCGGCAGCACCATCGAGGTGACCTGGACGACCTGTGCCGCGGCGCGGAACTCCCGGTCGGCGGGAGGCGCGGTCAGGTACCAGCGGCCGTCGGCGGGATCCTGGCGGTACCACCGGGCGTGGGCACCGAACAGCCAGCGCCCGCCGTCCGGGGTGGCCAGCGTGCGCTGGGCGATGGCCTGGGCCCGTGCGAGCGGAGGGAGTCCCGTCCACCGGTGGTCGGCGACCATGATCCGCACGTCGCGCTCGATGGCGTCGAACCCATCCCACTGCCACATGCCGGTCATCGGCATTCCGGGGCGAGGGCCCCTGGCCTCAGCCACGGGCGGGATGCCCCTGCCTCCCTTCGGTCAAGGTGGTGTCCGGCGCCGCGATCGCCAAGCGGGCCTCGCACGATCGTAAGGCTCTCCCGGTCGCTCCGGCAGGCGGGCGTCCAGGCCGGCGGGCGTGCCGTTCAGACCGGCGGCAGAACGGTCGCGGCCCGATGGCGGGCGGCCCTGGCGACGTAGCCGGCCGAGGTGCGGGCGAAGGAGTCGCGGTCGTCGTCCGTGAGCTCTCGGACGATCTTCCCGGGGACGCCCGCGACGAGTACCCCCGCCGGGATCCGCTTCCCCGGTGCCACCAGGGCGCCGGCCGCGATCAGCGACCCCGCGCCGATCCTGGCGCCGCCCAGCACGATCGCGCCGATGCCGATGAGCGCGCCGGTCTCCACATGGGCCCCGTGCACCATGGCCTTGTGTCCGAGGCTCACCCGGGGCTCCAGCACGGCCGGTTCGCCCGGGTCGGAGTGCAGGCAGCACAGGTCCTGGATGTTGCACTCCTCGGCGACCTCGATGTCCTCGTCGTCCCCGCGGAGGACCGAGCCGTACCAGACGTTCGCGGCGCGGCCCAGCCGGACTCTTCCGACGACCACCGCTCCCGGGGCGATGTAGGCGTCCGGATGAATCCGCGGGATCGCGTCGCCGTCGAGGGCGGCGATGTAGGGCATGGCGTTCATGGAGACGATGTTAGAGGGGGGCGTTCTGTCCGGTATTTCGGCAAGCAGGTGGCGTGTTCAGGTTGCAGAGTCGGGCAGTAAGCAGGAAAGTCGTCTCCTGACGTCACCTTTCCCGCCACACAACCTCCACGGGCAGTGCCATGACAAACCAGCACGAGAGCTTTCCCGACCTGATGCATGAGGACTCGTTCGAGGTCGTCATGCGCGGTTACAGCCGCCGACAGGTTCACGACTACATGGACCGCCACCGCCACCAGATCCGCGACCTGGAGGAGCGGCTCGCGCGCGCGATCGGCCAGGCCGAGCAGAGCCGGATCGAGCTGTCCGAGGCGCGCAAAAGGCTCTCGGACGCCCCTCAGGACTACGACGAGCTCGGCGAGCGGCTCAGCCAGATACTGAAGCTGGGCGAGGAGGAGGCCGCCTCCAAGAGGCAGGTCGCGGAGGCGGAGGCGATCAAGCTCCGCGACGACGCGGCCGCCGAGTCCGAGCGACTGATCACCTCCGCGCAGGATCGGGCCGAGGCCCTGCTGAACGCCGCGCAGCAGGAGGCCGAGCGCCGGGTGGCCGAGGCCACCGCCACCGCCGAGCAGCGACTCGCCCAAGCCGGCAAGGAGGCGGAGGAGACGGTCAACGCGGCCCGTGCCGAGTCCGAGGAGACCCTGCGCAGCGCCCGTGCCGAGGCCGACCGGATGGTCACCTCGGCGAGGAGGGAGGCGGAGCAGACCGTCGAGCACGCCCGTGCGGAGGCCGACTCCACGCTGAACACGGCCCACGCGGAGGCGCGGGCGACGGTCATCGCCGCCAACACCGAGGCGCACTCCACGCTGTCGGCGGCCCAGCAGCGGGCCAACGCCCTGGACGAGACCACCGGCCGCCGGGTCGTCTACCTCACCGACACCCACCACGAGGTCATGCGCCGCCTGCACGAGATGGGTGCCGTCCTGGGCGACCTGCTCCACCGGGAGAGCAGTGCGGGTCCCCTGGTCGACGAGGACGCGGTGCTGCCCCCGGCCCGTGTCCAGCCCGCGCTGACGGCTCCCGCCCCGGTCGAGGCCGCCAACGATGTCTCCGGGGTCGCCGAGGTCTCTGACGGGACGCCGGGCGCCGTGTCCGACGGCACCGAGGCATCGGCGGAGCACACCGAATCCGAGCTCGTTGACGCCGCACCCGACCTGGAGTCCGTACGGGTGATCGTGGAAGACGACGCCCCCCGCAAGGACGCCGGCGACCGTTCTGCCGAGGAACTCGAGGTGTACGACGACACCGACGTCGACCTCACCCAGCCCGTGGGAAAGAACGGGGAGAGGCACGCCGCTCCCCGCAGGTGAGTTCCCCTCGCCAGGAGCGTGAGCCGGGATCGGCGCGGCTGACCGTGGATCTCAGCGGTGCCACCACGTGGCCGGAGCCCGGAGCCGTCCGGAGGTCAAGCGGAAGCCCCCGCCCCCGATAGGGTCGGGGGCTTCCGCGATTGGGGGCCCGGCGCCGGGACCGCATCGGATCCGCTCACCCCGGCACCGGGCGGTCTTCAAGTGTCCGTCTCCGGCTCCGCCTCGCCGGAACGTTCCCGCTGGACGCGCAGATGCTCACGCAGCTCCTCCGGGCCGTCCGCGTCGATGGTCATCGCGCAGCCGACATCACGCTGGGCGGAGGTCAGCGGGTGGTGGCGGGTTGCCCACCACCTGCCCGCGTCGCTCCGCCAGATCGTCCAGTCGGGAAACTCCCGGGCGATTTCCGCTAGATGTCGGTCGAAAGACATCCGTGCACCTTCCCCGCGCCCAGGCCCGTCTTTGCGACGTTCCACCTCCGACGGTGAGGCACTTCTCTAGAGAAATCAATGATCGTGAAGGACAGGTCAACCTATCGGTTGACGGACGGCCTTGAACTATGAGTCGAAGTCGTACTGAAGTACGTAAGAGGCGGCGTCGAGGACCATCTCGTTGACCTCGACGGCGACGCCGTCGGCGGTGCGGGCGACCCGGGCGATCACGATGACCGGGGTGCCGGCGGGCAGGTCGAGCTGGACGGTCTCGTGGGGATGGGGCATGCGGGCGCGGAGTTCCTCGGTGAAGTGCGCCGGGGCGTGGCCGAGCTCGCCGAGGCGCGCGTAGACGCCCCCCGGTCCGGTGTCCTCCCTTGTGATCGCGGTCCCCTCCACCAGTTCGGCGGGGAAGTGGGAGACCGACAGTTGCACCGGCCGCCCGTTCACCGAGTAGCGCCGCCTGCGGACCCAGACCTCGGAGCTGTCCAGCACCCGTGCCACAGGGTCCTCGGCCCGCTCCCGGTCGATGTCCACCTCGTCCACGGTGTAGGGGCGGCCCTCGGTGTCGGAGTCCCAGATGGCCGCGCCGCGCCCCCACCTGTCACGAGAGAGCCGTCGGGAGCCGTGTCGCCTGATCGGGCGGAACTGCCTGACATACACTCCCGAGCCGCGTTTTGGGATGGCCAGTCCTTCGTTGATTAACACGGAAAGGGCCTGTCTGGCGGTGGCGCGGGCTATGCCGTGCCGTGCCATCAGGGCGTTCTCGCCCGGAAGCCGATCCCCGTCTCGGAGATCGCCGGACAGGATCGCTTCGCGAAGCCCGTCGGCGATGCGCCGATAGATCGGGGGCTCGGGAGGTACCGGGGACTGCTGCACGTTCGATCACCCTCTGTCACCAACCGGGTTTGGCGTCTCCAGAGAACTTGCCCCGTCTTGTCCACGATCGCACAGATACAGGGGTTGGTAACCTGTTTCTTTTGGGAGGTATCGTGCCCGTGTGGCGAGCTTAAGGAGTTTCTCCGGCCCGTTACCGTGGAACGATCCCAGCCGCTATTCGGTCGGCCCACCACCGGCGCGTCGCGGTCGCGGCCAGTACGGCACCCGCTGTGTTGACGATCACGTCGTCGACGGAGCTCACCCGCCCCAGGTGCAGGACGTACTGGAGGATCTCCACGGTGAGTGAGGCGCCCGCCGCCACGGCCGCGATCCGGGCGAGCGAGGCGAGGCGCGCCGAGCGCACCGGGAGCATGCCGCCGAGCGCGGCGAAGACCAGAAGGTTCCCGCCGACCTGCACGAACGCCGCCTGTGCCGGCCCCTGGACGGTCGCCCACAGGTCCACGAGGGGGAGAAGGCTGACCTCCGAGTCGCCCGCCCGGGGCGTGAGGATCATCCAGATCCAGGGGGCGGTCCCGGTCACCGCGACCACGTCGGCCAGGGCGGTGCGGACGGGGAAGGGGTGACCTTTGCGGGCGCGGTGGCGGGCCAGCAGGTGGACGGCGACCACGGCCACCGGGATCGCGACGAAGGTCGCTATAACGATATTTCCCCATAGCTGCCATGCCTGGTGCATGAGGCAATGATGCCGGTGCGCGAAGCCCGGCCGGCGGGGCTGTGAGGTTACGAGAAGGTGGCCTTCAGGCAAGGGGCGTCCGGGGGGCGCCGGGCCCGAGCGGACCGGTACGGCGCGGGAGCCGGCACCTCGGGCCGAACGGTGGCCGGAGTCGAGGCCCGGAGTGATGGCCGGAGTGGTGGCGGGACGAGGCGGGCGGTCGCGGCCGACCCGGGATCAGATGGTTCTGGCCAGGGCGCGGGAGATGCCCAGGGCGGCGGCCTTGACGGCGGGGGCCAGCCGGGTGGGCTGGAAGCGGGCCAGCGGGACCGAGATGGACAGCGCGGCCACGGCCACCCCGTCGCCGAACACCGGGGCCGCGATGCAGGCACCGCCCAACTGGGCCTCCTCCCGCTCGTAGGCCAGCCCCGCGGCCTGGATCTGGCCGAGCACCTCCTCCAGGTGCCGGGGGTCGACTATCGAGTGCGGGGTCAGCCGGCGGAGCGGCCGGCCGAGAACCTCGTCGATCAGGTCGGGTCCCGAGTAGGCCAGCAGGGCCTTGCCGATCCCGGTACAGGTCAGCGGGAGGCGCCCACCGACGCGCGAGGGCAGCGCGAAGGCCGTCTGGCCACGGATCTTCTCGACGTAGACGACGTCGAGGCCGTCGCGCACGCCCAGGTGGACGGTCTCGTGGGTGGCCTCGTAGAGGTCGTGCATGAAGGGCAGCGCCGCGTGTCTCAGGTCGCGCTCTCCGGGCACGATGCTGCCGAGCTCGAAGAGGCGGCGGCCGAGATAGTAGCCGTCGGGGCGGCGGGTGACCGCGCCGATCGAGGTCAGCTCGGTGAGCAGCCGGAAGGCCGTGGTCTTGGGCAGATGGCAGCGCTCGGCGACGTCGGCCAGGCGTAACGGCCCGCCCGTGGGGCGGAACGCGTCAAGTACGAGCCAGGATTTCTCCAGCACGGACAGTCGGTCGGGGTTCCGTTTCACGGAACTCATTCTTGCTTATGAATCACCTGGGCCCTATACCCGTATGGAGTGACCCAGCGAAGTACATCCCCGAGGAGAAGTCTTGTCTGACCAGGTGAACCACTTCATCGGTGGGGTGCCGGTCGCCGAGGGCGCGACGTTCGCCACGTACGACCCGGTGACCGGGCTTGTGGTGCGTGAGGTCCGCGAGGCGGACCGGGCCGTCGTCGACAGAGCGGTGGCCGCCGCCCGCTCGGCCCTGCCCGCCTGGGCGGCGCTGCCGGTGGCCGAGCGGGCCGCCTGGATGCGCCGCCTCGCCGACGCGATCGAGGAACGGTTCGAGGATCTGGTGGCCGCGGAGATCGCGGACACCGGCAAGTCGGTCACCCAGACCCGGACCCTGGACATCCCGCGCGGCGCCGCCAACTTCAGGTCGTTCGCCGAGATCGCGGCCCAGCACCCGGAGAACGCGTTCCACCTGACGGACGTGCTGAGCTACACGGTGCGCAAACCCCTCGGGGTGGTCGCGGTGATCGTGCCGTGGAACCTGCCCTTCCTGCTGGCGACCTGGAAGCTCGGCCCCGCGCTCGTCGCGGGCAACACGGTGGTGGTCAAGCCCTCGGAGCACACCCCGGGCTCGGTCGCGGTGCTCGCGGAGATCGCCGCCTCGATCGGCCTTCCCCCCGGCGTCCTCAACGTCGTGCACGGCTTCGGCGGAGGCTCCACCGGCCAGTTCCTGGTGGAGCACCCGGGGGTGGACGCGGTCACCTTCACCGGCGAGAGCCGCACCGGCTCGACGATCATGAAAGCGGTGGCGGACCGGGTCAAGCCCGTCTCGTTCGAGCTGGGCGGCAAGAACGCGGGGCTGGTCTTCGCCGACGCGGACCTCGACGCGGCGGTCGAGGGGAGCGTGCGGTCGGTCTTCACCAACGGCGGCCAGGTCTGCCTGTGCACCGAGCGGCTGTACGTGGAACGGCCCGTCTTCGAGGAGTTCACCGCGCGGCTGGCCAAGCGCGCGGGGGAACTGCGGTTCGGCCGCCCCGCCGACCAGGACACCACGATGATGCCGATGATCTCCGCCGAGCACCGGGACAAGGTGCTCTCCTACTACGAGCTGGCCAGAGGTGAGGGCGCCGAGATCCGCGCCGGCGGTGGCGTGCCGCGTTTCGGCGACGACCGCGACGGCGGCTACTACGTCGAGCCGACGGTGCTGACCGGACTGCCGCACGACTCCAGGGTGAACCGGGAGGAGATCTTCGGCCCGGTCTGCCACGTCGCCCCGTTCGACACCGAGACCGAGGCGGTCGAGCTGGCCAACGACAGTGAGTACGGCCTGGCGGCGACGGTCTGGACCACCAACCTGAGCAGGGCCCACCGGGTGGCGCGGTCGCTGGAGGCCGGACTGGTCTGGGTCAACACCTGGTACCTGCGCGACCTGCGAACCCCCTTCGGAGGAGTGAAGCTGTCCGGCATCGGGCGCGAGGGCGGCACCCGCTCGCTGGACTTCTACTCCGAACCCACCACGATCACCATCAAGCTGGAGCCGGGAAATGACTGAGTGGAGCGAGGCCGTCGACGCGCAGACGGAGGCGGCCGACCGGTTGCTGGAGGCGGCACGGAGCGGCAAGCCGTGCCCCCCGGTACGTGAGACGTTGCCCGGCCGGAGCGCCGAGATCGGCTACGCCGTACAGGAGATCAACACCAGGCGGGCGCTGGCGGAGGGGCGGCGGCTGGTCGGCAGGAAGATCGGGCTGACCTCCCCCGCGGTCCAGCGCCAGCTCGGTGTGGACCGGCCGGACTTCGGGATGCTCTTCGCCGACATGGCCCACCTCGACGGCCTGCCCGTCCCGACCGACCGCTTCCTGCAGCCCAGGGCCGAGGCGGAGGTGGCACTGGTCCTCGGCGCCGACCTGGAGGGCGGCCCCTTCACGGTCGCCGACGTGATCCGGGCGGTCGACTTCGTGCTGCCCGCGATCGAGATCGTGGACAGCCGCGTCGCGGAGTGGGACATCACGCTCGTCGACACGGTCGCCGACAACGCCTCCAGCGGCGCGTTCGTGCTCGGCAACACCCCGGTCGAGCTGCGCGGCCTGGACCTGCGCCTGGCTGGGATGACCATGAGCAGGAACGGCCTGGAGGTCTCCACCGGCGCGGGCGCGGCCTGCCTCGGGCACCCGCTCAACGCCGCGGTCTGGCTGGCCGACGCGCTGGGCCGCACGGACTTCCCGCTGCGCGCGGGGGACGTCGTGCTCACCGGCGCGCTCGGCCCGATGGTCGGCGTCGAGTCCGGCGATGTCTTCGAAGCGCACATCGAGGGCCTCGGCTCGGTCAGGGCGGTGTTCTCATGAAGATAGCGATCATCGGTTCGGGGAACATCGGCACCGACCTGATGTTCAAGGCGCTGCTGTCGAAGAAGGTCGAGGTCTTCGCGATGGCGGGCATCGACCCGGACTCCGACGGCCTGGCCCGCGCCCGCCGCCGCGGGGTCGCCACCACCCACGAGGGCGTCGAGGGTCTGGTCGCGCTGCCCGGGTTCGCCGAGGTGGACGTCGTCCTCGACGCGACCTCGGCCGGCGCGCACCGGCACAACGACAAGGTGCTGCGGGCGCACGGCAAGCGGGTCATCGACCTGACCCCCGCGGCCCTCGGCCCCTACGTGGTGCCTCCGGTCAACCTGGAGGCCCACCTCACCGAGTCGAACCTCAACATGGTCACCTGCGGCGGGCAGGCCACGATCCCGATCGTCGCGGCGGTCGCCTCGCAGGTGCCCGTCCGGTACGCGGAGATCGTCGCCTCGATCGCCTCCCGGTCGGCGGGACCCGGCACCCGGGCCAACATCGACGAGTTCACCGAGACGACCTCCCGGGCGATCGAGCAGGTCGGCGGGGCGGCCAAGGGCAAGGCGATCATCGTCCTCAACCCGGCGGAGCCGCCGCTGATCATGCGTGACACGGTCTACTGCCTGGTGGACGAGTGCGACGAGCCGGCGGTGGTGGCGGCCGTGCGGGCCATGGTGGAGCGGGTCCGCGACTACGTGCCCGGCTACCGGCTCAAGCAGGACGTGCAGTTCGAGAAGGTCCCGGCCGGGGAGCCGCTCCCCGACGGCACCCGCGACGGCGGCGTCAAGGTGACCGTCTTCCTGGAGGTGGAGGGCGCCGCCCACTACCTGCCCGCCTACGCGGGCAACCTCGACATCATGACCTCCGCCGCGCTG
Organism: Streptosporangium sp. NPDC049248; assembly: GCF_040678965.1. Lineage (NCBI taxonomy): Bacteria > Bacillati > Actinomycetota > Actinomycetes > Streptosporangiales > Streptosporangiaceae > Streptosporangium > Streptosporangium sp. NPDC049248. The sequence continues at coordinate 123,934 of NZ_JBFAQY010000023.1, forward strand.
CGTACCGCCGAGCGCCTGGCCGAGATGGACCGTACGGAGGTGACGGCGTGAGACTGTACGTTCAGGACGTGACGCTGCGGGACGGCATGCACGCCATCCGGCACCGCTACACCGTCGCCCAGGCCGCCGAGATCGCCGCGGCCCTCGACGCCGCCGGGGTGGCGGCGATCGAGATCGCGCACGGCGACGGCCTCTCCGGGGGCAGCTTCAACTACGGCGTGGGCGCGCACACCGACGACGAGTGGATCGAGGCGGTCGCCGGGGCCGTGAGCCGGGCGAGGCTGACCACCCTGCTGCTGCCCGGCATCGGCACCATCGGGGACCTCAAGCGCGCCCACGCGCTCGGCGTCACCTCGGTCAGGGTCGCCACCCACTGCACCGAGGCCGACATCTCCGCCCAGCACATCGCCACCGCGCGCGAACTCGGCATGGACGTGTCCGGATTTTTGATGATGTCGCATATGGCGGAGACCGAGGAGCTGGCCAGGCAGGCCAAGCTCATGGAGTCGTACGGGGCGCAGTGCGTCTACGTGACCGACTCCGGCGGCCGATTGACCATGGACGGGGTCAGGGAACGGATCCGGGCCTACCGCTCGGTGCTCGACGAGGGCACCGAGATCGGCATCCACGCCCACCACAACCTGGGCCTGGGCGTGGCCAACTCGGTGGTCGCGGTGGAGAACGGCACCTACCGGGTGGACGCCTCCCTCGCCGGGATGGGCGCCGGCGCGGGCAACTGCCCGATCGAGGTGTTCGTCGCGGTGGCCGACCTGATGGGCTGGGACCACGGCTGTGACCTGAACGCCCTGATGGACGCGGCCGACAACCTGGTCAGGCCGCTGCAGGACCGGCCGGTCCGGGTGGACCGGGAGACGCTGACGCTCGGCTACGCCGGCGTCTACTCCAGCTTCCTGCGGCACGCCGAGGCGGCCTCGGCGCGGTACGGGGTCGACACCCGGACCATCCTGACCGAGGTGGGACGCCGCCGGATGGTGGGCGGCCAGGAGGACATGATCGTGGACATCGCGCTGGACCTCGCACGTTCGGGAGAGCAGTCATGACCGACATCCACAAGCTCGCCGCGGTCCTGGACGAGGCCGTCCGCACCGGTCGCGCGGTGCCCAGGCCCGAGCAGGACTACGACGTGGCCGACGCCTACCGGGTGCAGGAGGAGCTGATCCGGCTCCGACTTTCGCGGGGGGACCGGCTGGCCGGGGTGAAGCTGGGCTTCACCAGCGAGGGCAAGCGCCGCCAGATGGGCGTGCACGACATCATCTTCGGCCGGGTGCCGGAGTCGTCGGCCATCGGTGACGGCTCGTACGCGGACCTGTCCGGCTACATCCATCCGAGGGTGGAGCCGGAGGTCGTCTACCTCATCGGGCGGCGCGTCGCGTCGCCGGCCGACGCGTTCGCACCGGACGCCATCGCGGCCGTCGCCCCCGGGATCGAGGTCATCGACTCGCGCTACGAGGACTTCAGGTTCTCGCTGCCCGACGTGATCGCCGACAACACCTCGGCCGCCGGGTACGCCGTCGGCCAGTGGCGGCCCTACGACCCGTCCCGGTGGAACCTGGGCGTCGTGCTGGAGATCGACGGACGCGTGGTGCAGGTCGGGTCGACCGGCGCCATCCTGGGCGACCCGCGCCGGGCCCTGGCGGAGGCCGCACGCCTGGCGGAACGGATCGGGACGGTCCTGGAGCCGGGGTGGATCCTGCTCGCCGGCGCCGCCACGCCCGCCGAGCCGCTCGCGCCCGGCGCGCGGGTGCGGGCCGAGATCCAGCACCTGGGATCGGTGTCGTTCACCGCGTCCGTGCCCGGAGAGAAGTCCTGAACGCCGGCGACCGCAGGAGCGGAGAGAACATGAGCGACGCGCTCGTCGTCACCGGGAAGGCCACCCCCAGGGGAAGGTTTCCGCACGTCAAGCGGGCGGGTGACTTCCTGTACGTGTCCGGGACCAGCTCGCGCAGGCCGGACAACACGATCGTCGGCGCCGAGGCCGACGAGTTCGGCACGGTCACGCTCGACATCGCCGAGCAGACCCGGGCGGTGATAGAGAACATCAAGGACATCCTCCGGGCGGCCGGAGCCGACCTGCGCGATCTCGTGCAGGTCACCGCCTACCTGGTGAACATCAATGACTTCGGCGGGTACAACGCGGTCTACGCGGAGTACTTCGACGAGGCCGGTCCGACCCGCACTACAGTGGCCGTTCACCAGCTGCCGCACCCGCATCTGCTCATCGAAATCCAGGCCGTGGCCTACCGACCGGAGGGGCGCCCGTGATCCCACCCATCGACTTCACCAAGTGGATCGACGAGCACGCCCACCTGCTCAAGCCGCCGGTGGGCAACAAGATGGTCTTCGAGGGCGCCGGTGACTTCATCGTCATGGTCGTCGGCGGGCCGAACGCGCGGACCGATTTCCACATCGATCCGTACGAGGAGCTCTTCTACCAGATCCGTGGCAACATGCACGTCAACGTCATGACCCCCGAGGGACCGCAGACCGTGCACGTGCGCGAGGGGCAGATGTGGCTGCTCCCGGCGAACACGCCGCACTCGCCGCAGCGCCCCGAGGAGGGGTCCGTCGGCCTGGTGGTGGAGCGGATCAGGCCGGAGGGCGTGCTGGAGAGGTTCCTCTGGTACTGCCCGGAGTGCAGCGCCGTGGTCCACGAGGTGGAGCTTCAGGTCCGCGACATCGTGACCGACCTGCCGCCGATCTTCCAGGCGTTCTACGACGACGAGAAGGCGCGCACCTGCGGGAACTGCGGCGCCGTCCACCCCGGCAAGGGATAGCCGTTGATCATCGATGTGCACACGCACCACGTCCCCAAGGGCTGGCCGGATCTCGGCTGGCCGGGGGCGCCACGGCTCCGGGTCGACTCCGAGCGGGAGGCCGTGATCCTGCTCGGTGACCGGGAGTTCCGCCGGATCGCCGACGACTGCTGGAACCCCTCGGTCCGTCTGGAGCGGATGGACGCCGACGGGGTGGACGTCCAGGTCGTCTCGCCGACGCCGGTCTTCTTCTGCTACGAGCGCCCGGCGGCGGAGGCGGTACGGGTCGCGAAGATCTTCAACGACCTGGCGCTGGAGATCTGCGCCTCCGAACGGCTGGTGCCGTTCTGCCAGGTGCCGCTCCAGGACCCCGACCTGGCCTGTGCCGAGCTGGACCGGTGCATGGCCGCCGGGCACGCGGGCGTCGAGATCGGCAACCACGTCGGCGACCGTGACCTCGACGACGAGGGGGTCGTCCAGTTCCTCCAGCACTGCGCCGCCGTGGGCGCCCCCGTCTTCGTGCACCCCTGGGACATGGCGGGCGGGCCCCGGCTGGAGCGCTGGATGGCGCAGTGGCTGGTCGGCATGCCCGCGGAGACACACCTGTCGGTGCTCGCCCTGATCCTGGGCGGGGTCCTCGATCGGGTGCCGGACACGTTGCGCCTCTGCTTCGCGCACGGCGGCGGCTCGTTCGCCTTCTGGCTCGGCCGGTTCGAGAACGCCTGGCACCGCCGGGGCGACCTCGTCGGGGTCTCCGAGTTCCCGCCGTCGCACTATCTCGACCGGTTCAGCGTGGACTCGGTGGTCTTCGACGAGCGGGCGCTGCGACTGCTGGTCGACACGATGGGAGAGGACCGGGTCATGCTCGGCTCCGACTTCCCCTATCCGCTGGGCGAGTCGCCGGTGGGCTCACTGATCCGCGGGGCGGGGTTCCTCTCCGCGGACGCCCGCGCCAAGCTGCTCGGCGGCAACGCCACCCGGTTCCTGGGCCGCTGACCCGGTGGCGAGCAGGGGAGCCAGGGTGCGGCGGCCCGCTCGGGGTCCCGCCGCACCCGGGGTGCCGGCCGATCCGCCGGTGACGGCATGATGGAAAGGTTGCCGGCACCTACCCCGGAGTTGACTCATGGCCATCAGCCGTGCGGAGTGCGTCGCGCTCGACGCCGCCGATCCCCTCAAGCAGATCAGGGACGAGTTCGTCCTGCCCGACGGGACGATCTACCTGGTCGGCAACTCGCTCGGCGCCCCGCCGAAGGCCGCCGCGGCCGCGGTCGCCAGGACCGTGGAGCAAGAGTGGGGCGGCCGGTTGGTCGGCGCCTGGAACGTCTCCGGCTGGTACGACCTGCCGCTGACCACCGGTGACAGGATCGCCCCGCTGATCGGCGTGGGCCCCGGCCAGGTGGCGGTGGGTGAGAGCACCTCGATCGCCATCGTCAAGGCCGTGTCCGCCGCCCTGGGCCTGCGGCCGGAGCGCCGGGTCGTCGTCTCGGACCTGGCCAACTTCCCCACCGACCGCTACATGGTCCAGGGGCTGGCGGAGGCGCTGGGCGGCTACGAGATCCGTGACGTCACCGGTGTCGACGACCTCTCCGGCGCTCTCTCCGAGGACGTCGCGTGCGTGCTGCTGTCGGAGGTGGACTACCGGACCGGCGCCCGGCACGACACGGCGGCGGTCACCGCGCTGGTCCAGGCGGCGGGCGCGCTGATGATCTGGGATCTGTGCCACAGCGCCGGCGCGTACCAGGTGGACGTCTCGGCGGCCGACCTGGCGGTCGGCTGCACCTACAAGTACCTGAACGGCGGTCCGGGGTCCCCGGCCTTCGTCTACGTCCACCCGGACCACCAGGCGGCGGGGCGGCACCTGCTGACCGGCTGGCACGGTCACGCGGAGCCGTTCGCGTTCGAGCCGGACTTCCGTCCCGCCGAGGGCATCCGGCGTTTCACGGTGAGCACCCCGCACGTGGTGTCCTACGCCCCGCTCAACGCCTCGCTCGACATCTGGGAGCGCGTCGACCTGGCCGCCGTACGGGCCAAGAGCGTGGCACTGACCTCGCTCTTCATCGAGCTCGTCGAGGAGCTCTGCGCGCCGCACGGGCTGGGGCTCCTCTCGCCCAGGGACCCGGAGCGGCGGGGCAGCCAGGTCAGCTTCAGCCACCCGGACGGCTATCCGGTCATGCGCGCCCTGATCGACCGTGGCGTCCACGGTGACTTCCGCGCGCCCGATGTCCTCAGGTTCGGCTTCGCGCCGCTCTACATCCGCTTCGTGGACGTCTACGACGCGGCCGTGACCCTGGCCGAGGTGCTGGAGAAGGAGAGCTGGCGCGACGACCGCTACAGCCGGCGCCTCGCCGTCACCTGAGCATCCCCCGCCGGGGGACGCTCAGCGGTCGCTCAGCCTGCGTCCCCCGAACATCGGGTGCCTGGTCTCCCAGTACCTCCAGCCCTCCACCCGCGCGGGGATGTTGGCTATGCCGGCGGTGACCTTGCGTACCCGGCAGTTGTAGACCTGGCGCCACGCCGTGAAACTCACCCGGTATCCGAAGACGCGGTACCACAGGTTGCCGTACATGCCGTCGCTGATCTCCCGGGTGTACTCGTGTCCGGTCTCGACGATGTGCTCGTCCGCGAGCAGCGGGTTCACGTCGTTTCGCAGCTGGCGGATCAGTTTTCCCGTCTCGATCTCGCTGACCTTCTCCCTTTCTATTTCCATCTCGGCGTACACGCGGTGTTGCCGGACGACCGTCGCCGCCATCGTGCCGCCGGGTCCGTCGATGAACCGGGTACGGGGAACGAAGAAGTTCTTCGGCCTGAAGGAGTGGAATCTGAAGAAGGACCTCGGCCTGCACTTCCTGCGTGCCTGTTCCGCGAGCGAAGGGCGGGAGCCGGCGGAGTCGGCGGCGGAGGGGGGTTCGGTGCTGACCGAGGCGATGGGCGAGGTCGGGTCGGGTGGTGGCTCGACGAGCGCGGACGATCCGGTGGTCGAGGTGCTGGTCGAGCCGGTGGTCGAGGTGCTGGTCGAGCCGGTGGTCGAGGCGGCGGGCGAGGTGCTGGTCGAGCCGGTGGTCGAGGCGGCGGGCGAGGTGCTGGTCGAGCCGGTGGTCGAGGCGGCGGGCGAGGTCGGGGCGGGTGGCGGGACGTTGGACGCGGACGCGGACGCGGCCGCGGGTGTGGAGACGGTGACGGCGAGGGCCAGGGACAGTACGGTCGTCCCTTTCATCGGCCGACGTCCCCTGTACCGGTTGGAGGGACTCGGGGTCCGGGAGTGGACATGGAGACCTCACTCCTTTCCACATGTGATCCACGACCGATTCGCCGGCCGGGCCGTCACCTGGCACGACCCGGCGGGACAGTGACGATGCTTACAGCCGAAATTCGCCGCCACGTGGTGCCACGCCGAACTCCACCCCACCGAACAGGGAAAGAGCGAGTCATGCCGCCCACCCCGTTTTCCGGCGTCTTCGTGACGGTCCTCAGCGGGGAACGATCGGCAGGGTGATGTGGGAGTCGGGGAAGACGGTCTGGCGCTGGACGACGAACTCGTCCGGCGTCGATTCCGCGGAGGTGCGGCCGTTGCCGGGGTTGAGGTCGAATCGCGGGAAGTTGGAGCTGGAGATCTCCACGCGGATGCGGTGCCCGGCCTTGAAGACCTGGCTGGTGGCCACCAGGCTGATCACGAACTCGGCGGGACTGTCCGGCTCGGTGCGGGCCCTGAGGATGCCGTCGATCACGCTCATCGCGCGGCCGTCGGGGTGGACGTCGACCAGCTTGGCCGTCCAGTCGGTGCTGACCGCCGAGGTCGCCGCCCGCAGCGTGACCTGGAGCGGGCCGGTCACCTCGATGTCCGATTCGAGGACGTCGGTGGTGAAGCAGAGCACGTCGTGCCGGAGTTCCACCTCGCGCTGGTCCTGCGGGCCGACATTGGTGGCGTCGGCGAGCAGCAGCGGACCTCCCACCGTGGGAACCGGGTCGCGGGGGTCGAACACGAACGTGGAGGGGGCGGTCCTCGCGGGGGTGTCGGTCGACAGGCTGCCGTCGGAGTGCAGGTGGTAGCGGGTATGGACGGCGCGGGCCGGCGGCCAGGCCTCCTCGTCCCGCCACACGTTGTCACCCATCACGAAGATTCGCACGGCCGGACCCCGGTCCGCGCCGCGCAGGAACTCCAGCTGCCGGCTCTCCAGCCGGGCCGCCGCCGCCGAGGCGGCGAAGCCGAAGTCGAGGGCACCGGTGCCCGCCGTGCCGGGACCGTGTGACCAGGGCCCGATGACCAGCGGACCACCCAGGCGGCGGTGGTTCTCCAGGGTGCCGGCGAGGAACAGGTCGAACCAGCCGGCCGTGTGCATGACCGGCACCTCGATCCGGTCGTGCCGCAGCGTCTCGGCCAGGCCCTCCCAGTAGGCGTCCCGCCTCGGGTGCGAGGTCCACTCCTGCCACCACGGGATGGCCGGGATGTCACGGAGCGGGAGCGTCCGCGCGGCCCGCGCGGGATCGCCGATGACGGGCAGCAGCGCGCCGAACCCGGCACCCACGTCCTCGCCCGCCGCCGTCCGGTGCAGCAGGTCGAGCATCGACTGCATCGATCCCCAGTTCAGCGCCGACCCCAGGGCGAACGCCCCGCCGTGGTACTTCAGCCCGTCGTAGAAGTCGTGCGGCGTCATGGACGCGACCACGGCCTTGAGTCCCGGCGGGCGCGTCGCCGCGGCCTGGAGCGCGCATCCGGCGAGGTACGACATCCCGGACGCCACGACCTCGCCGTTCGACCACGGCTGGGCACAGATCCACTCGATGGTGTCGTAGCCGTCCGTTCCCTCGTCCAGCCAGGGCCGGAACGTGCCGTCACTGCTGCCGCGCCCCCGGCAGTGCTGGAGCACCACCGCGAACCCGGCCTCCAACGCGGGGATCGTCGGCGTCATCCGGAACGAGCCCTCGCCGTACGGGGAGCGGACCAGCATGGTCGGGAACGGTCCGCCCGAGGCGGGACGGTGGACGTCGCCGCGGAGGATCGTGCCGTCGCGCATGGGGACGGGGGTGTCGTGCTCGGCGGCGAGGGGCAGCGGTGCGCGGTTGAGTTTCGCCATCGGGGGGGGCTCCTCAGGTCAGGGTGTAGGCGTCGTAGCGGACGGCGTCGGCGGTGCGGGCCGCCGAGGCCACGGCCAGGGTGCGGTTGAGCCACAGGTAACGCTCGTCGCCGGTCTCGAAGCGGCAGAACAGCCGGAAGTAGTACTCGCCGGGGTCGACGGGCTCGCCCAGAGACAGGCGTTCCAGGACGGAGGGAGGGCCGTGCCGCACCCCGCTGGTGGAGATGAACAGGTGCGCGCCGTCGTGGGTGCGCAGCGTGTAGCGAGTGTCGACGCTGGCCATGCCGTCGGCGTGCAGGACCTGCCAGTCGGCGCCGCCGGGCAGCACGGTTCCCGACAGGCGCGGCCCCTCGAACGATCCGCCCACGATGTTGATCACCCGGCGCCTGCCCCACGGGGAGTCGCCGAGGTCGATGATCGGGTCGAGTTCCACGTGGAACGCGGCGAGCGGTTCGAGGTTCACCGCGTCACGCTCCAGGACGGGCGCTCGTTCAGTGACACCGGGTCGAAGCCCGCCGTGCGCTTGTACGACGCGGCGATCTCGGTCCGCTCGGCGAGGGGGACGACCCGCTCGATGTCGTCGAAGCCGTCCGGGGCACGCTCGTGGGCGAGCTTCATCACCACCTCGGGGCCCATCCGCCGGTTGGACAGCTGCAGCGCGGTGGTCACCGGGCGGCGGGCCGTCTCGTAGGCGGCGAGGTCGCCGTGCGCGAGGGAGTGGGCGAGCACCCGGGCATCGATGATCGCCTGGGAGGCGCCGTTGGAGCCGATCGGGTACATGGCGTGGGCGGCGTCGCCCAGCAGGGTCACGTTGCCCGACGTCCAGTACGGCAGCGGGTCGCGGTCGACCATCGGGTACTCGTACGCCGCCTCGGCGCCGGAGATGATCCCGGGCACGTCCAGCCAGTCGAACCGCCAGTCCGCGAAGTGCTCGACGATCCTCCGCGGGTCCGCCGGGCGGTTCCAGTCGCCCCGGGCCGGGGCCTCGCCGTCCAGCGGGCGTTCGGCGATCCAGTTGATCAGTGTCCGCTCGCCCGTCTCGATCGGGTAGGCCACGAACTTCCGCGTGCCGTCCCCGGCCATGATCATGGACCGCCCGGTCAGGAACGGCTCGCGGTAGGTCGTGCCGCGCCACAGGACCAGCCCGTTCCAGGGCGGCGGTCCCTCGCCGGGGAACAGGTGCGCCCGGACCGCCGAGTGGATGCCGTCCGCTCCGACGAGCAGGTCGTCCGCCTCGATCCGCAGGTCGCCCGTCCCGATCCGCAGGCCGTCCGCGCCGGATCCAGGGCGCGGGCCGGTGGAGACGACGCGGCTGCCGGTCCGCACGGCCTGCGCGCCGAGGCGCTCGGTCACGGCCTCCAGCAGGAGCATCTGCAGGCGTCCGCGGTGGACCGAGTACTGCGGCCAGCCGTATCCCGCGCCCAGGCCCCTGGGCTCCGACCAGATCGGCGTGCCGTACCGGTTGAAGTAGGCCAGTTCCCCGGTGGCCACCCCGATCTCGGCCAGCCGCTCCGCGAGGCCGAGCTCGGTGAGCTCGCGCACGGCGTGCGGCAGCAGGTTGATGCCCACCCCCAGCGGGCGGATCTCCCCGGCGGCCTCGCACACGACCACGTCCTCGAAGCCGGCGGCGTGCAGGCTGAGCGCCGTCGCCAGCCCGCCGATGCCGCCTCCGGCGATGACCACCCGCACAGCTGCCTCCCGGGGATTGTTATGGCCGTAACAATATTCACGACGGACCTCTCGTTGCGCAAGACTTGGCCGATGGACAGAGCAGACCTTCGGTACGCCGCCTACGCGCGTGAGCGCCTGGCGGCCATGCCGCCCCCGGCCGACGCCGAGGCCTTCGCGCTGGCCTACAACCTGCTCCAGCTGGCCTACCTGCTCGTCACGGACCTGGAGACGCGGATCCACCGCCCGCGCGGCTGGACCCTTCCCGGCTTCCGCCTGATGTTCAAACTCTGGCTGCTCGGCCCCACCCAGCCCGCCAGGCTGGCGGAGATCTCGGCCACCTCCCGCTCCGCGGTGACCAACGCCGTCAACACCCTTGAGCGGGACGGCCTGGTCGAGCGCCGCCCGCTCCCCGAGGACAGACGGGCCGTGGTGGTCGGCCTCACCCCGGCGGGCGAGGCGGCGGTCCGTGAGATCTTCGCCGAGCAGACGAGCAGGGAACAGGAGTGGTTCTCCTGCCTGGGGGCCGATGAGCGCGGGAACCTCACGGACCTCCTGGGCCGGGTCCTCGCCGCCCGGCCCGGGGACGCCCCCTGAGCGGAGCCGGCTCGGGCGCCGCCCGGCTCAGGGGCGCGGGATGCTCCGCAGATTCGCCTTCGCCATGTCGACCATGCGCCCGACCCCGCCGGTGAGCACGATCTTGCCCGCGGCCAGGGCGAACCCCTTCACCTGCCCCGTGGTGATGCGCGGCGGCATGGCCAGCACGTCGGGGTCGGTGACCACGTCCAGCAGGAAGGGGCCGGGGGTCGCGAAGGCGGTGGTCAGGGCCTCACGTACGTTCGCGGGGTCCTCCACCCGCAACGACCCGATGCCGGCCGCGGCGGCGATCGCCGCGTAGTCGACGGGAGCGTGGTCGGTGCCGAAGTCGGGAAGTCCGTCCACCAGCATCTCCAGCTTCACCATGCCGAGCGAGGAGTTGTTGAACACCACGGTCTTCACCGGCAGGTCGTGCAGCCGGACCGTGAGCAGCTCTCCGAGGAGCATGCCGAGCCCGCCGTCCCCCGACAGCGAGACGACCTGCCGCCCGCGGTCGGTGAACTGGGCGCCGATGGCGTGCGGGAGCGCGTTGGCCATGCTCCCGTGCACGAACGAGCCGATGATGCGGCGGCGGCCGTTGGGACTGAGATAGCGGGCGGCCCAGACGTTGCACATCCCGGTGTCCACCGTGAACACCGCGTCGTCGGCGGCGAGCTCGTCCATCAGGTTCGCGACGTACTCGGGGTGGATCGGGCGGTGGTGCTCGATGTCGTGCGTGTAGGCCTCCACGACGTTCTCCAGCGCCTTCAGATGCCTGGCCAGCATCCTGTCGAGCTGGCGGCGGTCCGTCTTCTGCGTGACGTGCGGCAGCACCGCGCGGATCGTCGCGCCGACATCGCCGTGTACGGCCAGCTCCAGCGGGGTCCTGCGGCCCAGCCGTGCCGGGTCGTGGTCGATCTGGACCGTGCGCGCCCCCGGCAGGAAGTCGTCGTAGGGGAAGTCGGTCCCCGCCAGTACCACCAGGTCCGCCTCGCGCATCGCGTCGTAGCAGGCGCCGTAGCCGAGCAGCCCGCTCATTCCCACGTCGTAGGGGTTGTCGTACTGGATCCACTCCTTGCCGCGCAGCGCGTGCCCGACCGGTGCCAGGGTGCGCCCGGCCAGTCCCATGACCTCCTCGCGGGCGTGGCGCGTCCCGGCACCGCAGAACAGCATCACCTTCTCGGCGCGGTTCAGCGCCTCGGCCAGCCCGGCCACCTGGTCGGCGGGCGGCACGACCGTGCCGGTCCTGGTCAGGAAGTCGTGTCTCCCGGCGGCGCGGGCGGTGGACATGCTCGCCACGTCACCGGGGAGCACCAGCACCGAGACGCCGCCGAGGCCGATCGCCTGCTGGACGGCGGTGCGCAGCACCCGGGGCATCTGCTCCGGCGTGCTGATCGTCTCGCAGAAGTGGCTGCAATCCACGAACAGGCGTCCCGGATGGGTCTCCTGGAAGAAGCCGGTGCCGATCTGAGTGGAGGGGATGTGCGAGGCCAGCGCGAGCACGGGGGCGCCGCTGCGATGGGCGTCGTAGAGTCCCTGGATCAGGTGGGTGTTGCCGGGGCCGCAGCTCCCCGCGCAGGCCGCCAGGCGCCCGGTGACCTGTGCCTCGGCCGCGGCGGCGAACGCTCCCGCCTCCTCGTTGCGCACGTGGACCCACTCGACGTGGCCGGACTTCCTGACCGCGTCGACCACCGGGTTCAGGCTGTCGCCCACCACCCCGTAGATTCGTTCCACCCCGGCCTGGCGGAGAACCTCGATGAACTGCTCGGCGACGGTCGCCATGGTGCCCCCTCGTGTATGGCGTCACCGGTGTACCTCACCGCATTTCGCCGTGTCATTCCCCGGGGAGGGGCCTGACCGGCCTCGCGGTGTGCCGCTCGGCGGAGGGAGCGCCGCTTGTTCGCCACGCAAAAGGCTCATGTCCGGACATGATGTGGCGCGGGGGATACGTTCTTTAGGGAGAGGGGGTACGTCTCGCCGAAAGCCTGTCACTTTCCGTGGTGTGCCGCTTACCATGCGACGGAGGTCACCCACTTTCGGAAGGTTCCCACATGCCCGGGCAGAACTCGGCGACCGCGTCTGACTACGTGTTCGACAACGACGGGGATCACTCGTCCGACCAGCACCGCTACCTCGCCCAGCTCCTTGACCCGCTGACCTTCGAGCGCCTCGCGCTGACCGGCGTCGAAGCCGGCTGGAACTGCCTGGAGGTAGGGGCCGGCGGGGGCAGCGTGGCGCTCTGGCTGGCCGAGCGGGTGGCGCCCGGCGGGCGCGTGCTGGCGACCGACATCAAACCCGGCCTGATCCCGTCCAGGCCGGGGCTGACCGTCGCCCGCCACGACATCGTCGCCGACCCGCTGCCGGTGGACGCGTTCGACCTGATCCACGCCCGGCTCGTGCTCAGCCACCTGCCCCAGCGCCGCCAGGTCCTGCGGCGCCTGCGCGCCGCGCTGCGGCCCGGCGGCTGGCTGCAGATCGACGAGATCGACATCACCCGCTGGGTGGCGCCGCCCACCCTCGGCGGGCGGGAGGGCGAGCTGTACGGGGCCTACATCGCCGCGATGACCCGGGTGCTGGGCGCCGCGGGCAGCGATCCGACCTGGGGCGGTTCCGCCGCGCGGGAGATGGCCGGGGCGGGCCTGGTCGATGTCGACCCGGTGCGCTGGACCGAGGTGTGGGAGCGCGGCTCCGCCGGGCTCGGCCTGCTGATCAGCAACAGTCACCACCTGGAGGAGCGCCTGGTGGAGGCGGGGATGACCGTACGGCGACTCCGGGAGGTCCGCGAGGTCATGTCCGCTCCGGGGTTCAGCGCGCCCTCCTTCGAGATCCACTCGATCCTCGCCCGCAGGGCCTGCGACGGCTGAGGGCGAGACGGCGGCGTTCCCGGGACGAGACCGGCTCTCCGGAAGGACGATCCGGGAGGTGGGCCCGGAGAGGACATGATCGGGAAGGGGCTAGACGGGCGGCGCGGGGGTAGAGGCCGTGGCATGACGGTCACGGGCTTCACCGCGCGGATCTCCGAGGCGTGGACGCGTGCCCGCCACCGTCACGGCTGGCTGGACCATCTGGTGCGTGCCGGGGTGCGCTACGACGAGGTGGACGCCGGACGGCTGTCGGCGGCGCTCACCTACTACTCGTTCTTCGCCGTGTTCGCGCTGGGGCTGCTCGGGTTCGCCATCATCGGCCAGGTCCTCGACGACCCGGAGGTGGTGCGTACGGTGCAGGGCTACCTCTCGGAGAACTTCCCCCGGCTGGACGTGCAGGCGCTGCAGGACGCCAGGAGCACGGCCGGCGCGATCGCCTTCGTCGGCCTGCCCATCACCGGCCTGTTCTGGATGGACGCCCTGCGCTCGGCGATCAGGGCCACCTGGCGGATCGAGGAGTATCCGGGCCGTCCCGTGCTGCGCCACATCATCGACCTGGGAGTGATGGCGGGCCTCGGGTTGCTGCTGTCGGCCTCGCTCGCGGTGGCCTTCGTCGCGGAGACGGTGCTGAACTGGATGTTCGCGCACACGGTGGGCGTCGACGACACACTGTCGCGGTGGCTGCTGTCGGCCGCCGCGTTCGTGCTCGGCCTGGCCGTCAACACCCTGCTGGCGGTCGCCCTGCTCTGCGGCCCGCCCCGGCTGAGACTGCCGCCGCGCCGGGTCCTCGGGCCCGCGCTGCTCATCACCGCCGGTCTGGAGGCCCTCAAGTCCCTGGGGCAGTTCTATCTGGAGATGACGGTGGGCAATCCCGCCTACCAGGTGGTCGCCGGAGCCGTCGGGATGCTGGTCTTCCTCAAGATCCTTAACCAGCTGATCCTCTTCGCGGCGGCGCTCACCGCCACCGGCACCGCGGGCACCGTGGTCGACCTGGCCGCCCGCCGCGCCCGCTCCGAGGCGGCGCGCGAGGGCTTCTCGCCGGACGCCCCGCGGAACCAGGCGGGTGGTTCCCCGGAGCCGCCTCCGGTCACCCCCCATGTCGCCCCCCATGAGGGCCCGCAAGGCGTCGGGCACCTCGGCACGCGGGATCCGGCCGTCTGATTCTCGGGTGTCCACCGACGTCGCGCTCGGCGACCGGACGTCAGGGGCGATGCTCCGCCACCGGCTGCTCGGGCGTCGGCGGGCGGTAACGGAATGCTCTCGATCCGTGCCTGCGGAGACGGTGGTTTCGCGCGCCCACACCCGCGCTGAGCTGCATGATCGTCTGGAGTCCGGGTCCTCGCAGGTGCGAAGTCTGGTGACCTGTCGCGAACATTCAGATTCATTCTTCGCTCTGCGGCTTGAAGCCACATATGTCCCATGGGCATAGTGTTTCGAATCACACACGCACCAGTCGCGGCGTGCGACCGCCGGGCTCTCCGAGCCCGGCGGCTGTCGGCTACGCGCAGGAACCGCGGATTGGACAAGAAGAATGAGTTCCCCCCCTCCGATCCGCTCGAAGATCCTTAGGATCCTCGTCATTCCTGTGCTCTCGCTGATCGCCCTCTGGACGGTCATCGCCTACACGGCGGTCTCGCAGATCGCCGGCATCTCCCAGACGCAGACCCGCTGGCAGGTGACCGGGGCGCCGATCCGGGAGATGATCGTCGAGATCCAGCGCGAGCGCCAGCTCTCCGCCGACGCGGCCGGGGCCACCGCACAGCACAAGCCGCTCTCCGAACAGCGGAGAGCCACCAACCGCACGGTGGATCTGGTACGCCAGGCGATCTCGTCCGCCGAGGGCTACGAGCCGGAGAACGCCCCGACCGACATGCGGGCCCTGAAGTCGGCCATGGACGGGCTCGTTCTGGTGCGCGCCTCCGCCGACAACGGCTCGATGAGCGCGATCCAGGTGACCGACGCCTACAACGCCTTCATCAGCGCCGCCAACAAGCAGTTCGGCGACTCGACGGAGCTCGCCGATGTGTCCTCCTTCCGGATCATCCGCGGCATGAGCGCCTACAGCACCACCGCCGAGTACCTGGGCAGGGAACAGGCCATACTCGCCCCCGTGCTGAAGCACGGCAGGATGACGCACGCCGAGCAGGTGGCCTTCGTCGCGGCGATGACCAGCCGAAGGAACTACCTGACCAACGCGGAGCGGGACATGGGCCCCGAACTGCAGGCGCGCTACCAGCAGGTCGCCGGGGACGCCGCCCACCAGCGGCTGCTGGCCGCCGAGAACAAGATCTTCGCATGGGACCTGAAGGGGAAGCCGCCGCTGGACGCCGCCGAGTGGAAGCGGGACTCCGGGACGGTGCTGAGCACGGTCAACCAGCACACCCAGGAGGAACTGGCCCGCGCCACGATCAAGGGCGGCGAGCTCAGGAGTTCGGCCTTCCTGCGCGTCGGACTGGTCCTGGGCCTGGGCCTGCTCGCGATCGTCGTCTCGATCGTGTTCTCCTACCGGTTCGGCCGCTCCCTGATCGATGAGCTGAAGCGCCTCCAGGCCTCGGCCGTGGAGCTGGCGGAAGAGCGGCTGCCGCGGCTGGTCGAGCGGCTGCGCAAGGGCGAGGACGTGGACCCGGCGACCGAGGCCCCCGAATTGGACCGCGCCAACACCGCCGAGGTCGACCGGGTCGTGCACGCGTTCTCCGCGGTGCAGCGCACCGCGGTGGAGGCCGCGGTCGGCCAGGCCACACTCCGCAAGGGCGTCGGCCAGGTCTTCCTGAACCTCGCCTGGCGCAACCAGGCGCTGCTCCACCGCCAGCTCACGCTCCTGGACACGATGGAGCGCCGCGTCGAGGAGCCGGAGATCCTGGAGGATCTCTTCAAGCTCGACCACCTGACCACCCGCATGCGGCGGCACGCGGAGAACCTGATCATCCTGTCCGAGGCGGCCCCGGCCCGCAGGTGGCGCGACCCGGTACCGATCTTCGACGTGGTGCGCAGCGCCGTGCTCGAGGTCGAGGACTACACCCGTGTCACGGTCCTGCCCATGCCGCAGGCGCCGCTGCTGGTGGGCGCCGCGGTCACCGACGTGATCCACCTGATCGCCGAGCTGGTGGAGAACGCCACGGTCTTCTCGCCGCCGAACACGGTGGTCCACGTACGGAGCATGGTGGCGGCCAACGGCTTCGCGCTGGAGGTCGAGGACCGGGGTCTGGGGCTGAACCAGGCCACCCTCGACGAGCTCAACGCCAAGCTCGCCGACCCGCCGGAGTTCGACCTGGCCGACAGCGACAGGCTCGGCCTGTTCGTCGTGGCCAGGCTCGCGGCCCGGCACGGGATCAAGGTCGTGCTGCGGCCCTCGCCGTATGACGGCACCACCGCGATCGTGCTGCTGCCGCAGAGCCTCCTCGCCACCTGCGAGGCACTGGCCGCCGAGGCCGTCCCCCAGGCGCGCCGGGTGGGCGCCCATCCGGGCGGGCCGGCGCGGGAGCTGACCGCGGCACCCGAGGTGCTGCCCGGGGCGTTCTACAGCTCGCAGGACCTGCCGGTGGCGCGCACCCCCGAGCCCTCGCCGGGATGGTTCCCCGCGCCACAGCAGCGGCAGGAGACCCCGGCCCCCTCGATACCCGTGCGGCGGGCGGTGTCCGTACCGGACATCGACGATGACCTGGACGGGTTGCCGGTGCGGGTGCGGCAGGCCAACCTGGCCCCCCAGCTCCGCCAGACACGCTCACCCGAGCGGCGCGACGTTCCCGCGCGTACTCCCGAGGAGCTCTCAAACCTCATGTCGTCCATGCAACAAGGCTGGCAGCAGGGTCGCAGCCAGGCCGAGCAGGACCAGGACGTGTGGAAGCGAAAGGATGGCCACTCCGATGCCCGACCCCAGATCTGAACTGAGCTGGCTTCTCGACGACCTGACCCAGCGGGTCCCCGGTATCCGGCACGCGATCGTGCTGTCCGCCGACGGCCTGGCGATGGGCGGCTCCCGGGAGCTGACCCGGGAGGACGCCGAGCACCTGTCCGCCATCTCCGCCGGGAGTCACAGCCTCGCGCTGGGCACCGGGCGGCACTTCGGCCTCGGCGGTGTGCGGCAGACCATCATCGAGATGGAGGGGGGCTTCCTGTTCGTCACCGCGGCGGGGCAGGGAGCCCGGCTGGCCGTGCTGGCCGCGGGCGACGCCGAACTCGGCATGGTGACCTACGAGATGGCGCTGTTGGTCAAGCGCGTCGGCGAACACCTGTCCTCCCAGCCGAGGGGAGCTGCCCCGGCACCCGCCTGGAACGGTGCGAGATCGTGACGGGAGAGGATCCCGGGCCCTTGGTCAGGCTCTTCGGGGTGACCGGCGGTCGGGCGCGCCCGATCGGGGAGAGCTTCGACCTGGTGGCCATCGTCACGACCGTCGACATGCCCTTCGAGCCGGTCGGGTTGATGCCCGAGCATCTCGACGTGCTGTCGGCCTGCCGTCGGCCGACCCCCGTGGCGGACGTGGCGGCGCACCTCAAGCTGCCGCTCAACATCACCCGCGTACTCCTCAGCGAACTGCGCCGCGAGGGCCTGGTCACCATCGACAAGCCCCGGCCGATGGGGAAGACGATCGACGAACGCATCTACAGGGAAGTGCTGCATGGAATACGCGGCCTCTGAGCCGGGCATGAGCCCGGCCGACAGCCCGGCGATGGCCATCAAGATCCTTGTCGCCGGCGGTTTCGGGGTCGGCAAGACGACCATGGTCGGTACGATCAGCGAGATCAGGCCCCTGCACACCGAGGAACTGCTGAGCGAGCGCGGCGTCGGCGTGGACGACCTCGCGGGCGTGGAATCGAAGATCACCACGACGGTGGCGCTGGACTTCGGCCGGATCACCATCCGCGACGGGCTCTGGCTCTACCTGTTCGGCACCCCGGGCCAGGACAGGTTCTGGTTCATGTGGGACGAGCTCTCCGTCGGCGCGCTCGGCGCGGTCGTGCTCGCCGACACCCGTCGGCTGCAGGACTGCTTCCCCGCGGTGGACTACTTCGAACAGCGCGGGCTCCCGTTCGTGGTGGCGGTCAACTGCTTCGACGGCGCGCGGCGGCACGACCCGATCAAGATACGCAGAGCGCTGGGGCTGGACGGGGTGGCCCCGATCATCCTCTGTGACGTGCGCAGGCGCGAGTCGGTCAAGGAGGTGCTGACCACGCTGGTCACCTACTCGGCGGGAGGCGCCTTCCAGGCGGCTCAGGCGGGCGCCTGACGGTCACCGTTCGCCTTCGGGGGGTTCGGGGCGGTCCCCGCCTCGCAGCCTGTCGCGCTCTCCCAGCAGGCGGGCGGTCTCCGCGGAGACCTCGGTGGCCAACACGGCCGACACGACGTCGATCAGGTGGCTGGTGAAGAGCCGGTCGTCCTTGCCCTCGGGGCCCGCGGCGCGGCGGGCGAGTTCCACGTAGGTCACCCGGATGGCCATGAAACGCTGGTGCAACCGGCGCAGCGCGACCTCGGAGAGCAGCGGGGCCACCAGCTCGCGCCACCGGTTGATGCTCTGCCGAGGATCGTCCCGCACGCCCCGCAGGGCGGGCAGGTCGCCGCGGTGGACGAGCTGCTCCATGATCTGCAGATAGGACCGGCCGCCGTCGGGGTCGGCCAGCTTGGCGGCCATCGGCCGCACCAGCGCGGCGGCGAGGGCGCGGCGGGCCTCGGCCTCCGGAAGGCTCCCCCTGGACTCGTACTCGTCGAGCAGCTGGTGGCGGCGGGCCTCGATCTCGGGATGGTGCTTGGCGAGCACCGCGTTCAGCAGCCCCGCCCGATCCCCGAAGTGGTACTGGAGCGCCGTCGAGTTGCGCTGCCCGGCGGCGGTGTTGATCTCGCGGAGCGACACGCCGTCGATCCCCCGCTCGGCGAACAGCCGCTCGGCCGCCGCCACCAGGCGCCTGCCGGTCGCTTCCGGGTTGGGGGGCATGCGCGCTCCTGTCTTGCCGGTGGATCCGTCGGTCGTTAAGGTAATAATGCATCTGTCTGAAATCATCAAGCAGTCGCCTCAAAGGTGGCGGCACACGGCAAGGATAGAAGGCGTCCCCTTCTGACCTGTCGGCCGGAAGGTAAGGGGAGGACCCCATGGCCATTGATTTCACCCTCGCCCCCGAGCACGAGGAGATCCGCCGCCGGGTACGGGCCTTCGTCCAGGAGACCGTCATCCCGGCCGTCAGCGGCTTCGACGACGAGGAGAAGGCGACCAGCCGCGACGAGTACATCCGGGTCATCTTCGAGCTGCGCGAGAAGGCGCGGGCCGAGGGACTGTGGCTGCCGCACATGCCCAAGGAATGGGGCGGCATGGGCCTCGGCCACGTCGAACTCGCCATGGTGCAGTCCGAGGCCGCCAAGACCCGACTCGGGCCCTGGGTCCTCAACTGCGCGGCGCCCGACGAGGGCAACATGCACACGCTGCTGCACTGGGCGACCGACGAGCAGAAGGAGAAGTACCTCAAGCCACTGCTCAAGGGCCACCAGATGTCATGCTTCGCGATGACCGAGCCGGAGGTGGCCGGCTCCGACCCCACGCTCATCCGGACCCACGCCGTCAGGGACGGCGACGAGTGGGTCATCAACGGCCACAAGTGGTTCATCTCCAACGCCCGCCGGTCGAGCTTCGCCATCCTCATCGCCAAGACCGAGCTCGACGTGCCCGAGGGCTCGCGTGGCGGCAACACGGCCTTCCTGGTCGACCTCCCGCAGGAGGGGTGGAACGACGTCCGCGAGGTCGAGACGATGCACGGCTCCACCGGTCACAGCGAGATCGTCATCACCGACCTGCGGCTGCACGACAGCCAGATCCTCGGCGGGCGCGGCAACGGCCACCGGCTCGGCCAGTACCGCCTGGGCCCGGCGCGGCTGGCGCACTGCATGCGCTGGATCTCCCAGGCCGAGACGGCGCTGGACATGATGGTCGACCGCGCGCTCAACCGCTACAGCCACGGATCGCTGCTGGCCGAGAAGCAGGGCATCCAGTGGCTGATCGCCGACTCGGCGATGGAGCTCTACCAGTGCAAGCTGATGGTCCTGCACGCCGCCTCGAAGATCGACAAGGGCGAGGACTTCCGTACCGAGGTCTCGATGGCGAAGCACTTCGTGGCCAACAGCCTCAACCGGATCGTCGACCGGGCGATCCAGGTGCACGGCGCGCTCGGCTACTCGACCGACACCCCGCTGGCCAACATGCTCCAGCACGCCCGCTGGGCCCGCTTCGCGGACGGTGCCGACGAGATCCACCAGATGCGCATCGCCGAGCGTACGATCGCGGCGTACCAGAGCACGGGTTCGACCAACGCCGCGACCGGAGGGCTGCCACTTTGACCACGGAGAACACGGGGAACACGGGCGCCGGGCTGCTCAGCGGGCTGGGGGGGCAGAGCCCGGTGGAGGCGGCCAACGTGGTCCGCAGCGACCGGCTGGAGGGCAGGGTCGCCCTGATCACCGGCGGCGGCAACGGCATCGGCGCGGGCGTGGCCCGGCGGCTGGCCGAGGGCGGGGCCCGCCTCGTCCTCGCCGACATCGACGACGCCGCGGGCGAGAAGCTCGCCGACGAGCTGGACGCGACCTACGTCCACTGCGACGTGTCCCGGCCGGAGGACAACGAGGCGGCGGTGGCGACCGCGGTCGAGCGGTACGGCAGGCTCGACCTCGTCTTCCTCAACGCGGGCATCACCTCGGGCTGCGGGCTGGGCGAGGACTTCGACATCCGGCGCTACCGCCTGGCGATGGGGGTCAACCTCGACGGTGTCGTCTTCGGGGCGCACGCCGCGATCCCGGCGCTGCTGGCGGCGGGCGGCGGCACGATCGTGGCGACCGCCAGCATGGCGGGCATCGTCGGCATCCCCTCGGACCCCATCTACGCCGCCAACAAGCACGCCGTCGTCGGGCTGGTCCGCTCGCTCGGCCAGGATCTCCAGCCGCGGGGGATCAGGGTGCAGGGGCTCTGCCCCTCGTTCGCCGACACCGCGATCCTCGGCGAGGGCAGGGAGACGCTCCAGCAGCTCGGCTTCCCGATCCTGGAGGTCTCGGCGGTCGTCGAGACGTTCGTCCAGCTGCTCGACAGCGAGGGCACCGGCGAGTGCTGGTTCGTGATCCCCGGTCGCGAGAGCCAGCCCTTCTCCTTCCGCCGGGCTCCGGGACCGCGAGTCTGAGGGGGAGCATATCGGGGTGATTTGTCCGAATTTTGGTGGTTCGTAGGCTCCGGCGGTCCGTCACGGGGTAGAGCACGAAAGGGGGTGGACCCGCGGGGTCCGCGGCCCTCTTCCGCGTCGCGGGGAGGAACACATGACAGCTCGACCGCATCGGCCCACCCGGCCGGCCCGGGTGCCCGCCGGCGCCTCCACGGCGGGAGACGGCGTCGCCATGGGTTCGGGCCCGGTCATCGTGGACGTCTACATCGACTTCCTCTGCCCGTTCTGCAAGGCGTTCGAGGAGGCGGCGGGACCGGCGCTGGCAAGGTTGGTGGCGGGCGGGGCGGTCAGCCTCGTCTACCACCCCATGGGCTTCCTGGACGAGCTGTCCACCGACCGCTACTCCTCCCGCGCGTCCGCCTCGTCGGGTTGCGCCTCGGACCGGGGGAGGTTCGTCGAGTACGCCCACGCGCTCTTCGCCGACCAGCCCCCGGAGGGAGGCCCGGGGCTCACCGACGACGAACTGGTCGAGGTCGGCCGCCTCGCGGAGATCACCGATCCGGGGTTCGGCGGATGCGTGCGCGAGGGCGTCTACCTCGACTGGGCCGCCCACGTGACGGAGACGGCCATCGAGCGCGGGGTGAGCGCCACACCGACGGTCCTCGTCCAGAACGTCCCGGTACCCGCCAACGCGCAGGCCATCCTCACCGCCGTGCTGGCCGTCGCCCGCTCGCGCCGGTGACCGAGGTACCTCGGGAAGTGCCGGAATCCCGCGTCCTCCGACGTGCGGGACCCCGGCACCCCCGTACGTCAGGCGGTACCGGGATCCTCCCGCACCGAGATGGCGCCCGAGGGGCAGAGCCGCTCGGCCCGGCGGACGTCGGCGTGCGACCCGGGCGGCGGCGACTCGTCGAGGAGCACGACGGTGCCGTCGTCCTCGCTCTGGTCGAACACCTCCGGCGCGGTGAGCACGCACATGCCCGCTCCGATGCACCGCGCCGTGTCCGTGGTCACCCTCAGTGCGTTCTCTACCATCTGACCGGCAGCTCCCGTACGCCGTAGATGGACATGGTGTCGCGCATGCGGACCTCCTGCGCCGGTATGGCGAGTCGTAGACCGGGGAACCGATCAAACAGCATGGGAAACGCGGTGCGCATCTCCACACGGGCGAGCTGCTGGCCGAGGCACTGGTGCAACCCGTGCCCGAATGTCAGATGCCCACTCGCGGGGCCGGTGATGTCCAGCCGGTCGGGATCGGTGAAACGCGAGGGATCGCGGTTGGCGGCCTGGACCGAGAGGGTCACCACCTCACCCGCCCTGATGAGCTCCCCGTCCACCTCGACGTCCTCCAGGGCGGCGCGGATCGGGCCGATGTGGATGATGCTGAGATAGCGCAGCAACTCCTCGACCGCGTTGTCGGCCAACGAGGGATCGGCGCGCAGCGCGGCGAGCTGTTCGGGGTGCTGCAGCAGGGCGAACGTGCCGAGCCCGAGCATGTTGGCGGTCGTCTCGTGCCCGGCGGCGAGCAGCAGGAACCCGATGTTGCCCAGCTCCTCGTCGGTCAGCTCACCACCGGTGACGAGCCCGCTGAGCAGGTCGTCGGCGGGCTCGGCCCGCTTGAGCTCGATGAGCCGGGCGAAGAACGCGGCGACGCGGGCGACCGCCGCGCGAATGTCCTCGACGGCGGACTCCAGGTTCAGCAGCACCGCGGTGGCCTGCTGGAACTCCTCACGGTCGGAGTACGGGACGCCGAGCAGCTCGCAGATCACCAGCGAGGGAATGGGCAGCGCGAACTCCCTGACCAGGTCCTGGGGAGGCCCGGCCTTCTCCATCGCGTCCAGCCGCTCCTCGGTGATCTCGTGGATCCTGGGCTCCAGCTGCTTCATCCGCCGCACGGTGAACTGCGCGGTGAGCAGCCTCCGGTAGCGGGTGTGGTCGGGCGGGTCCATCCGGATGAACATGCCGGGGTCGGCCGGGCGGCGCATCTCCTGCATCAGCGGGAAGGGCACCGGGACGTTCAGCAGCTCGCGCCGGGAGCTGAACCGGGGGTCGGCCAGGATCGACCGCACCGCGGAGTAGGAGGTCACCAGCCAGCCGACCCGGCCGTCGGGGTAGGCCATCCGGGTGACGGGCCGCTCCTCGCGCAGTGCGGCCAGGCGCTCGGGCGGGGTGAAGGGGTCGGGGCGTCCGAAGGGAAAGGCGATCGCCTCCGCGTGGGACTCTGTCATCCGTTACTCCTGTGCAGAGATGCGGCTGGTCTCCCTCCAGAAAACTACATCAAATGTAAAATTACAATAGGTGCAGAGTATGGTGCTGTGCAGTAAGATGTCCGCATGAGTGAGGTTCTGGGACTGCGTGAGCGCAAGAAGCTGCGCACCCGGCACGCACTCATCGCCGCGGCGATCGAGCTCTTCGTCGAGAAGGGCTACGAGCAGACGACCGTCTCGGAGATCGCCGCAGCGGCCGACGTCTCGACCCGCACCTTCTTCAGCTACTTCGCGAGCAAGGAGGACGTGGTCTTCCACAACTCGCGAGACGGCATCGACCGCGCCCTGCGGGTGATCGCCGAGCGCGGTCCCGGAGACCGGGCGGTCGACCTGCTGAGCCGCGCCATCACCTCGGGGTTCGCCGCGCTCGCCGTCGACGACCAGCTCGCCCGTGAGATAGCGCCCATCAACCACCTCATCCTGACCGTCCCCTCGCTCAGGGCGCGCGGCCTGCTGCTCCTCTTCGACAGCCAGCAGGAGCTCGCCGAGGCCCTGCACCGGGCGTGTCCCGACGAGCTGAACCTGGCCGAGGCGTCGGCGGCCGTGGGGGCGGTGATCGGCGGGGCCAAGCTCGCCGCCTTCGTCAGCATGCGGCACGGAGCCTCCCCCGAGGAGATGCTGGAAGCCGGACGCCAGGCCACCGAGTTCACCCTCGCCGGCCTGCGCGCCACCTTCACGCCGCCCTGAGCCCGCCCGCCGGGACGAATACGCGGGCGCTCGATCCTGTCGGCCCGCAGTTCACAGCCGAGCAGGAACACGAAGACGACAAGACCGAACTCCCCTCGGGGTCGTGCTCACCGGGTGGGTCAGGAGGCCGGCACCGGCCGCGGCCTCCCGCCCGAGAACGCCCCCATGCCGTACAGCAGTGGGTTTCCAGGACCGGCCTGTACGTT
>NZ_JBFAQY010000024.1:0-146047 GCF_040678965.1 Streptosporangium sp. NPDC049248
CTGTCTGAGTACCTCATACCTCCAGGCTGTCACCTGGGCAAACAGTGCGGACAAGCACCCCCGAGCAACCCGTGACGCCCAACTTTCTTCGTCAGTAGTTCTCACGGCTGGAGACGCAGGCGAAGCGCATGGCCGGGCTTGGACTCGTGACGCGGTACTCCCGGCGGACGGTGACCGCGAACATCG
This sequence comes from Streptosporangium sp. NPDC049248, assembly GCF_040678965.1. Classification (NCBI taxonomy): domain Bacteria; kingdom Bacillati; phylum Actinomycetota; class Actinomycetes; order Streptosporangiales; family Streptosporangiaceae; genus Streptosporangium; species Streptosporangium sp. NPDC049248. The sequence goes on from NZ_JBFAQY010000024.1 coordinate 187, forward strand.
CATCGGGACCAGACGGCAAGCCGCTTTCCCGGGGAGATAGAGACACGGAGACGTCCAGGTCATGTCAGCGCTCGCCAGAGCGAATGATCTGCTCTTTGATATCGGCGTAAATATCCTCGGCCAGTGGCCGGTCGCCAAGCTGAAGGGCCAGGGCGTTGCGAGCGATCTGATCTAAGGTGTCCGGCGAGGCGACTCGCCACCGGACATAGGCGGAACCGAGCTGGAGAGGTGGGGCCATTGGACTTCTCCTGAGGGCTTGCCGGCTCCATAATCACTGCGTGTCCAAGATGCCGGTGTGGTCTAAGTTGGCACTCGTCCTGATGGTGCCGGCATTGGTGGTCAAGGTCCTCACGTTGACCTTCTGGGCGGGTGGCACCGTACGCGAACTACTTGACTGGGTGTTCATCGTCATCGGTGTTCTTGCCGTGGCGCCCTACCTGGGAGTCGGTGTGCGGGGGCTGGTCAAAGCACGCAGGCAGGACTATCCCAAGCCCTTGCCGGGGAAGCAGCCGATGGAGCGCGTAAACGTCTGATGATCTCCTCGGCACTCCGGCTTTTTGTTGCCCTGATGGGGCTGTTCGCGATTTCCGGGACTCTCAGGTCGGTTATCGGGTCGTTCGGCTGGGGCGTGGATGTCCTCGGGTTTCTCCCTGTGATCCTGTTTTTCTCCGCAACGGGGATCTCTGTGGTCACTGTGCTGTGGGCCTCGATGAGGTCGAGCACGTAGGGAGCGAGCGGCCGACGCCAGGTCGCAGGTGCCGGAAGAGCCGCGAAACGTTGGGCCACTGGCCGGATGAACCTGTAGGCGGCGGGGCGGTCTCCCTCTGGCTGAATACCGGGGTGCACGCACCGGAGGCGGCGGAGAGAGCGGAGCACGGGGTGGACGTGTTGCTCAAGGTCTACGCCAAGTGCATCGACGGCCAGCGCGAGGTGGCCAACCAGCGCATCCTGGCTGCGCTCACTGTGTGAGGCATCGTAAGAACACCATGACGACGAAGGGTCCCGGCTCACACCGGGGCCCTTCGCTATGTCGGAAGGTGATCATTATTCGTGAATGCGGTGATGCCACCATCCGCCGAAGCGCCATGGGTAGTAACGCGCCCAAGGGTCTGGGATGGTCCGGCGGTAGAACTCCTCGTCCAGCCGCGTCACGAGTTGTGAAAGCTCTGCCTTGGCTGAAGATCGAAGGCGTCGCAAGGTGTATTCCAGCGTGTTCCGGGCCTCTGCCGGGTCGCAGCAAGGACAGTTCGCTTCGGGCAGGTAGAGGTGGCGGCCGGGCTGCCGGAGGAACCGCTCGTATTCGGCGAAGGCCTCAGCGACGGATCCGGGCCATAGGGGGTGGAATTCGATTCGTGCGATGGCCGCACGGGTCCGGCTGGAGACGCCGGGAATCTGGGGAGCTGGGTGATGGCGTCGGCGATTCGCCCACACTTGCGCGCGGAGGATGCGCGGCCGTCTACGCGGCATCGGCCTTTCGGGTCGTCATGAAGCGCATCGTGCCACACCTCGACATCACGAACCACCCCGCGACGTGCCCCGGAGGGCTCGGAATCCTTCCGCGAGTCTCCGGAGCCACCGGTCCCACCTGGGAAAACGGGGCCTCGGGCATTCCGCGTATGATCCACTCAGCGGCATACGGCTGCTTCCGGCTGCCTGAGGGGCGCGTACCTCCGGCAAGCAAAAGACCAGGTCAACGGCTAGATGACCTGGTCTCGGCAGCGCACCCTGCAGGATTCGAACCTGCGACCGTCGGATTAGAAGTCCGGTGCTCTATCCAGCTGAGCTAAGGGTGCTCCCGCTCAATTGTGCATGATCCGGGGAGTGCTCATGTATCGGTTTTGGGGCTGTGTCGCGAGGATCACTCCGCGGCGCCCCGCGCCCTCGGGGGGAACCGCCGTCCGGGCGCCCCGACCCGGGTGGACGGTGGCCGGATTCCGGCTGTTCGGGGCGGGGGAACCGGGCTGGACGGGCCGGGAACCTCCCCGGTGACCTGCCACTCTCCTGCCGGGCGCGGCGGCGGATGTCCGATGGGCGGATGACTTCCGGATGTTCCATCCGGCAGGGAGATGTCTGCCCGAATCGTCCCCGCGGGGAGGCGGAGCGGTCTACGCTCGGGTGGCATGTTCGCCGTCACGACCCAACAGGAGATTCCCCTTCTGGGCGGTGATGTCACCGACGGGGTGGTGCGGGTCGGGGACACCGTCCGCCGGCCCAGCCGGGCCTCCACCGCTTCGGTGCACGCGCTCCTGCGGCACCTGGAGCGTTCCGGGTTCGAGGGGGCGCCCCGGGCGTTGGGTGTGGACGAGCGGGGCCGGGAGGTGCTGAGCTACGTCGAGGGCGGCTCCGCGGCCAGGCCGTTGCCCGGGTACGCGCTCGGTGCGGAGTCGCTGGCCGCGCTGGCGCGGCTGCTGCGTGGCTTCCACGACGCGGCCGAGGGGTTCGTCCCGCCGCCGGGGGCCGTCTGGGAGGGCGGGTCCAACGACGACGCGGCCCCGAAGCTGATCGGGCACTGTGACGTCAATCTGGACAACGTGATCTTCCGCGACGGGCTGCCGGTCGCGTTGATCGACTTCGACATGGCCCGGCCGACGACCCGGCTCTTCGATGTGGTGACCACGCTGCGGCACTGGGCGCCGATCGCCGACCCCGTCGATCTGGAGCCGCTCCAGCGCCGCCTTGAGGTCGGGCCCCGGCTCCGCCTGTTCTGCGACGCGTACGGCCTGGCGCCTCGCGACCGCAGACGCCTGCTGGATCTGGCCCGGCTCCGCTTCGACCGCTCGTACCAGGTGATGCGTGCCAGGGCCGAGGCCGGGAGCGGTGGATGGGCCCGGATGTGGGCCGGTGGGGCGGGGGTGCGCATCCGGCGGGCCCGGGTGTGGCTGGAGACCCACCAAGATGAACTCCATGAACATCTCATTTAGTCGACTAATCGCCAAAGTGGGACTAAAGAGACCTGGAGTGGCCGAAGGGGTGGGGATGCTCGCCGGGGTCGTGATCGACGCCGTGCTCGCCGATCCCCGGCGCGGGCACCCGGTCGCGCTGTTCGGCACCGCCGCCGCCGAGGTGGAGAAGCGGGTGTACGGGGACGGCCGGGCAAGGGGCGTGCTGCACGTCGCACTGTGCGTGGTTCCGGTGGCGTTGCTCGGCCACGCCGCGACCCGGCCGGGTGATCCCATGGTGCGGGCCGCGCTGAGCGCGGCGGCGACCTGGGCCGTCCTCGGCGGTACCACGCTGGGCCGCGAGGGGGCCGCGATGGCCGAACTCCTGGAGGGCGGTGACCTGGCCGGGGCCCGGGAGAGGCTGCCTCATCTGTGCGGGCGGGATCCTTCCGGGTTGGCGGTGCCGGAGCTGGCGAGGGCCACCGTGGAGTCGATCGCGGAGAACACCTCCGACGCGGTGGTGGCGCCGCTGTTCTGGGGGGCGGTCGCCGGGGTGCCCGGCCTGCTCACCTACCGGGCGGTCAACACGCTGGACGCGATGGTCGGCCACCGCAACGAGCGCTACGAGCGCTTCGGCTGGGCCGCGGCCCGCCTCGACGACGTGGCCAACTTCGTACCCGCCAGGATCACCGGGCTGCTCGCCGCGCTCGGCGCCCCCCTGGTGGGCGGTTCGACGCGGCGGGCGGCGGCGGTGCTGCGCGGGGACGGCCACCGTCACCCCAGCCCCAACGCGGGCCGCTGCGAGGCGGCGTTCGCGGGCGCGCTGGACCGCACGCTCGGCGGGGTGAACGTGTACGGCACCCGGGTGGAGCACCGGCCGAAGATGGGCGAGGGACCCGAGCCCTCGGTCGCCGACATCCGCCGGTCCGTACGGCTGGCGCGGGCGGTCGGGCTGGCCGCGGCGGGGCTCGCCGTCCTGGCCGCCGTGCGCGGATCGCGCGGGAGGAAGGGGTGAAGGGGGCGCTGCTGGTCGCCGGGACCACCTCCGACGCGGGCAAGAGCGTCGTCACCGCCGGGATCTGCCGCTGGCTGGCCCGCCAGGGGGTGCGGGTCGCACCGTACAAGGCGCAGAACATGTCGTTGAACTCCTTCGTCACCGCCGACGGCGCCGAGATCGGCCGGGCCCAGGCGGTGCAGGCAGCCGCGTGCGGGCTGGAGCCCAGCGCGGACATGAACCCGATCCTGCTCAAGCCGGGCAGCGACCGGCGCAGCCAGGTCGTGGTGATGGGCAGGCCGATGGCCGAGGTCGACGCGATGGAGTACTGGGACGTCAAGGAGCGGCTCCGTCAGGTCGCGGTGGACGCGCTGGAGCGGCTGCGGGCCTGCTACGACGTGGTGGTCTGCGAGGGGGCGGGCAGCCCGGCGGAGATCAATCTGCGGGCGGGCGACATCGCCAACATGGGGCTGGCCCGTGCCGCTAACCTGCCGGTCGTCGTGGTCGGTGACATCGACAGGGGCGGGGTCTTCGCCTCGCTGTACGGGACCGTGGCGCTGCTGGAGCCCGCCGACCAGGCGCTGATCGCCGGGTTCATGATCAACAAGTTCCGGGGGGCGCCCGAGCTCCTCGAACCGGGCCTGGACATGATCAGGGAGCTGACCGGCCGCGAGGTGTACGGGGTGCTGCCCTGGCTGGACGGCCTCTGGATGGACGTCGAGGACTCCCTGGCCCTGGACAACCGGCCCGCGCCCGGGACGCGCGCCCCGTACGGCGGGCAGAGTCTGCGGGTGGCGGTGGTACGGCTGCCGAGGATCTCCAACTTCACGGACGTGGACGCGCTGGCCTCCGAGCCCGGGGTGACGGTCCGCTACGTGACCTCGCCGGGCGAGCTGGACGACGCCGATCTGGTGGTGCTGCCCGGCTCCCGGGCCACGGTCTCCGACCTGGCCTGGCTCCGCGCCACCGGCCTGGCCGAGGCCCTGCGGGGACGGGCCGTGCTGGGCATCTGCGGCGGCTACCAGATGCTCGCCAGGACCATCCGTGACGACGTCGAGTCGGGGGCCGGCCTCGTCGAGGGGCTGGGGCTGCTGCCCGCCTCGGTGGAGTTCGCCGAGGACAAGACACTGGGCCGCCCGGTGGGCGCCGCCTACGGCTGCCGGGTCGAGGCGTATGAGATCCACCACGGCGTCGTGACGGTCGACGGCGGCGAGCCCTTCCTGGACGGCTGCCGGTACGGCTCGGTGTGGGGCACCACCTGGCACGGCGCCCTGGAGAACGACGACTTCCGCCGGGCCTTCCTGGCCGAGGTGGCCGCCGTCTCCGGCCGCGACTTCACCCCGGCCCCCGACGTGTCGTTCGCCGCCCTGCGTGAGGAGCGACTGGACGCGCTCGGCGACCTGGTCGAGCGGAACGTCGACACCGGGGCACTGCTCAGGCTGATGGAGGGCGGGGCGCCTTCGGGCCTGCCGTCGCTTCCGCCCGGCGCCACCCGGCACGAGGCCCCCTACCTCTCCCGGGGCGGCTCCTCCGCCGGCTGACCGGTGGCGGGGCGGACCGGCGAGGGGGCGTCCGCATTCTTTTCCGGCGCGGCAGGGGAGAAGGGGGCCATGGCCTAGTAAAATCGGTATTTCCCCTGCCAGATCCGATGGGGGAAGTCTGGGAGGTCGGTGATGGTCCGCATCATCGTGTTGTTCGTTGTCATCGTCGTGATCGCCATGGTGGTTCTCGGCGTGGCCCGGATGATCCGCTCCTTCTCGGCTCCCGAACCCGTCGTCGACAGCCCCCGCGAGATCCTCAGGCGTCGTTACGCGGCCGGTGAGATCGACGAGGACGAGTACCTCCGCCGGATGTCGGGTCTCTCCCAGGAGTGGTGAATCGGTCGGCCTGTCCGGGGCTTTCCGTCATTTTCGATGGTTCTTGTCAACGTCTCGCCGCTTTTCGGTGATCCTTGGAGGACAACCCCACCTCGTACCGAGGAGCAGGATGTCAGGACTCGAAGCCGTCGCTGCCGCCGCGGGAAAGGCCGTGGTGGGGCGTGCCATGCGCGAGGGGTTCGCCGCCAGGACAGCCAAGGTCGAACGGAACGCGGATCTGACCGCGCTTATTCGAAGTGGGTTCCCGGACCGGTTTCTGCGGCGCAGTCTCGAACGGCAGTTGGAGGCGGTCGCCGACGGGGTGGAGAGACGGCTGACGGTGCTCCTGGAACTGGAGTACGCGGGGCTCGCCGAGAACGATCGGGCGGCTGTCCTGTACGAGGTGATCGCGGCGGTCCAGGCCGCCGATCTCTCCGACCGGGCGCTTCTGTCGGTGGACATGGATCCGGTCAAACTCGCCAAGTCCGTTCGGGCCGGGTTGCCGGACCCGGCACCGCAGTTGGGCGAGGCGGGTGCACGCCTGTTCGATGTGCTGCTGGACGAGTGTCTCGACTGCCTGGTCCGGATCGTCCAGCAGTTGCCGCAGTATCTACCCCGGGCCGGAACCGAGCTTCTCGGCCGTGTTTCGTCCGTCGAGGACCGTCTTGCCACCCTCGGTCAGCAGGTTTCCTCGGTGCTGGCCCGTCTGCCGGCCCGTTCCCTCGATGAGCCCTCCGGCACCCAGGATGACGCGGAGTTCCTGCGCCGCTATCTGGAGCACATCAGCACGACCCTCGACGAGGTCGAGTTGTTCGGCGTCCGGGTGGAGAGCTACCGCCCCCGTGCCACGCTGAGTGTCGCGTACATCAGCCTCAACGCCTGCCCTGACGATCTCGACCGGAGCGAAGGCCCCAAACGCATCCGTTTCGCCGAACTGACAGAGGGGGCGGCTCACCACCAGCCTGTCGCCTCGCGGGTGGAGAGCGCACTCGGCCACCTTCAGCGTGTCCTGCTCAGAGGGGGCGCGGGGTCGGGCAAGAGCACGCTGCTTCGCTGGCTCGCGGTGACCGCGGCCCGTGGCGGTTTCACCGGGGACCTGGCCGGGTGGAACGGCTCCGTCCCATTCGTGATCAAGCTCCGCAGCCATGGAACCGGCGGTCTTCCCGCCCCCGAGGATTTCGTCGCCGATGTGGCGAGGCCGGTCGCCGGGTTGATGCCCGAGGGCTGGGCGCACCGGGTCCTCGGCTCGGGACGGGCACTGCTGATGGTGGACGGTGTGGACGAGTTGAGCCCGCGGCACCGCCCGGCTGTCCGGCAGTGGCTGAAAGGTCTCCTCACGGCCTACCCGCGGATCCGGGTCATCGTGACCTCCCGCCCGGCGGCGGCCGACGCGCGATGGCTGAACGAGGAGGGCTTCTCCTCGGTGACGTTGGAGCCGATGACCCCGGCCCACCTGCGCGAGCTCGTACGGCAGTGGCATTCCGCCATGCGGGGTTCCAGGAACCTGCCGTTCGGGGTCGAGAAGCTGGACGAGTACGAGGGCGCGCTGCTGGCCAGGTTCGAGAGCAGTCCGCATCTCCAGACGCTCGCCTCCACGCCCCTGCTCGCCGCGATGCTGTGCGCTCTGAACCTGGACCGAGGCAAGCAGTTGCCGCGCAACCGGATGGGACTGTACGCCGCGGCGCTGGAACTGCTGCTCCAGCGCCGGGACGCCGAGCGGGGGATCGTTCCCGAGGTCGTTCTGGAGCCGGAGCAGAAGGTGCGGATTCTGCAGGACCTGGCATGGCAACTCGAGGTGTGGGGCCGCTCCGAGCTGTCCAGGGCGACGGCTCTGAAGCGGGTCGAGGAGAAGATCCTGACCATGCCCCGGGTGAACTGCACCGCCGAGGCCGTGCTGGAGCATCTGCTTCAGCGCAGCGGTGTCCTCAGGGAGCCGGTCCCCGGCCGGATCGATTTCGTACACCGCACCGTACAGGAGTATCTCGCTGCCAAGCAGGCGGCCGATGGTGCCGACGTGGAGCCGCTGATCGAGCGGGCGCACCTCGACCAGTGGCGCGAGACCGTGGTCATGGCCGCCGGACATGCCAATGCGCCACTGCGTCAGGAACTTCTGCGAGGGCTGCTCAGCCGGGTCGCCGAGGGCGGGAGGTATGCGCGGCGGCTACGCCTGCTCGTGGTCGGCTGCCTGGAGACGATCCAGGAGCTGCCCCGGGGCCTGGCGGAGGAGGTCGAGGACTGCTTCGCGGCGGTGATCCCCCCGCGGAACGCGGGTGAGGCCGGAACTCTCGCCTCGGCGGGTGATGAGGTACTTCGACGCCTTCCCGAGGACATCACCGGGCTTTCCGTGTCGCAGGCGGCGGCGACGGTGCGAGTCTGCTGGTTGATCAACGGCCCGGAGGCGCTGGAACGGCTTTCCCGATACTCCGGTGATTCCCGCCTGGACGTGCAGTACGAGCTGACCACGGCATGGGACTATTTCGACCCGGAGGAATACGCCCGGCGGGTGATGGCCGACTCTCCACTCGCGGTCGGTGCGTACGGCGCCGGATATATGAGCGCGGAGAATCCGAGGATATTTCCCCACCTGCGGCATCTGTGCAATGTGAACAGCCTGCGGGTCGACCACGACGGTGAGGATCTCGAATTTCTCAGGGACATCCGTCCGTTGCAAAGCCTGAGCGTGTTCCGGCTGGCCGGGCCAGGGGCGCTGGACGTGCTGGACCGCCACCCGGATCTGAAGAGACTCTGGGTGCGGTTGAAGAGGAATCCGGTCGACTCCCCATGGCCCCCCATGCCGCCCGCCCTGCGGAGTGCCTCCGTGCTCCACCACGACCCAGTGCCCGGTATCGGGTTCGTCGATCGTTTCCACATGGTCGAAGAACTCAGTCTCGACCGGCTCGACGATGTCACCGACTTCACGCCGCTGGCGCAGCTGTCCGGGCTGGGGACGCTGCATCTCCTCAACTGCCGCAAACTTTCGGAACCGGCCGTGTTCGGCACGCTTCCCAACCTGGTGACACTCGGACTCACCGAGCCGTCACTCGACGGGATCGCCGGACTCGTCGGCAACTGCCCGAACGTCAGGAGGATCGCGCTCCGCCACGTTCCGTGGCTCGACGACATAACCCCGCTCGCGTCGCTCGCTCTCGAAAGCGTCTCGCTCACCGAGTGCGTCAACCTTGCCGATCTCGCACCGCTGTCCGGACTGCGGGAACTCTGGAAGATCAGCATCAGGGGATGCGAGAAGATTCGTGATCTCTCCCCACTGGAGCCGCTGGAGAAGCTGAGGCAGGTCAACCTGAGAGGGTTGCCCGATGCGATCGATGTCGCGCCGCTGGCGGGGAAGCCCGGCCTGATCGTCATGATCGATGAGCGGCAGGAGCTCCGCAACGCGGACCTGCTCGATCCGACGGCGAAGCTCAGGCGCCTGTAGTCAGGACGCGGGGATGGAAGTGGGCTGGTTGGCGGTGATCCAGGCGTCGATCTCCTCCCACTGGTCGAAGAGCCACCGGATCTGGCTCTCCCGGTCGCGCGGCACCTCGGCGGCCTGGACCCGCCACCACTTGGCCTTGATCTCGGCACTCATCGGGAGGCGGTGCCAGACGTCTCCGAGGGTGACCAGATCGTCGAGGCCGGTATGCGCGACGAAGATCACGTCCGCCTCGGGGCAGGCCTCGATGGCGGCGATGGCCCCGTTGGGGCGGGGCGCCATCAGGTGCTCCAGCCCGCGGGCCCGCGCGGCCTCCTCGGACAGGCCCTTGCGCTCCAGCCGGAGGATGGCCCGCCAACGACGCCTGGGAGTGAAGTTGCCGCCCTCCGGGAAGATCACCAGGGCGTCGTCGGCGTCCATGCCCGAGGCCAGGCGGCGGATCTCGCCGAGAACGCCGCTCTCGGAGGTCTTGCGCGGGACGAAGGCGTTGGGAAGGCGGTTGATCACCACGTCCAGTGAGGGGTCGAGCTGCAGGGCGGCCTTCATCACGATCCTCGGGCGCCTGCCGTACCGGGCGAGAAGGTGGTGGACGAGCAGGAACGAGTCGCCGGGGCCTGCGTGGCGGGACAGCACGATGACGGGGCGGGTGAGGCGCCGGGAGAGTTCGTCGGAGGTGGGTGTCGGCTCGTCGATCTCGACGCTCAGCCGGAAGATCCGCACGGCCACCCCGTACACCTTGGACAGGAACCACCGGATCAGCGCGTAGTGCCGCTCCTGGTGCTCGTCGCGGTGGAGCCATCCGCCGAACCCGCTCGCCACCCAGAGGCCCAGGCAGGCGAATAGCGCCATCGACTCCAGTGCCAGCCACGCCACCGCGAACCAGACCAGCCGGGTGCCACGCCGCTGCGGGGGCGGCAGGTGCAGCGAGGCCGCGGCCACCACCAGCAGCCAGAGCGGGAGCGTGATCACCGCGACCACGGTGAGCACGATGACGAGCGGGGCCAGGATCAGACGGCGGATGATGCGAGGAGGCAGCATGAGCGGCTCCTGCCTGGGGGTGATGTGCGGTGCGGGTGTATGGCTCTGACGGGTTGACGACCTCCGGGGGTACCCCGAGGGCGCCGGTGTGCGCGGCCGCCTGGGGCCTCGGAGTGGGGAACTCTCAGGTGGACGGGTTACGGGCCAGGTAGCTGGACGATGCCTGGTACGCCCGTTCTATGTATCCAGATATATGCGATATATCCCGATAACGCAGCTGGGCCAGATCCATTCCCGGGCGTGCCTCGCCACCCGACGGCATGACATGGACCTCGATGTCGCCCGGCAGGGTGGCCATCTCCTCGGCGAAGCGGTGCCGCCTGGCGATCTCGAAGGCGGTCATCCCGACCTCCCACGGGCGCCTCGGCACCAGCAGGGGACGCTCGATCCTGCCCACGTGCAGCACGTACACCCGGCGGGCGCCCAGCGTGACCGCGCGGCCGACCGGGATGCTGTGCACCAGCCCGCCGTCGAGGAAGTGCTCGCCGCCGATGGGGACCGGGGGCAGCAGCCCGGGGACGGCGCAGGAGGCCAGCACCGCCTCGACCAGGGGCCCCTCGGTGAACCAGTGCGCGGTGGCGCGCTCGACCGAGGCGGCAACGCACTGGAACGGCACCGTCAGGTCCTCGATCCGCGAGACGGAGAGCGTCCGGGTCAGCAGGTCGCGCAGCGGCTGGCCGGAGTGCAGGTGGGTGCCGGTCCTGGCGAGGGTGGACAGCCGGGTCACCCACGACCCCGCGAACGCGGTACGGACCACGTTCGAGCCCCACAGTGTGGTCAGGCGCGCGACCGCGTCACCGGGGGAGGCGGCGAGCACGACGCCGTTCAGCGCGCCCACGGACGTGCCGACGATCACATCTGGCTTGATACCCGCCTCGTCGAGCGCCCGCAGCATGCCCACCTCGTGCGCGCCGAGGACACCCCCGCCACCGAGGACGAAGGCGGTGTCCACGCTCATCGGTCCTCCGTAGGTTGCCAGGCGGCCCGACGCCGCGCGATTCGTCAACGACCTCACGATAGACCGCGCCGGGGATCGGTACGGCCCTCGCGGGGTGCGGCCCGGTGGCACGACGGAGGGGCCGGGCGGGGCGGGGTCCGGATTCGGGCAAGGAAAAGGCGGCCAACTGTCGGGATCCGGCCATGGCCCCCGCGCCGGCGGGCGGGCACGATCGGGTGCATGACAGCGGTGGTGGAGACCGAGGGGCTCACCAAGTTCTACGGCGGGCGCCGGGGACTTGAGGATCTCGACCTGGAGATCCGGCCCGGAGAGGTGTTCGGGTACCTCGGCCCGAACGGCGCGGGAAAGACGACCACGATCCGGCTGCTCCTGGACGTGATCCGCCCCACCAGGGGCCGGATGACGGTCCTCGGCGGCGATCCCCGCGAGGCGGGCGTGCGGAGCCGGATCGGTTACCTGCCCGGCGAACTGGCCCTGGAGGGCAGGGAACGGGCGGGAGACTACCTCGCCTTTCTCGGCAAGGTACGCGGCGGCGTGCCCAGGGGGCGGATCACGGAACTGGCCGAGCGGCTGGAGGCCGACCTGGCGGTGCCGATGGGCAGGCTCTCCAAGGGCAACAAGCAGAAGGTCGGGCTCATCCAGGCGTTCATGCACGAGCCGGAGTTCCTGATCCTCGACGAGCCGACCAGCGGCCTGGACCCGCTGGTGCAGCAGGAGTTCCTGGCGATGATCCGCGAGGTCCGCGCCTCCGGCCGTACCGTGCTGATGTCCTCGCACGTGCTGGCCGAGGTCGAGCACGTCTCCGACCGGGTCGGCATCGTACGGGCCGGCAGGCTGGTCGCGGTGGAGGACGTCTCCGCGCTCCGTGGGAAGGCGGTGCGCCGGGTGGAGTTCCACTTCGACGCGCCGGTGCCCCGGGAGGCGTTCGAGAACCTGCCGGGCGTGCGGGACCTGCGGGTGGAGGGCGCCGGGGTGCGCTGCACCGTCGACGGCCGCCCGGACGCGCTGGTCAAGGCGGCGGCGAGGTTCACCGTGGTGCACATGGTCAGCGCCGAGCCCGACCTCGAAGAGATCTTCCTGACCTACTACAGCGAAGAGGAGGCGCGTCATGCCCGCGCTGGTGTCGAAGAGCCTGCGTGACTACCGGCGGGCGCTGCTCGGCTGGACGATCGGGATCAGCGCGTTCTTCGGGCTCTACCTGGCGTACTACCCGACCATCGTGAGCAACCCCGAACTCTACGGGCAGGTGGCGCTGACCAAGTTCCCGGGGGCGATGCGCGACCTCATGGGTGGTCTGGAGGACGGCTTCACCAGCGGTCCCGGCTACCTGCAGACACTGGTCTACCAGCTGTTCGGGCCGATGCTGTTCATCATGTGCGCCGCGGTGATCGGCAACCGGGCGATCGCCCAGCCCGAGGAGACGGGCACCCTGGAGCTGGTCCTCACCCTCCCGATCACCCGCGGGCGGCTGGTCCTGGAGCGCTTCGCCGCCCTCGCCCTTGCCCTGTTCGGCATGGCGGCGGTCACCTTCCTCGTCGTGCTCGGCCTGGCCTCGGCCGTCGGCATGGACGTTCCGGCCGACAGGATCCTGGCCGGTCACACCGGCGTCTTCCTGCTCGCCCTCTTCTTCGGCACGCTCTGCCTGACCGTCGGCGCGGTGACGGGACGCAGGGGGGTCGCCCTGGCGGTGGTCGGGGTGGTCGCGGTGGCCGGCTACGTGGTCGAGACGATGGGCAGGGACGTGGACGGGGTGTCCTGGCTGCGCTGGATCTCGCCGTTCCACTACTACCTCGACGGACGGCCGATCCAGCAGGGGTTTCCCGCGTGGGAGTATCTCGTGCTGGCAGGGGCGATCGTCGCGCTGGTCCTGACCGCGATACCGGCCTTCGACAGGCGTGACGTGGGAGTCTGATGGACGAGCTGCTCGGCGGCCATCTCCGGACGTTGAGGGAGGCGGCCGCCACCGGCAGGCCGCCGGGCAGAGCCGAGCTAGACGACTGCCGCGCCGCCGGTGTGCTGGCCGCGGAGCGGGGTGTGCCCGTCCGGGCCCTGGTCGAGGCGGCGCTGGCCATGGCCGAGTCCGTGACCCCCGCCCCGCTTTCGGCCCTGCGGCGTACGGTCTCCGCGCTGATGGAGGGGTACGAGGACGCCCAGCGCTCCGCGTTGCGTCAGGAGGAGGCAGCGCGCAGGGAGTTCGTCGACGACCTGCTCCAGGGGCGCGTCCACCGGCTCGCCGAGCGGGCCGAGCACTTCGGCCTCCGCCTGGCCGAGACCTACGCGGTCGCCGTCGCCCGCGCCGCCGCCGATGCGGGCGGCGGGATCGCCGAGGGGACGGCCCGGCGGATCGAGGACGCGCTGATCGCCCGGTTCGGCTCGCAAAACGTGCTGGTCGCGGTCCGGGACGGGACGCTCGTCTGTGTGGCGCCGGGCGGACTCGCCGCCGCGACCGGCGAGTTCACCCACCACGTCCGCCGGCTGTTCGCGCCCGGCTGGCGGGTCGGGCTGGGCAGGGCACACCGGGGTCCCGGCGGGGTGGTCGCCTCCTATCGCGAGGGCGCCAACGCCATCGAGCTCGGCGACCGGCTGGGGTTGCGCGCCCCCGTGCTGAAAGCCGCCGACCTGCTGGTCTTCCCGGTGCTGCTGCGGGACCGGGCGGCCATCGAGGACCTGGTGACGACGGTGCTCAGCCCGCTGCTCGAGGCGCGGGGCGGTCCCGAGCCGCTGCTCGCCACGCTGGAGGCGGTCTTCGCCTCCCAGGGCAACCAGACCGCCGCCGCGCGCAGGCTCGGCGTCAGCACCCGGGCGGTGACCTACCGGCTGGAGCGGATCCGCCGCCTCACCGGGTTCTCGCCGGACGACCCCACCCAGCGTTTCACCCTGGAGACGGCGGTCCTGGGCGCCCGGCTGCTGGACTGGCCCGCCCAGCCGCTGAGCTGACCACTCCGCCGTACGCGGAGCCCCGGTGGCCCGTCACCGAAGGGCGGGGTGACGGGCCCAGGAGTCGCATCCCCGGTCGGTGCCGCGCGGCGCTCCCGCACGCCCGGCATCGGGCGGAGGGCGCTCAGGGGATCAGCAGCACCTTGCCGGTCGTACGGCGGGATTCGAGGTCCGAGTGGGCGCGGGCGGCCTCCGCCAGCGGGTAGCGGTTGGAGATGTGCACCCGGATCCGCCCGTCGGCCACCCAGCCGTAGATCTCGGAGGCCCGCCAGACGAGCTCGTCGCGGGTGGCGATGTAGGCGTTCAGGCTGGGGCGGGTCAGGAACAGGGAGCCGTTCCTGGCGAGGATCTGCGGGTCGACGGGCGGGACCGGGCCGCTGGCCTGGCCGTACAGTGCCATCATGCCGCGCGGGCGCAGCGAGGCGATGCTCTCGTCGAAGGTGGCCGCGCCCACGCCGTCGTAGACGACGTGCACGCCGGATCCGGTCAGCTTGCGGACCGCGTCGGCGAAGTTCCGGTAGCGGAGCACCTCGTCGGCGCCCGCCTGGCGGGCCAAGGTCTCCTTCTCCTCGGTGGAGACCGTGCCGATCACCCGGGCGCCGCGCAGCTTGGCGATCTGGGTGAGCAATAGGCCCATGCCACCGGCGGCGGCGTGCACCAGCACGTCGTCACCGGCCTTCACCTCGTAGGTGGAGTGGGTCAGGTAGTGCGCGGTCAGCCCCTGGAGCGTGATGGCCGCCGCGGCCTCCGGGGCGACCCCCTCGGGAACCGGGAGCAGCTTGGAAGCGGGTACCGCGACCCTGGAGGCGTAGCTGCGCGGCACGGACGCCCAGGCGACGGTGTCGCCGACGGCGACGTCGTGGACGTCCTCGCCGACCGCGACGACGGTGCCCGCGCCCTCCTCGCCGGGGATGAAGGGCAGGGAGAGCGGGTAACGCCCCATCCGGTGGTAGATGTCGATGAAGTTCACGCCGGAGGCGGCGACGTCGACCAGTACCTCCCCGGGGTTCACCTCGGGATCCGGATGGTCGTCGACGTAGTCGAGAACCTCGGGGCCGCCGGTGGCGGAGACGACTATGGCGCGCATCGTGCTGAACTCCTTCGATCTGTCAGTTTCCCGACCGGTGTCTCGATCGGTGTCCCGATCGTCCCCGGCACCGGGCGGATCACTCAGGGCTGCCCGGTCGCGGCGGGGCCGTGCAGTGTGAAGTTGTCGAACGCGGTCTTGAGCACGGCGTCGCTGTTCTCGCCGACCCGGGCGATCACCCCCACCAGGCCGTTGGGCAGCGGGTTGGTGTCGAGGAAGGACTGCGTCCGATCGCCGTTGACCCACATGTTGAGCTGCACGCCCCCGTCGACCCCGGTGCACTCGGCTTGAAGGCGGGTGGCCTTTCCCTTGGGCAGGTCGACCTTGACGGGTTTGGTGAGCTCGCCCCCGGCGCTCTTGACGGTCTTGCGGATGCGGGCGTTCCCGGCGGTGTCGAGCAGGAACTCGTACCGGGTCGCCTTGTTGTCGTCCTCGCCCCGGCAGAACAGCCCGTACTCGCCCGTGCCGATGCTGCCGGAGCGGATCGTGATGTCGGTGCCGAGCAGGATCCGGCTCGGCGTGACCGGCGTGGGGCTGGCCGTGGGGTTGGGAGTGGCGGGAGGCGCGGGCACGAAGGGGATCGGGGCCTGTTCCCGCTTGATGGGGGAGTAGCCACTGACGTCGATTGCGTAGTAGCCGTCAGGGGCGTAGCCGTAGCTGCTGGTGAGCGGGTCGTAGTTGCCGCCGCTCCAGCCGGTGCCGCTCTGGGTGAAGTCGTCCTGGTAGAGCAGGGCGAGGTTCTCCGGGGGGCCGCCGGGGGAGAGGGCCAGGCTCAGGCCGAACGCGCCGGCCACCACCAGGGCCGCCGCGGCCGCTCCGATGACCAGCCTGCGGCGCCTGGTCGACTGCTCGCGCGTGGAGACCCCGGGATCGCCCTGCGGGCTCAGGAGGGTGTGACCGGGGCCCGTCTGCGGGTTGCCGGAGATCGCCCAGCCGGGCTGGGAGGACATCGAGGTGGGAGTCCACCGGAGGTCGTCGCTCCCCGGGGCGTTCGCGGGCACTGTCGGCTGCCCCTGCCAGGAGGCCTGAACCGAGTGGGCGGTCTGCTCGGGCGCGGCGGAGCGGCCCACCAGGTGGTCGAGGAGCTGCTGGGAGGTGGGCCGGTGCCGAGGGTCCTTGGCCAGGGCGTAGCCGACCAGCTCGCGCAGCGCGGGCTCCATGCCCTCCAGGGTGGGTTCGGTGTTGAGCACCTGGTACAGCACCGCGGGCAGTGCCTCGCCGCCGAACGGAGCTCGCCCGCTCGCGGCGAAGGCCATCAGGCAGCCCCACGAGAACACGTCGCAGGCGGGCGAGACCGGCTCGCCGCGGAGCACCTCGGGCGCCATGTAGCGGGGGGTGCCGAGGATCTCACCGGTCCCGGTCATCCCGCTGAGCGTGTCCAGCGCGCGGGCGATGCCGAAGTCGATCACGCGGGGACCGACCGGGGAGAGCAGCACGTTGGAGGGCTTGAGGTCGCGGTGCACCACCCCGGCGGCGTGGATGGCGGTCAGCGCGGTCGCCACCCCGACGGCCAGCGCGTCCAGGCTGGAGCCGTGCAGCGGCCCGCCGGACTCCACCGCCTCCTCCAGGTTGGGGCCGGTGACGTACTCGGTGACGACGTAGAGCTGGTCGCCGTCGAGCGCCGCCTCGATGACCGCGGCCGTGCAGAACCTGCGGACCCGCTGTGCGGCGTCGGCCTCCCTGCGGAAGCGCATCCGAAACCGCTCGTGCTGGCTGTACTCCGAGTTGATGACCTTGATGGCGACCTGTTGCCCGTCGGCGGCCTCGCCGAGATAGACCGTGCCCATCCCGCCTCGGCCCAGCCTGCTGAGCAAGCGGTATCGGCCTATCTGTAGTGGTTCGTCGGGACTGAGGTTGTTCACCTTTGTACCTAACCGCATACGCCATCACATGAGTGGTTCAGCCTATCGATCTCTGGCCGCTCGCCAGCTGTCGCAACAGCGGAAGGTCCACTTTTTCCAGGCCGTCCACGGCCAGCACGCCCTCCCGCGCCATGCCGCCCGCGACCGACACCACCCGGCATCCGGCCGCGCGGGCCGCCGCGAGCCCGGTCGGGCTGTCCTCCACCGCCACGCACTCGCCGGGATCGACGCCCAGTTCGGCGGCCGCCCGCAGGTAGGGGTCCGGCAGCGGTTTGCCGCGCGCGGTGTCCTCGGCGGCCACGACCAGGGTGAACCGCTCGGCTCCGACGGTCTGGAGCACCATGTCCACGATGCGCCGGGGGGAGGCGCTGACCAGCGCCGCGGGCACGCCGCCCGCGCCCAGGTCGTCCAGCAGCCGGATCGCGCCGGGCAGCGGTGTCACCCCGCCCGCGATCCGCTCGGCGAAGGCGTCGGTGAGCCGCGCCCCCACCCGTTCGACGGCGTCGGCTCCACCGAGAAGCGCGGATACGTCGGGAGCGGCGGACGACGCGCGCCGTACCAGGTGGGCGGCCACGTACTCGACCGGGCGGCCGAGCACGTGGCCGACGTCGGCCTCGGTCAGTTCCAGACCCGACTCCGCGGCGACCGCCGCGCACGCCTGCCACCACATTCCCTCGGTGTCCACGAGCGTGCCGTCCATGTCGAACAGGACGGCGCGGAGCTCACCCGACACCCGCGGGATCCTCCGACGCCTCGGACGACTCCGGGAGAGTGGGGGCGGGGGCGGTGCGCGCCGCGACGAGGACGGGCCGCTGCACGAGGGCGACGTCCACCCGGGTGCCCGGCGCCAGCCGCACCGCGTCGTGTCCCGGTACGTCGCTGAGGATCTCCAGCTCGCCCAGCCGCACCCGCAGCCGCGCGACCGAGCCGCGGAAGGACGAGGCCACGATCGTGGCGTCCCCCTCGGAGGAGGGCGTGACCAGCACCGCCTCGGGGCGGACCAGCACGTCGACGTCGGAGGCGGAGGGCAGCGGGCCGTCCACCGGCATGAGCCGGCCCAGGACCGTGACCTCCTGGCCGGACAGGTGGCCGGGGACGTGGTTCATCGTGCCGACGAACTCCGCGACGAACGGGGTGGCGGGCCGGTCGTAGACCTCGGCCGGGGGACCGCACTGCTCCAGCCGCCCGGCGCGCAGCACCGCGACCCGGTCGGCGACCGACAGGGCCTCCTCCTGGTCGTGGGTGACGAAGATGGTGGTGATGCCCAGTTCGAGCTGGAGTCGGCGGATCTCCTCGCGGAGCGTGATCCGGACCTTGGCGTCCAGCGCGGACAGCGGCTCGTCGAGCAGCAGCACGCGCGGCTCCAGCGCCAGCGCCCTGGCCAGGGCGACGCGCTGCTGCTGGCCGCCGGAGAGCTCGTGCGGGTAGCGCTGGGCGTGCGCCGGCAGGCCGACCAGCTCCAGCAACTCGGCCGCCCGCGCGTGCCGCCTGGCGGTGGGCACCTTGCGGACCTGGAGCCCGAAGGCCACGTTGTCCCTGGCGTTGAGGTTGGGGAACAGGCTGTAGGACTGGAAGACCATGCCCGCGTCCCGCCGGTTGGCGGGGACCCGGGTGATGTCCTTGCCGTCCACCAGCACCGCCCCGGCGTCGGGGTGCTCGAACCCGGCGACGCAGCGCAGCGCCGTGGTCTTCCCGCAGCCCGACGGGCCGAGCAGGGCCATCAGCTCGCCCTGCTGCACGGTGAGGTCCAGGCCGTCCAGCGCGACCGTACGGCCGAACGCGCGGCGCAGTCCTCGGAACTCGACGGTCACGAACGTTTCCTTCCCGCACCCGAGAGGGTGAGCAGCAGTAGCCAGATGAGGAGCAGGCTGATGATCGACAGTGCCACGGAGAGCTGCCCGTCGTTCCCGGAGATGGTGACGATCCAGACCGGGAAGGTCTGGTAACCGAGCAGGGCGGCGACCGTGTACTCGCCGAGCACCAGCGCGAGGGTGAGGAACGAGGCGCTGGCGATGGCGGAGCGGATGTTGGGGATGATCACCCGGAACAGCACGTACGGCCACGAGGCGCCCAGGTTGCGGGCCGCCTCCACCAGGGTCCGCACGTCGATCGCGCGCAGCCCGGCGTCCAGCGACCGGTAGGCGAACGGCAGCGTCAGCACCACGTACGCCAGCACCAGGACGATCGGGAACCGCTCGTCCTGGACGGCGATCAGCGTCGCCCAGAGCGGCGTGGCGGCCAGCGCGTCGATGCCGCCGCGCAGCGCGGTGCTGATGCCGACCACGTAGGTGATCGGCGGCACGACCAGCGGGAGGGTGGCGATCAGCTCCAGCACCGGTCCCAGCCTCGACGCGCCGAGCCGTACGGCCAGCATCGCCGGAAGGGTCAGCAGCAGCACCACGACGATGGTGGCGGCGGCCAGCCCGAGGGAGAGCAGCAGGCTGGACAGGAAGCCGGGCGCCGACAGGATCCGCCCGTAGGCGGCGAGCGAGAAGCCCTGTCCCTCGGAGTAGACGGTGAACCAGAACGACACGGCCATCGGCACGACGAAGTAGAGCGCCGCGACGACCAGCACGATCCCCCGCCAGGCCCGTCGCTGCCCGGGGCGGGCGGCGGGGGCCGGACCGCCGGGAGTGACGTCGGGCAGGGCGGCTACCGCAACCATCGGGAACTCCTCCTCTGCAGCGGCAGGTAGACCGCCATCACCAGCAGCGCGATGACGATCATGTCGAGGCTCAGGGCGAGCGCGATGTTCTCGTAGCCGATGAGGACGTCACCGGTGAGCGCGTCGGCGATCTGCAGGGTGACCAGCGGGACCGTGCTGCCGACCATGGCGGCGGCGGTGGCGTAGGCGGCGAACGCGCCGCCGAACAGCAGGACGACGCCGCCGAGCAGCGCGGGGGTCAGCACCGGGATGCCGACGTGGCGCCAGAACTGCCAGGTGGTGGCGCCGCTGTTCTGCGCCGCCTCCCGCCACTGCGGGCGCAGGCCGTCCAGCGCCGGGGTCACCACGAGTACCATCAGCGGCACCGAGAAGTACAGGTAGACCAGGGCCAGGCCCCAGAAGTTGTACAGCGTGCCGGGGCCGAGGCCCAGCGCGGTGGTGAGCACCCCCGAGTTGCCCAGGGTGGCGATCCAGATGAAGGCCAGCGGCACGCCGCCGAAGTTGGCCAGCACGCCGGAGAAGGTCAGCACCGCCTCGCGCAGCGCCGTGAAGCGAGAGGTGATCACGGCCTGGGCCAGGAACGTCCCGAGGATCGCGGCGGCCACCGCCACCACCGCCGACAGCCGCACGCTACTGAGCAGGGCGTTGAGGTAGGCGCCCTGCAGGCTCCTGGACAGGTTGGCGGTGCCGATGGACGACACCCTGGTCGCCGGGTCCCTGACGG
This sequence comes from Streptosporangium sp. NPDC049248, assembly GCF_040678965.1. NCBI lineage: Bacteria > Bacillati > Actinomycetota > Actinomycetes > Streptosporangiales > Streptosporangiaceae > Streptosporangium > Streptosporangium sp. NPDC049248. The sequence continues at coordinate 20,617 of NZ_JBFAQY010000024.1, forward strand.
TGAACGCCCCGACGAGCAGGGTGACCGCCGGGATGCCGAACGCCACGGTCACCACGACCAGCAGCGGCAGGGCGCCCAGCCAGTTCTTGGATCGGCCGTGGCCGCCGCGCGGGGCGGCGGCCGTGACCGCGGGGGCCGTCATCCCGAGACCGCGGCGCCCCAGCCGTTCGCCAGGACCTCCTTGGCCTTGTTGACCTGCGCCTCCGTCGGGAAGGTGGGCTCACCGTCGACCGGCGGGAGGTTGGCCTCGGCGGCCTTGTCGACCGAACCGTCGGCCTGCATGGCGGGCAGCAGGACCGGGCGGGCGAAGCCCCCGAGGTAGAGGTTCTGACCCTCGGTGCTGTAGAGGAACTCCTGCCACAGGCGCGCGGCGGCCGGGTGCGGGGCGTCCTTGTTGATGGCCTGGGCGTACAGCTGGAAGTACTTGCCGTCGCCGGGGATGACGGTCTTCCAGTCGATGCCCTTCTCGGCCATCTTGGGGGCGTAGGCGGCGTTGTTGTAGTCCCAGTCGATGCTGATCTGGGTCTCGCCCTTCTCGATGGTGGCCGGGGTGGTCTCCACCGGGTTGAAGTTCCCGCTCTCCTTGAGCTTCTTGAAGAAGTCCAGGCCGGGCTGGATGTCGTCGAAGGAGCCGCCGTTCGCGAGGGCCGCCGCGTACACGCCCGCGAACGCCGAGCCGGACTTGGTGGGGTTGCCGTTCAGGGCGACCTTGCCCTTGTACTCGGGCTTGAGCAGGTCGGCGTAGGTCTCCGGGCACTTGTCGATCTTCTTGGCGTCGCAGCCGATGGAGATGTAGCCGCCGTAGTCGTTGAACCAGAGGCCGGAGGGCTCCTTCTGGTTCTCGGGGATCTTGTCCCAGGTCTGGACCTTGTACGGCGCGAACAGGCCTTCGGCGGCGCCGCTGATCGCGAAGGACTGGCCGATGTCGAGAACGTCGGGGGCGCGGTCCTGGCCCTTGCGGGTCTTCACCGCGTTGATCTCGTCGGCGCTGGCCGCGTCGGGCGTCTCGCTCTCGATCTCGATGCCGTACTTCGCCTTGAACGCCTCGATGATCTTTCCGTAGTTGGCCCAGTCCGGCGGCAGGGCGATGACGTGGAGTTTGCCTTCCTTCTTGGCGGCCTCGACGAGCTTGTCCAGCCCGCCGAAGTCGGCCGCGGAGGTGGCGGTTCTGGCGTCCACACCGGCCGCGGAGCCTCCGTCGGAGGCGGCTCCCGACGGGGTCGACGTGCCGGGGGCGGCCCCGCACGCGGTGGCTCCCACCAGGAGGAAAGCGGCCAGACCGGCAAGGCGAACTCGGGATGCGATCACTGTGTCTCCCAAGGGGGTGTCGCGCAATATTTCACGAAAGTAGACGAACTTGTACAAACAAGCTAGACCTCGTATGCCGTGACTACGTTGCTGTTTGATGAACGCATGGAGTACGTGGGTGAAATGCGAAAATCGCAGCTATGTGGGTGATTCAGGGGTGTTTAGGGTGGAGGTCGGTCTCGCCGGTCGGTGCGCGCAGCGAAGGAGCGCGCCCTCGCGCCCGTCGTCGGGAACAGGGGTGGGAACCGTGGTGGGAACAGTGGTGGGAACAGTGGTGGGAGCGGGGCCGGACGCGAGGACGGTTCTGGGAGGCGAGGAGAGGTTGGGCGGTCACCGGGCGTTCGCGGGTGTCCTGAAGGGGACGCGAGAAGGAATCCCGTCGTTCGGGGGCGCGGGAGAAAGGAGCCGGGCGTGACCCCCCGTTACCTGGGCATCGCGGAGAGGCTGCGCGATGCGATCATGCGAGGCGAGTACGCCGTGGGGGCCCAGCTGCCCTCGGAGGCCGAGTTGGCCACCGGCTTCGCGGCCTCCCGGGGTACGATCCGCCAGGCCGTCGCGGTGCTCGCCACCGAGGGGCTGGTCGGTTCCCGGCAGGGGGCCAGGCGTATCGTGCTCGGCCGCGAGCGCAGCCAGAGCTTCGCCGAGCTGCACAGTTTCGCCCAGTGGGCGCGGGCGATGGGCTACCGGGTCAGCGGGCAGGTGCTGCGCCAGTGTCGCAGGGGCGCCGGCGCCACCGAGGCGGCACGGCTGGCGATCCAACCGGGCGAACCGGTGCTGTCGGTGCTGCGGCTGCGTTCCCTGGAGGGCGAGCCGGTGATGCTGGAGCGCACCACCTACGCCGGGTGGATCGCCCCGGCCGTCGAGCGCATCGAACCCGGTTGCGAGTCGATCACCCAGGCCCTCTACGACAGCGTCGGCCTCGTCTTCGCCTACGGCGAGCACCTCATCGACGCGGTGGCGGCCGGCGTGCAGGACTCCAGGCTGCTGGCCGTGCGCAGGGGCAGCCCGCTGCTGCGTCAGCGCCGGGTCACCACCACCCACGAGGGCCGGCCCGTCGAGTGGTCCGACGACCGCTACCGCGCGGGCAGCGTGACCTTCAGCATCCGCAACTCGGTGGACGCCAACCCGCTGGTACGGCAGATGGGCGACTTGCGCCCGGCTCGATGAGAACGTATGTTCGATACTACAGGCCCGCCTTCCCCCGGGCACTCATCCGAAGCCCCGGGGAGAAGAGGCGTCTTGAACCGACTCTACGGTGACCCTGTCGAGGTGTGGACCCGCGAGGGACGGCCCGTCCGGTTCGCCTGGCGCGACCAGCTTTACACGGTTCACCGGATCCTCGACCACTGGGTTGTCGCGCGCGAGTGGTGGAAGGTCTCCGACAGCGATCCGGGCGAGCGCCGGTTCTGGCGGGCCGAGGCCGCCACCGATGGCCGGCTCGGCACCTACGAGCTCCGGTTCGACACCGCGGGCGAGGGCTGGCTGCTGATCAGGGCCTGGGACTGACTCCACGCCCCAGGGCGCGGCCACGCCCCAGGATCCCACCCCGCCCCGGCGTCCGGCACGCTCCGGACGGTTCGCCGGGATCCGGCGCCGGTGCCTGGCACCCGCGGTCTGGATCCCGGTGATCTGCCGGACCGTCGCCGCGCAGAGCAGCGCGGCGACCGTGACGGCGGTCAGCTCGGGCGGGCCGAAACCGGTCAGGCCGGTGCTCGGATGGGACACGCCCGGCCAGAGCCGTACCAGCATCACTGTGAGCGCGACCAGCCAGCTCAGCCACCAGGCGGCGAGCAGCGCCCGCCAGCGCGGGCGGCGGTCGGCCGGCGGACGGGAGGCCCGCCACAGCCGGTCGACCAGCACGGCGGGCGCGACGAGGTTGACCACCGGCACGAACCAGCTCGCCAGGACGGTGACCACCGCGGGCCGGTCGGCGCACTGCTGGGCACGGAGCAGCCAGTTCAGGTACGCGACGACGGCGGCGATCGTGGCCGCGGCGAAGAAAATGATCAGGATGGCGAAGACCGTCACCGCGCCGAAGATCGCGTCGGCACCGGGGGCGTGGGGGTCGCCGCCGAGTTTCGAGATCTCCAGGACGAGGCGTCGGCCGCGGGCCTGTTCGAACACCGCCAGGGCGGCGGTCGCGATCACCAGGGCGGTGAGGGTGAAGTAGACGGCCGAAGCCGACCTTTTCTGTAGAGATGGGATAGAGCGCATGTATATCTCCCCCCGCCATGCGCTGAGGACCTGCCCTTTTTCTATCCCGTCAGCCCTTTCGCTAATCAGCCCACTCGGACCACTCTGTCCACTCGGCTGTCCACTCGGCCAACTCGGCTCGCTCAGCTCACGGTGCCCGATTCCCAGGCCCACGCGGCGATCTCCACCCGGTTCCTGGCGCCGAGCTTCGCCTGGATGCTTCCCAGGTGCGTCTTCACCGTCGACAGCGAGACGAACAGCTCGGCGGCGACCTCCTGGTTGGTCCGTCCCCTGGCCACCAGGCGTACGACGTCCAGCTCGCGCTCGGTGAGCGGCTCGCGGGGCGGCCGGAGGGCACCGGCCCGCGGGTGGGCCAGGTGTTCGAGCAGGCGTACGGTCACCGAGGGCGACACCAGCGCGTCCCCCGCCGCCGCGGCCCGGATCGCCTCGATGAGCAGGGTCGGCCCGCTGTCCTTGAGCAGGAAACCGGTCGCCCCGGCGCGCAGCGCTCCATAGACGTACTCGTCCAGGTCGAAGGTCGTGACGATGACCACCTTCATCGGTTCGGGCACCCCCGGCCCGGCCAGGAGACGGGTGGCCTCCAGGCCGTCCAGCTTGGGCATCCGGATGTCCAGCAGGCAGACGTCGGGCCGCAGCCTCCGGGCCAGCTCGACGGCCTCGGCTCCGTTGGCGGCCGTCGCCAGGACCTCCATGTCCTGCTGGGCGTCCAGAATCATCTGGAACCCGGTCCGCACCAGTTCCTGGTCGTCAGCGATGAGCACCCGAATCGTCACCCGATGGATTCTGCCAGCCCGGTGCCGGGCAACGGTCCGGCATTCACTGACAAACCTGGCCGGTGGCGGGCGGGCCCGGCTTCCGGCGCAGGATGTTCGGCGGACGAGCCGGATGTTTTTTCGCCCCGCCGGTGATCGGGGCGCACGGAAAGGCACTACTGGGTGTGGATGATCCAGAAGCGCGATTCACCGCGCTGTACGACCGGCACTACCGCAGCGTGCTCGGCTACGCGCTGCTCCGTGCCGAACGGCAGGAGGCCGAGGACGTCGCGAGCGAGACGTTCCTGATCGCCTGGCGGCAGCTGGAACGCCTGCCCGAGTCTCCGCTGCCATGGTTGCTCGGCACCGCCCGCAACCTGCTGCGCGCGCAGCGGCGTTCCGGGCTGCGGAAGCGGGCGCTGGCCGAAAGGCTGGCCGAACTGGCCCCGGCGGGCGACGTGGCCGACCAGGTCGCCGAGCGCGAGGTCGCGCTGGCGGCGCTGGCCGGCCTGTCCGAGCAGGACGTCGAGGCCGTGGTCCTGGCCAGCTGGTACGGCCTCGCCCCGGCCGATGCCGCCAGGCTCGCCGGATGCTCGGCCCGCGCGTTCACGGTCCGCCTGTACCGCGCCCGCCGCCGCCTGTCCCAGGCGCTCGATCTAACCTCACCGATCCCCTGCGGCACCGCGCCGCGCCCCACCTTGGGTTCCAGGCCCGGGGTCTCCCAACTGGAGGTATCAGATGAACGACGTTGACGAGCGGGTCCGCGCGCTACGCCCGGACGCCCTCACCGAGGACGCCCACCGGCGCCGCCGCGAGGCGGACCTCGCCCGCGCCTTCGCGGAGGCCAGGCCCCGGCCCCGCTCCCTGTTCCGTCCCACCTTCCGTCCGGGGTTCCGTCTCACCCCGAAGGTCGCACTGGTCGGCGCCCTCGTCGGGCTGGCCGCGGCGGTGACGGCGCCGGCCGTCGTGACGGGGACGATCGGGTTGCGGGGACCGGGCGGCGGCCGGACCGCCGAGCTCGTCCCCCCGCTCTCCAGCTCCGCCTCCACGCCCGGCGCACCGGTGGTCACGCTTGACGCCCGGTCGTTCCTGCTGGCCGGCGCGGAGACGGCGGCGCGCGAGGTCGCCCCGAAGGGCCGGTACTGGTTCGAGCGCACCAGGACCTTCGAGCCGGTCGGGGCCGGCGCGGTCGTCGCCCACACCGACGAGATCTGGTCCGACGGCCGGAAGGGGCGGAGCTCGTCCAGTCAAGACGTCAAGATCACCTTCGAGACCCCCTCCGACGAGGCGGCGTGGAAGGCCAAGGGATCTCCGTCCCTGTGGTCCTCCCCTGAGACCAGTGACTTCGCCATGATCCTGCAAATAGGGCTCGGCGCCAAGACACTGACCGTGGGGGAGGAGCAGAAGCTGCCCGGCGACGTCGAGGGACTTGAGCGCTGGCTCCGCTCGGCGCATCGCGAGGGGCCGTTCGCGGACTTCGTCTTCGAGGGCGCGCGCCACCTGCTCTCCATGCCGACGAGCGCGGCCACCCGTGCCTCGATGCTGCGCATCCTGGCCGACCAGCCAGGACTCGTGCTGAAGCAGGACGTCCTTGACCCGCTCGGTCGCAAGGGCACCGCGGTCACCACCGCCAACGGCCACCACACCCTGGTCATCGACGAGTCGGGGGCGCGCCTGCTGGCCTTCCGCTACGACGGCCCGGACGAGAAGCCCCAGGCGGGCACCGCCAACTCCGTGTTCGTCCCCGCCCGCAAGGGCTTCAAGGTCGCCTACGAGAGCTCCGGCTGGGTCGGGGAACTCGGCGCCAGGAAGTGATCTTTCGCCCCGTCGTCCGGGAGGGGGCGGCGGGGCACCCGCCGGATCCGGCGCGTCCGTCACTCCCGCGGGGGCGGGGCGGACCCGGCCCAGTACGTCAGCCCAGGACCAGGTCCCTGATCGTCCGCAGGGAGGCCTCGTCGCGGGGGCCCATCACCAGGAGGTTGCTCACCGGGCTCTTGCGCCACAGCTCCAGGCGTTCGCGGATGCGGCCCACCGGGCCGACCAGGGAGATGCCGTCGGCCAGTTCGTCGGGGATCGCGTTGAACGCCTCGTCCCTGCGTCCGGCCAGGTAGAGCGCCTGGATCTCCTCGGCGGCCTCGGCGTAGCCCATCCTGCCGATGATGTCGGCGTGGAAGTTGCGGCTCTTGGCGCCCATGCCGCCGATGTAGAGGGTCAGCATCATCTTCACCCCGTCCAGCGCCGCCCTGACATCGTCGGTGATCAGTGTCATGACCATGGCGGCGATGTCGAAGTCAGGCCCGGCGCCGGCGAGCGAGGGGCCGTACATCCGCTCGATCTTCTCGGGGAACACGAAGAGCGGCAGCCAGCCGTCGGCGATCTCGGCGGCGAGCGCGACGTTCTTCGGGCCCTCCGCGCCGAGATAGAGGGGGATCTCACCGCGGAGCGGGTGGGTGATCAGCTTCAGCGGCTTGCCGAGGTTCGCGCCGCCAGGGTAGGGCAGGGGATAGTGCTCGCCGTCGCTGGTCACCGGCTCCTCACGGCGCCAGACCTTGCGCATGATCTCGACGTACTCGCGGGTGCGGGCCAGCGGCTTGGGGAACGGCCGGCCGTACCAGCCCTCGACCACCTGGGGGCCGGACGCGCCGATGCCGAGCAGCAGCCGCCCGCCGGTGAGGTGATCGAGGGTCATCGCGGTCATCGCGGTCGCCGCCGGGGTCCTGGCGGAGATCTGCACCACCGATGTGCCCAGTTTGATGCGGGACGTCCGCGCGCCGTACCAGGCCAGCGGGGTGAAGGCGTCGCTACCGTAGGCTTCCGCGGTCCAGACGGACTCGTACCCCAGCCGTTCCGCGGCCTGGACGAGTTCGGTGGCGTCGTCGGCGTCGCGCTGCCAGTAGCCGAGGTTCAGGCCGAGTTTCAGATCGGTACTCACCGGGTCTCCTCGCAACGTAAGGCCGGACACGCTCCGCAATTAGAACACGTTCTACATTGGTCGGTCGAGTGTGAGGTGTCGAAATTCGGTCTCCCGGGAAGCGTCCATCTGTGCTCTATGCAGCTCGCAAGCTCCTCTCCCTGATCTTCCTGCTTGCCCTCGCCGTCACGGGAGCGATCCCGGCCGTGGCGCACGCGGCGGAGCGGCCCAACATCGTGCTGGTCCTCGTTGACGACCTGGATGCGGGGGATCTCCAGAAATTTCCCAACATCTCAAACCTCCTTGCCAGGAGCGGCACCAGCTTTGACAGGTTCTTCGTGCCGAACTCCTGGTGCTGCCCGTCACGCGCGTCGATCATGCGCTCCCAGTACGTGCACAGCCACGGAGTGCTGACCAACACCGCCCCCGAGGGCGGTTTCACCAAGTACCACACGACCGGTCTGGAACGTTCCACGCTCGGGACCTGGATGAAGTCGGCCGGCTACCGCACCGGCCTGATGGGCAAGTACCTCAACCACTACCCCGGCGGCGCCACCGCCGCCACCTACGTGCCACCCGGCTGGGACGAGTGGGACGTGCCGGTGCGCAGGCTCTACGAGGAGTACGGCTACACGCTCAACGAGAACGGCGCGTTGCGGGCCTACGGCTTCGCGCCGGAGGACTACCTGGCCGACGTGCTCAGTGCGAAGGCGGGGGCGTTCGTCTCCCAGCCGGGCGACGACCCGTTCTTCCTCTACCTCGCCCCGATCGCCCCGCACAATCCCGCCAACTACGCCCCCCGGCACGAGGCCGCCTTCGCCGGGGCGGTGGCTCCGCGCACCCCGTCCTTCAACCAGCCGGATGTCAGCGCCGAGCCGCTCTGGCTCAGGTCGCTCCCGCAGTTCGACGCCAGGAAGGTCCAGAAGATCGACCGGCACTACCGCGACCGGCTCCGGGCCATGCTCGGCGTGGACGACATGGTGGGCGCCCTGATCGAGTCCCTCAGGGTCTCCGGCAAGCTGGATGGAACGTATATCTTTTTCGCCTCCGATAACGGGTTCCACCAGGGCCAGCACCGGCTCGCCCAGGGCAAGACCACCCCCTTCGACGAGTCCATCAAGGTGCCGCTCCTGGTCCGCGGCCCCGGTGTACCGGCGGGCCACGTCGTCGGCGACATGGCCTCCACGGTCGACCTGGCCCCGACGTTCGCCCAGCTGGCCGGTGTCACGCTCCCCGACTTCGTCGAGGGCCGCTCCCTGCTGCCGCTCCTGCGGGGCCGCACGCCGCCCTCGTGGCGCCAGAACGTGCTGCTGGAGTTCAACCGCCCGACGGATCCGGGCTCGGCCCGCCAGACCCCGGTCCCGGCCTACCAGGGCATGCGGACCGCCTGGCACACCTTCGTCCGCTACTCGACCGGCGAGTACCAGCTCTACGACCTCGTCGCGGATCCCTACCAACTCCGCAACATCGCGGCCGAGACCCCGCTCTCTGTGATCGCCCGGTTCAACCAGCAGCTCGACGCACTGGTCTCCTGCTCGGGCGCCACCTGCAGGTCAGCCGACTCGGTCAAGCCGCCCGTGCTGCCCGTCCGGCCCCTCTTCCTCGGCCCGTGGGGACCGTGAGATGCCGGGGTAGGCCCGCAGCAGGTGGGCCTCGACGGCGGCGGCGGCCCCCGCCGCGTCCCCGGCGACGATGGCCCGGTGGATCCGATGATGATCGGCCATCAGCCCTGACGTGTCGCCCAGACGCTCGACCGCGCCGACCGCGTAGCGGCGGAGCGAGTCACGCAGCGAGAGCATCATGGCGGTGGTCAGCCTGTTGCCCGACGCCTCGGCGATGGCCACGTGGAAGGCCGTGTCGTGCTCGACGAACTCCTCCGCGGTCGTCGAGGCGTCCATCCTCTCCAGCGCGGCGGTCATGGCCGACAGGTCCGCCCCCTGTGCCGCGGCATGCGCGGCGGACCACTGTTCGATCATCAGCCGGGCGTCGACGACCTCCGCCAGCGACAGGTTCGACAGCCCGAGATGGAGTCTGAGCAGGTCGCTCAGGGCGTCCGCGGGTCTGGAGATGAGGCAGGCCCCCGCGTCCGGTCCCCGCCCGACCTGCGACGACACCACGCCCAGCGTCTCCAGAACCCGCATCGCCTCGCGTACGGACGACCGGCTCACCCGCAGTTGCTCGGCCAGTTGCCGCTCGCCGGGCAGGCGGTCGCCGACCGTGAGCCCGTCGTCCGCGATGCGCCGCTCGATCTGGGCGATCACGTCCTCGAACGCCCGGGTGCGCCGGACCGGTTGCCAACCGCCCAAGGGGGCCTCCTCTTGTGAGGGAATATGGTCAGACCATACTATGGTCTGACCATAAAGCGTAAGGAGTACCGTGCGCGTCGCCCTGTTCATCACCTGCGTGAACGACACGCTCTTTCCCGGCACCGGGCGGGCGGTCGTCACGCTGCTGCGCCGCCTCGGATGTGACGTCGAGTTCCCGCGGGCGCAGACCTGCTGTGGCCAGATGCACGTCAACACGGGGTACCCCGAGGAGGGCAGGCGGCTCGCGCGGCACTTCGTGGACGTCTTCGCCGAGTACGACGCGGTCGTCGCGCCGTCCGGGTCGTGCGCCGCGATGGTCCGCGAGCAGTATCCGCGTCTGGCCCGCACCCCCGCCGGAGCCCCCGCGGGGGAGAGGCCCCCGCCCGGCCCGTTCGCCGCGGAGGTGGCCGAGACGGTGCCGAAGGTCTACGAGCTCTCGGAGTTCCTCGTCGACGTCCTCGGCGTCACCGACGTCGGCGCCTACTTCCCGCACCGGGTGACCTACCACCCGACCTGCCACTCGCTGCGCGGCCTCCGCCTGCAGGACCGGCCCACCCGCCTGCTCGAGCAGGTCAGGGGCCTGGAGCTGGTCCCGCTCCGCGGAGCGGACGAGTGCTGCGGCTTCGGCGGCACCTTCGCGCTGAAGAACCCGGCGATCTCCGCCGCCATGTGCGCGGACAAGGTGCACAATGTCGTGACCACCGGTGCCGAGGTGCTGTGCGCGGCCGACAACTCCTGCCTGATGCACATCGGTGGTGCCCTGGCACGCCAGCGCGCCGGTGTACGGATCATGCACCTCGCCGAGATCCTCGCCGCCACGGAGAGCGGCGACGACAGGGCGGTGCGCGGATGAGCGGGAGCGCCACGTTCCTCGGCATGCCGGCCTTCCCCGCGAACGCCGCGGTCGCCGTGCGGGACTCGCAGCTCAGGTACAACCTCCGCAAGGCCACCCACACGATCCGCGGCAAGCGGGCCGCCATGGTCGGTGAGCTGCCCGACTGGGCCGAGCTCCGCCGGGCGGGCAAGGAGATCAAGGACCACACCCTGCGCAATCTGGAGCACTACCTGGTGCGCATGGAGGAGGCGGTCACCGCGGCGGGCGGCCACGTTCACTGGGCGGCCGACGCCAAGGAGGCCAACCGGATCGTCGCCGACCTGGTCAAGGCCACCGGCGAGACCAGTGTGGTCAAGGTCAAGTCGATGGCGACCCAGGAGATCGGCCTCAACGAGGCACTCGAACTGGAGGGCATCACCGCCTACGAGACCGACCTGGCCGAGCTGATCGTCCAGCTCGGCGACGACTGGCCCTCGCACATCCTGGTCCCGGCGATCCACCGCAACCGCGCGGAGATCCGCGAGATCTTCCGGGAGAGGATGGCCGACTGGGGGCGCGCCGCGCCGGAGGACCTGACGGACGACCCCCGGGCCCTCGCCGAGGCCGCCCGGCTCCACCTGCGCGAGCGCTTCCTTTCCACCAGGGTCGCGATCTCCGGCGCCAACTTCATGATCGCCGAGACCGGCACGCTGGTGGTGCTGGAGTCCGAGGGCAACGGGCGGATGTGCCTCACCCTGCCCGAGACGCTGATCAGCGTGGTCGGCATCGAGAAGCTGCTGCCCGGCTGGCAGGACCTGGAGGTCTTCCTCCAGCTGCTGCCCAGGAGCTCCACCGGCGAGCGGATGAACCCCTACACCTCCACCTGGACCGGTGCGGTCGAGGGACAGGAGTTCCACCTGGTACTGCTCGACAACGGCCGGACGAACGTGCTGGCGGACGAGATCGGCCGTCAGGCGCTGCGCTGCATCCGCTGCTCGGCCTGCCTGAACGTCTGCCCGGTCTACGAGCGGGCCGGAGGCCACGCGTACGGCTCGGTCTATCCGGGACCGATCGGTGCGATCCTCACCCCGCAGCTACGCGGCACCGCCTCGAAGCTGGACGCGTCGCTGCCGTACGCCTCGACCCTCTGCGGCGCCTGCTTCGACGCCTGCCCGGTCGCGATCGACATTCCCGAGGTCCTGGTCCACCTGCGCGGCAAGGTCCGCCACGCGCGCGTCGAGCGCCTGGGCATGCGTGCCGCCGGGTGGGTGTTCGACCGCCCCGCGCGGCTGGCACGTGCTCAGCGGCTCGGCGGCCGCCTGCGCAGGTTCGTCCCCGGACGCCTGCCGGGCCCGCTGTCGGCCTGGACCGACACGCGTGACATTCCCGATATTCCTCCCGAGTCATTCCGTGACTGGTGGGACCGTACGGACGGAGGCGTTCAATGACCGCTGCGGGCAGCAGGGAGCTGATCCTGTCGCGGATCCGCTCCGCGGTGGCCGGGGCCGGCGAGGTCGAGATAACCCGCGCCTACCGCACCTCACCGGACCCGGCCCGCGCGACGGGCCTGGTGGAACTGCTCGCCGAGCGGGTGGCCGACTACCGGGCGGTCGTGCACGTGGTGGACGAGGGAGAGGCGGCCGCGACGATCGCGGCGGCGCTGGCCCGCCGGAGCGCCACCCGGTTGGTCGTCCCCGAAGGGCTGCCATCCGAGTGGGTTCCCGGAGAACCGGTCACCGATGATCCGCCGCTGAGCGCGGCCGAGCTGGACGGGGTGGACGGTGTCGTCACCGGGTGCGCCGTGGCGATCGCGGAGACCGGCACGATCGTGCTGGACGCCGGCCCCGGGCAGGGGCGCCGGGCGTTGACCCTGGTACCGGACTATCACCTGTGCGTCGTGCGCGCCGGGCAGATCGTGGCCGGCGTTCCCGAGGCGGTCGGCAGGCTCGACCCCTCCAGGCCGCTGACCTGGATCAGCGGTCCCTCCGCGACCAGCGACATCGAGCTGAACCGGGTGGAGGGCGTGCACGGCCCGCGCACGCTGGAGGTCGTCGTCGTCCGCTGACCCGGCGGGGAAGGCGCGTCGGGCGCGAAACACGGATGTGGCCGTGCTGGACGTCTCCGGCATGCCCGGCTAGCGTGCCAGGGCGTGTGATCCACAGGCTCGGCCGGCGGACGGCTGTCGCCCGCCGGAACCGATCCGATCTCCACCGTCCATCACGTTCGCAGAAGAAAAGGCGGAATTTACCGATCCGTTACCTGCCCACGTGGTGTCATTATCGGATATTGTCGCGAGTCGTTACTGCGTAACCCCAGGTCAAGGTCATTGGAGTCCTGTTTCCATGAAACCGCCGCTGCTGCTCATCGGGCAGGGCTCGCACGACGACAACGGATCCGTTGAGTTCGGCAGGTTCATCCATCGGCTCCGCTGCCGACTGGACCAGACGGCGGCGGACGTCTCCGGCGGCTACATCGCCAAGGCCAGGCCGCGCCTCAGCGACTCCGTCGCGTCGCTGGTCGCGCGCGGGCATCACCGGATGGTGGCCCAGCCCATGAGCCTCACCGGCGGTACCTGGCTCGGCACGGACATCCCCTCCGCGATGGCCCGCGAGCGGGAGAGACATCCCATGCTCACCTGCGACTACGGCCGTCCCCTGGGCTCCGACCCCCGCGTCCTCGCGCTGCTCGCCGAGCGTCTGGCCGACGCCGCCGCCGAGGTCGCCAGCCTCCGGCTGGTCCCCGCCGCCGCCGGGCCGCTCGACGACGAACCCGAGCACATCGAGATCGGCGAGACCGCCGTCGTCCTGGTCGGCGACGGCTCCACCAGTCCCGAGTCCAACGCCGACGTGCACCGGGTCTCCCGGCTCTTCTGGGAGACCCACGCCCATGAGTACATGACCGTGGAGACGGCGTTCGTCTCCCTCACCCCGCCCGGCGTCCCCGGCGGCATCGAGCGCTGCCGCCGCCTCGGCGCCAAGCGTGTGATCGTCGTGCCCTACCTGCTCTTCGCCGGCGGCCTGCTCGACCGCGTCTGGGCTCAGGCCATGGCCTACGCCGCCGGCCACTCCAACCTGGACGTTCGCTGCGCCGACGTCATCGGCGACTGCGAGGGTCTGGCCGACGTGGTCATCGAGCGCTACGAGGAGGCGCTCAGCGGCATCGCCTGGTGATCCGGCGATGCGGTTTCCGGCGTTTTTTCGAATGCTGGTTTCTGGAGGAGACTGGAGCGCATGACCATCCTCCAGGAGACCATCGCGGCGATCCGTCCCGCCGATCCGGCGGCCGTCGCCGAGGCCCGAGCCCACCAGGACCGCCTGACCAAGCCCAGGGGCGCGCTCGGCGCGCTGGAGGAGGTGGCGATACGGCTGGCCGGGGCCGCGGCGGTCAGCCCGCCGCCACTCCCGGTTCCCGCGGCTCTGGCGATCTTCGCCGCCGACCACGGTGTCCACGCCAGGGGCGTGACCCCGTGGCCGCAGGAGGTCACCCTGCAGATGGTCGGCAACTTCCTCGCGGGCGGTGCCGTGGCCAACGCCTTCGCCGCCCAGGTGGGAGCCTCGGTGACGGTCGTCGACGTCGGCGTGGCCGCCGACCTCGACCCGGCGCCGGGACTGACGATCAGTAAGATCGCGTACGGTACGGCCGACCTGTCCCGCGGACCGGCGATGACCCCCGAGCAGGCGGTCGCGGCCCTGGAGGCCGGGATCGCCCATGCCCGCGGTCTCGTCGACGGAGGCGCCCGCTGCCTGATCACCGGGGACATGGGCATCGCCAACACCACCGCCTCGGCCGCGTTGATCTGCGCGTTCACCGGACACGAAGCGGCGGCCGTGACCGGCAGGGGAACCGGCATCGACGGCGAGACCCTGGAACGCAAGATCGAGGTGGTCCGCGAGGCACTCCGGGTGAACGGTCTGGAGCGGGGGCCGGGCGCCGCCTCCCCGGTGTCCGCCCTGGAGACGCTGGCCGCGGTCGGCGGCCTGGAACACGCGGCGATCGCCGGATTCGTCCTCGCCGGGGCCGCTCTGCGGGTGCCGGTCATCCTGGATGGTGTCATCGCGGGAGCGGCGGCACTGGCGGCGGCGGCACTGGCGCCCGACGTCGTCGACCACTGCGTGGCCGGGCACCGCTCGGCCGAACCCGGTCACGCCGCGGCCCTGGATCACCTGGGCCTGCGTCCCCTGGTGGAGCTGGAACTCCGGCTCGGCGAGGGCACCGGTGGCCTGCTCGCCCACCCGCTCGTCTGCGCCGCGGCCAGGGTGATGCACGAAGTCGCGACCTTCGATTCCGCCGGTGTGACGGACAAGGAAGCCTGACCTGCGGAAGTCTTAAGCCGGCCGGTTGACAACAGTCAGCCCTTTCTTGACATCTGTTAACACAGGTGCAGCAAAGAGAGCCCCGTTAGCCGGTAGGTTTACCTCCTAAGCACGTCATGATTCGCAATTCCTCGTGAACGGGAGATCGGTCACCATGTCGCCCTACCTGCTCGGCTTGCGCCTCTCCGGGCGGCGGGTGCTCGTCGTGGGCGGCGGGCGCGTCGCCCAGCGGCGTGTGCCGGCGCTGCTCGACGCGGGCGCACTGGTCACCATCGTCTCGACGAGCGTCACGCACGCCCTCGACGATTTCATCGCGACAGGCCGGGTGACCTGGGAGGCCAGGCGCTACCAGGCCGGCGACGTCGACGGGGCCTGGCTGGTGCAGGCCTGCACGGACAACCCCGAGGTGAACGCCGCCGTGGCCGAGGAGGCCGAGGCGAAGCGGATCTGGTGCGTGCGCGCCGACGACAAGGACGCCTCCGCGGCCTGGACCCCCGCCAGCGGCAAGGTGGACGAGATCAGTGTGGCGATCACCGCCGGAGGCGATCCCCGGCGTGCCGCCGGGATCAGGGACGCCGTCGTGGGAGCCCTCAGGGACGGTACGGTCGACGCCCGGCGTAACCGCACCAAGCCCGTGGGCGTCGCCCTGGTCGGCGGTGGCCCCGGCGACCCCGGCCTGATCACGGTCCGTGGACGGCAGTTGCTGGCCCAGGCCGACGTGGTCGTCGCCGACCGGCTCGCCCCGCAGGCCCTGCTCGACGAGCTCTCCCCGGACGTCGAGCTGATCGACGCCGCGAAGATCCCCTACGGTCGTTACATGGCCCAGGAGAGGATCAACGAGCTGCTGATCGAGCACGCCAGACAGGGCAAGTTCGTGGTCCGGCTCAAGGGAGGCGACCCGTTCGTCTTCGGCCGCGGCGGCGAGGAGTTGCTCGCCTGCGCCCGCGAGGGCATCCCGGTGGTCGTGGTCCCCGGCATCACCAGCCCGGTCGCGGCGCCGGCCGCCGCCAACGTGCCCGTGACGCATCGCGGCGTCAGCCAGGAATTTCACGTGGTCTCCGTACACGTCCCGCCGGGCGACGAGAGATCCACGGTCGACTGGCCCAATCTGGCCAGATCCGGCGGCACGCTGGTGCTTATGATGGCGGTCGAACGGATCGGAGTGATCGCCGAAACATTGCTCTATAACGGACGTTCGCCGGAAACTCCCGTAATGGTGGTACAGGACGGTACCCTTCCGACCCAGCGCGCTCTTTACGCCACGCTCTCCACTGTGGCGGAGCGCGTAAGCGCGGCTGAGATTCGGCCCCCTGCGATCGTGATCGTCGGTGATGTCGTGAAGGTCGGCCAGGAGGTCGAGATGGTTCGAGCGGAGCGAGTACCGTGAAATCGGCTTCCAACAGGCCCCCCCAATCGGGTGGTGGCCGTAACCCTCGCCTCGTCGGCATCCCCCAGGAGCCACCCGACGGCCCCCCGTCGGATGACCAGGAATCTCCCGGCGAGCAGACGGTGACTTTCGGCGCCATCCGCCCAGACGATGACGCCGCCTCCGTCCGCGCTCGCGCCCAGCCCGCCGCCGGTGCGGCCGGTCCCGCCGCGCCTCCGGGCAGGAGAGCCGGTCCGGCCGCACCGGGCGGGGCGGCGGGTCCAGCCGCACCCCCCGCCTCGGAGGAGGCGATGGCGGCCTTCCACGCCGCCGCGGCCGCCGCGCAGGCCACGATCGCCGCCATCACCACTTCCCGGGAGGTGGGCAGGCCCGCCGCCGGCGCCCCGGGCAGCCGCCCCCCGGGTGCCTCTCGCGGCGGTCCCGCGCCGGCCTCCCCCGGTGCGGGCGCCCCGCCGGCCGCTTCCCGCGGCGGTGCCCCCGCCCTTCAGAAGGCCCCTCGTGGTGGTGCTCCAGCCTCGCCGGGTGCTCCCCGTGGAGGCGCTCCCGCCCCGCCGGGGGCGGACCCGGGGCAGGGGGCCCCTCCTTCCCCCGGAGCTTCGCGCGGTGGCGGCCCTGCCACCGCTCCTCCCGCTGTCCCCCCGAGACCGGGCGCCCCCGCCTCCCAGGGGGAAGTCGCGGGAGCTTCTCGCGGTGCGACCTTCCGTCCGGGGCCCGCTTTCCCGAGCGCTCCCCGTGCCGGCGGCGGCCCCGTCACACCTTCTCCTCCCGGCGCACCTGCTCCCCAGGCCGCTCCCGGTGCGCTCTTCCGCCCGGGCGCCCCCGTTCCCCCGAGCGCTCCCCGCACCGACGGTCCCGGGGAAGGTGCCGCGGCCCCCTCCCGTACGGCGAGCGACGGCTCTTCCCCCCGGGCCGAGGCCGCCGCTCCGCCCCTTCGGGGGAACAGACCCCAGGAGAAGCAGGAGGAGCCGGACGAGGTCGTCGTCCTCCTCGCGGATGACGAGGAGCCGGAAAACGAAGCGGAGAACGACGCCGGGACGCCTGACGCCGACGGGGCCGAGGACGGGGCCGAAGACGGTGGCGATGCCGGAGCGCGGGTCCTGGCCGGCGACGGGGGTCAGCGCGACGCCGAGCCCGCCGAGATCGATGAGCAGGCTCCGCAGGAGGGTGAGAGCGGTGCGGAGGCCCAGGGCGATGGCGAGGCCGACGGGAACGACGGGGACGAGAAGGCCGGAGGCAAGGAGGACGCGGGGTCGCCGGGCGGCCGGGTGCGGGAGACGCCGCTTCCCGAGGCCGTCTCCAAGGCCCTGAGCAGCGCGCTCACCGCCGTACGCGCCGGCGTCACCGACCTCGGTTTCGGCCTGGACATCCCCGGGGCCGAGGAGGCCAGGCGGGTCCAGAGCGAGATCCTGGCCCAGCTCGACGACTACGTGATCCCCCGGGTCCACACGAGCACCGCGCCCGCCCTCGTCGTGGTCGCGGGCTCCACCGGCGCGGGCAAGTCCACGCTCCTCAACACGCTGGCCAACGCCAAGGTCAGCGCGACCGGTGTGCGCCGTCCGACGACCGGGACGCCTGTCCTGGCCTGCCACCCCGACGATCACGAGTGGTTCGCCGAGGGCGACCTGCTCGGTAGCCTCCGGCGGCTCAGCGAGCCCGACCCCGGGGCGGCCTCCGGCGGCCTCGTGCTCGTCTCCACCGAGCGCCTACCTCCCGGTGTGGCACTGCTCGACACCCCCGACATCGACTCGGTGGTCGAGGAGCACCACGAGATCGCGCACCGCATGCTCGACGCGGCCGATCTGTGGATCTTCGTCACCACCGCCGCCCGCTACGCCGACGCCCCGGCCTGGCGGCTGCTCCGCCTGGCCAAGGAGCGTGGAGCCAAGCTGGCCATCGTGCTCTCCAGGGTGCCGGCCAAGTCCAGAGAAGTGATCACCAAGCACTTCGTCAGGATGCTCACCGAGTACGGTCTCGGCGAGGTCGACCGGTTCGTCGTCAACGAGGGCAAGGTCACCGACGGCATGCTCCCCGACCACGAGGTGAGCGAGCTGCGTTTGTGGCTGACCGAGCTGTCGGTCGACGAGCGGCGTCGTGAGCAGGCCGTGCGGGCCACCCTGGACGGGGTGCTGAACAGCTTCCGCACCCGGGTGCCCGCCCTGGCCAAGCAGCTGGAGATCCAGGTCGCCTTCCGCAGAGATCTCCGCGCCGACGTGGAGAGCGCCTACGCCCAGGCACTGGTCGAGGTCGACGAGAGCACCGGCGACGGTTCGCTGCTCCGAGGTGAGGTCCTCGCCCGCTGGCAGGACTTCGCCGGTTCCGGTGATCTCATGCGTACCCTTCAGTTGCGCAAGCCCGGCCGCCTCGCGGGCAAGGCGAGCCATCAGGCACCCGAGCGGCTCAGCGCGCTGAGATCCGCGCTGCGGACGGGGTTGGAGTCGGTGGTCGTCTCGGCGGCGCAACGGGCCGCGGAGGAGGCCGCCTCGCGTTGGTTGAACCGTCCGGGCGCGCAGGAGATCCTGGCGGCCGCCGAGCTCGGCCAGGCGTCCGACGACCTCCCGCGCAGGGCCGGCCGGACCATCGCGGCCTGGCAGGAGCACATCACCGAGCTGATCCGCACCGAGGGGGTGACCAAGCGATCGGTGGCCAGGGTGATCTCGTTCGACGTCGAGTCCCTGTCGCTGATCCTGACCATCGGGCTGCTCGGTTACGGCGCCTCGGAGGCGCGGAACGGCACCGGTGCGCTGCCGCAACGGCTGGTACACGCGCTGCTCGGCGCGGAGTCGCTGCGCAACATCGGGGTGAAGGCCCGGAGCGATCTCCGCGCCCGGATCGGCATGCTCTTCGACGACGAGACGGCGCGTTACATCCAGGCCCTCGATGGCGCCGGCATACCGGATGAATCCGCCGCCACCCGCCTTTACCAGGCAACGTACAACCTTGAGGTCGCCCGATGAGTGTTGGCACCACCCAGTCACGCCAAGGTCTCGGCAGCCGGCTCGCCGCGCTGGCTCGGATCGTGGAGCTGGGGCCGGGCAGGGTCGAGCCCAAGCTCCTCACCGAGTCGGGGCAGCTGCTGCTGCGTGCCGGTGACAGGCTCAAGCTCTCCTCCGACCACACGGTGGTCGCGCTCGCGGGAGGCACGGGCAGCGGCAAGTCGACGCTGTTCAACTCGATCTCCGGCCTGGAGCTGTCGCCGACGGGAGTGCGCCGCCCGACCACCGCCCGTACCCACGCCTGCGTCTGGGGCCTGGACGGCGCAGGCCCGCTGCTCGACTGGCTGCAGATCCAGTGGCGTCACCGCTTCGCGCGGGCCAGTGCCCTGGACCGCGGGGAGAGCCGGCTGCACGGGCTGATCCTGCTCGACCTGCCCGACCACGACTCCATCCGGGCGCTGACCGACAGTGAGGCCGACCGGCTGATCCAGGTCGCGGACCTCGTCGTGTGGGTGCTCGACCCGCAGAAGTACGCCGACGCCTCCACGCACCGGCGTTACGTGACCGACCTGGCCGGGCACGAGGCGGTGACGGTCTTCGTGCTCAACCAGTCCGACCGGCTCGACGAGGAGGAACTGGCCGAGTGCGTCGCGGACCTGGAGGACCTTCTCCACCGCGAGGGGGTCGAGCACCCCGTGGTCGTCACCACCTCGGCGATCACGGGTACGGGCGTGGACGACCTCAAGGCGGTCCTCGCCGAGACCGTGTCCAGGCGCAGGGCCGCCACCCAGCGCCTGGAGGCCGACCTCGACCGGCTGACGCTCCGCCTGGCGAAGGTCATGCCCGCCGACGGCACCCCGGCGCCGCCCTCCTCCATTGACGACGCCCGCCGGATCGGCCTCACCGACGCCCTCTGCGACGCGGCCGGAGTTCCCGCCGTCGGCGAGGCGATGGAGAACGTCTACGCCGCCAGGTCCGGTGAGTGGGTCGGCTGGCCCTACACCCGCTGGGCGGCCAAGCTCCGCCCTGATCCGTTGAACAGCCTGCGCCTGGGCGACCTGCGAGACGAGATCCGCAGCCTGACCGGTGGCTCGGTCAGCGCGCAGCCGGCCGAGGTGGACACCGCCGTGCACGCCCTGGCCGACGGCCTGACCTCCGGCATGCACGAGGCGTGGCAGAGCGGGATCAGGGATGCCGCGCGCTCCCGCTCGGCGCAGCTGCCCCAGGTGCTGTCGGAGGAGCTCTCGGAGGTCGCACCGCGCCTGGACCGGGTCCCCGGCTGGTGGCGGCTGCTTCTCGCCTGGCAGTACCTGCTGGTCCTGCTCTTCGTCGCGGGCCTCGCCTGGGTCGGTACGGCCCTGGTCTACGGAGTGTTCGGCACGGGGAAGCCGCCGGTGGGGCTGGAGGTGTTCGGCGACGCCGCCTCGCTGCCGTGGGTGGGGCTGATGATGCTCTCGGTGCTAGGGCTCGGGTTGCTCACCGCGGTGGCCAGCCGTAACTTCATCGTGCTCGGCGCGGGCAACGAGCGTGACGCGCTGGAACGCGAGATGCGCCGCAGGGTCGCCGGGCTCGCGGAGAGCATGGTGATCGAGCCGGTGGAGCGCGAGCTGACCCGCTACAACGAGTTCTACTCGGCCATGCGGAGCCTGCGGGACTGATTCCCAGGGTTGTCCACAACCCGGTCGAGTGTCCGGCGGTTGTCCCCAGAACGCGATTCGGCAACTCGCGAGGGGTATGGCTCGGACCATCGTGTCTTTCACGCCGCCGGCACTCAGCCGGCGCTCATGGGAGGCACGATGAACGACATCTACGTCACGTTGACCGGTAACGTCGCGGCCACGCCACGCCAGCACACCTTCCCCGACGGCTCCCGGGTCACCTCGCTCAAGATCGCCTCGACCAGTCGTTACTTCGATCGGGAGAACCAGCAGTGGCGCAACGGTGAGACGACCTACTTCGGCGTCCGCTGCTTCCGCGGGCTCGCCGACAACGTCGCCCAGTCGGTTCAGCTGGGCCAGCCCGTCGTCGTTCAGGGACGGCTGCGGATCCGCGAGTTCACCCACGAGGGTGAGCGCCGGTTCATGCCCGAGGTGGAGGCCAACTCGCTCGGGCACGACCTGCGCTGGGGGCTCGGCAGCTTCAGCAAGCCACAGCGCGGCGGTCCGGTCGCGGCCCTGGGCAGCGCGGAGCGGATCGAGCTCGATCGCGAGACGTCCGACTGGGCGATGAGCGGCGGCGTTCCCGTCGAGGCGGAGGCACCCGGCGCCCTGCCCCCGCCGCGGGCCGGGCTCGACGACGAGCGGGCCACGCCGGGCGGGCCTGCCGAGGGAGGTGCGACCCGCGGAGAGGCCGCCTCGCATGCGGTGGATCACGGCTCCGCCGGGGAGGAGCCGGCGGCGGGAGAGGCCGTGACCAGGAGAAGGAAGGCGGCGAAGGGCACGACGAGGCGGGTGGGGGTGGTGGGGGCCGACGACCCGGCCGCGGGGGTCACCGGGGAGGAGACGGCCGGGGCCGTGCCGGGCACGGTGAAGATCCACCCAGATGTGAGCGATGAGGCACCCTGGCCGACGCGGGAGCGTGTGGCGGCCTGAGCCGCCTCCCGTTGGGAGGCCCGGGCCGCGGGCCTCCCAACCCGATCGGCCGGCCGGAACCGGAGGGGCGAAGGAATCGTTCGAGGTGGACGGGGAGTCGAATTCGGACAGGGGAATGGGCGCTGATCCGCGCAGGGGAAGAACGCGGACGGCGGGATGGGGCGGATTCGAGCAGAAGACTTGGAACAGAAGATCGGCAGAGAGGATTTCGGACGGGAGATGAGGGGCAGGCGTCCGGTGAAGCGCGGACTTCGCGGGAACAGGATGCCTGACGGAAGTGCAGGACCTCACACGGTAGGAGGGTCTGGTTCGGGCGGAGTGAGGAGGCACCGGCCGGACGCGGTCGGTGTCTCACCACGGAAGCGCGGCGACGCCGAGATAACCAGCCGATGGTCTTGCCCGTGTCAGATGCCCAGGACACCTGATTCAGGTCCAGGTCACGCCCCGCAGCATGGCTTGCTCCTTTCCCGCACGGCCCGCTCGCGAGGGAGCGGTTTCCAAAACGTAGGTCAACCGGTGGGCTGGCCCACTCCGTCAAAGGTAGCGGTTCCCATCGCGCGTCGCACACTCCGCAACTATTGTGTTACACATCGTTAGTCGGAGAGGGGGACGACATGGCGGCTCCTAGCCACACCTCGGTCAAACCGCGCGACGGCATGACACCCTTGGCCGATCGCTGGCCCCTGCTTGGACAGCGCCGCCCGCTGGTCGGCTACCTCTGCGGGATAGTAGCGCTGGATCTCGCCGCGATCGTGTTCTTCCTGGCATCCGGGGTCTTCCGCTGGTCCGATGCGCTGACCTTCACCGCGCTGATGGCGTGTGGAGCCGTGTGCATCGAGGCGACCCGGAGGCTGGGCATGCCGGCCGGCGTGCACCGGGACCTGCTCTCCGCCTGGTGGCTGCCCGCCGCGCTGCTGCTCCCGCCGCTCTACGCGCTCCTGGCGCCCATTCCGCTCCAGTTCCTGCTGCAGAGACGGGTGCGCGCGACGGTCGTCTACCGGCGGGTCTTCAGCTCGGCGGCGATCGGCCTGGCCGGATGTGCGGCCTCCCTGCTCTTCCATGCCGCGGTCGGTGACCTGAACGCGCTGACCAGGGGCGACGGAGGGCCGATCCTGGTGGCCGTCGGCTGCGCGGTCCTGTTCACGGTGATCAACACCGCGCTGATCGCCATCGCGGCGCACACCGCCGATCCCGACAGCCGCTGGCGGGAGGTCCTGTGGAACCGGGAGAACCTGCTCCTCGACGTCGTCGAACTCTGCCTCGGCGTCATCATCTCCATCACCTGCGGGCTCAATCCGGCTCTGCTGGTCCTGGCGCTGCCCCCGGTGGTGCTGCTCCAGCGCAGCCTGCTGCACGCCCAGCTTCAGGCCGCGGCCCGCACCGACCTCAAGACCGGCCTGCTGAACGCCGCGGCCTGGCAGCGGGAGGCCGACACCGAGATCGTCAGGGCGCGTCGCACCGGGGAGACGCTCGCGCTGCTGATCGTCGACATCGACCATTTCAAGAGGGTCAACGACACCTACGGTCACCTGATCGGAGACCAGGTCCTCATCGGGGTGGCCGACACCATCCGCAGCCAGCTTCGCGACTACGACGTGGTGGGCCGGTTCGGCGGTGAGGAGTTCGTCGTCCTGCTGCCCAGGGCCGACGTGACAGAGGCCCGCAGGGTCGCCGAGCGGCTGCGCTCCCGGGTGGGACGGATGGCGCTCCCGGCCGACGACAACATGATCACCGTGACCATCTCGGTCGGTGTCGCGATCATGAGCGTGCACGGGGACGACCTGATCGAACTGCTCGCCGCGGCCGACCTCGCCCTCTACCGCGCCAAGGAACTCGGCCGCGACCAGATCTGCCTGTCGGCCACCATCGTGCCTCCGGCCCGCAGGCCCGGATCCGAGGCCGCCCCCAGGTCGGCTTCTCAGCCCTGAGGACTGAGCTCGCAGCTCCTCGCCGTCGGTGGCTTCGACGGCTTGGTCCGCGTCAGGCAGTGTGACTCACCGCCCAGCCTGTGACACCGGGTGAGGCGATGTCCCGAGCCGCGGTCGACGTCCCGGGCGAACCGGGACTCCTTGCGCCTGCGGCCCTTCGGCAGGCGCTTGGCGGACTTGGTCTGCTTGGCCTGAGGGCCCGAGGTTCCTCGCAAGCACTGCTGAACTTTCCAGGCCCTAAACTAATGGCATGCCGGAGTACATCTACACACTGCAGCGCGTGCGCAAGGCGCACGGCGACAAGGTCGTCCTCGACGACGTGACGTTGTCGTTCCTGCCGGGAGCCAAGATCGGTGTCCTGGGTCCCAACGGCACCGGAAAGTCGACGCTGCTGAAGATGATGGCGGGCCTGGAGCAGCCGTCCAACGGCGACGCCCGGCTCATGCCCGGCTTCACCGTCGGCATGCTCCAGCAGGAGCCCCCCCTCAACGAATCCAAGACCGTTCTCGGCAACGTCGAAGAGGGCGTCGCCGAGACCAAGGCGATGCTCGACCGCTTCAACGAGATCGCCGAGCTGATGGCCACCGACTACAGCGACGAGCTGCTCGACGAGATGGGCAAGCTCCAGGACGCCCTGGACCACCGCAACGGCTGGGATCTCGACAGCCAGCTGGAGCAGGCGATGGACGCCCTCCGCTGCCCCCCGCCGGACGCAGAGGTGACCCAGCTCTCCGGTGGAGAGCGCCGCCGGGTCGCCCTCTGCAAGCTGCTCCTGGAGCAGCCCGATCTGCTCCTGCTCGACGAGCCCACCAACCACCTCGACGCGGAGAGCGTCCAGTGGCTGGAGTCCCACCTGGAGAAGTACCCGGGCACCGTGCTGGCCGTCACCCACGACCGCTACTTCCTGGACAACGTGGCCAACTGGATCCTGGAGCTCGACCGCGGCCGTTGCCACCCCTATGAGGGCAACTACTCCACCTACCTGGAGGCCAAGGCCGCGCGGCTCAAGCTCGAAGGCCAGAAGGACGCCAAGCGCAAGAAGCGCCTGGAGGAGGAGCTGGAGTGGGTCCGCTCCAACGCCAGGGCCCGCCAGACCAAGAGCCGGGCGCGCCTGCAGCGCTACGAGGAGATGGCCGCCGAGGCCGACAAGCACCGCAAGCTCGACTTCGAGGAGATCCAGATCCCGCCGGGCCCGCGTCTGGGCACCACGGTCATCCGGGCCGAGAAGCTCACCAAGGGCTTCGAGGAGCGCGTCCTGATGGAGAGCCTCTCCTTCGACCTGCCGCGCAACGGCATCGTCGGCGTCATCGGTCCGAACGGTGTCGGCAAGACCACCCTGTTCCGGATGATCACCGGCGGCGAGACGCCGGACAGTGGCGAGATCGTCGTCGGTGACACCGTCAAGATCTCCTACGCCGACCAGAGCCGGGGCGGGATCGACCCGGCGAAGAACGTCTGGGAGGTCGTCTCCGACGGGCTCGACTACATCAAGGTCGGCCAGGTCGAGATGCCGTCGCGCGCCTACATCGCCGCGTTCGGGTTCAAGGGGCCGGACCAGCAGAAGAAGGCGGGCATCCTGTCCGGTGGCGAGCGCAACCGGCTCAACCTGGCGCTCACCCTCAAGCAGGGCGGCAACGTGCTCCTGCTCGACGAGCCCACCAACGACCTCGACACCGAGACGCTCTCCAGCCTGGAGAACGCGCTGCTGGAGTTCCCCGGCTGCGCGGTCATCACCTCGCACGACCGGTGGTTCCTGGACCGCATCGCGACCCACATCCTGGCCTGGGAAGAGGGTTCGAACTGGTTCTGGTTCGAGGGCAACTTCGCCGACTACGAGAAGAACAAGATCGAGCGTCTGGGGGCCGACGCGGCCCGGCCGCATCGCGTCACCTACCGCAAGCTCACCCGCGACTGACCCCGCTCTCCGCCCGCGGGCAGGAGCACCTGGCACGGGTCGTGCCAGGTGCTCTCCCGGTCGCGACCGCGCGAGCCTCCGGTGCCCCGCCGTACGACGGGCAGCGGGGGCTCGCTACGGTTCTGGGTGTGTTTGGACAGAGCGTCGCGGACGAGGTCGGCCATGGCCACCGACATGTGTTCCCCAGGGCTGTCAGGTTCGCCGACATCGACTCGCTGGGTCACGTCAACAACGTGCGGTTCCTCGACTATCTGGAGGACGCGCGGCTGGGGATGTTCCACGTCGATCCCCAACGCGAGGGAAACGCCCCTTTCGCCGGACTGGTGATCGCCCGGCATGAGATCGACTACCGGCGTCCCCTCACCTTCAGACCCGACCCGGTCCGGGTGGAGTCATGGGTGACGGAGATCCGTCCGGTACGGTTCACCCTCGCGTACGAGATCCGCGACGATGACGAAGTGTTCGTCAAGGCCCGCTCGGTGATCGTGGCCTACGACGTGGGGAGTGCCTCCCCGCGGCGGCTGAGCCAGGACGAGATCGCCTACCTGCGCAGGTTCGCGATGGACTGAGGCCTTCCCCGGCCTCGACTCGGCAGGTGGCGGACGGGCCGTACCCGCGGACGTCCGCCGCCTGCCGTGAGCCGTCAGACCTCGGGGGCGTACAGCCAGACCGCGCTGTCCGGCAGGAGCAGGTGGCCCTCCACCGGGGCGCTGCCGATCAGGACGCGGTCGTGCGGCGGCAGTCGCACCGGCTGGGAACCACAGTTGATGACGCAGATCAGGGAACCCCGGCTGAAGATGAGGGCGTCCTCGGGGCTCTCCTGCCAGGTGATCTCTTCGGGCAGCGTGCCGCGGAGGTCGCGGCGGACCCGCAGGACCTCCTGGTAGAAGTTCAGCGTCGAGCCGGGATCGCTCGACTGGCGCTCGGCGGAGAGCGCGGCCCACTCGACGGGTTGGGGCAGCCAGGGCCGCGCTCCATCGGGCGAGAAGCCGTACGGTTCGGCCATGCCGGACCAGGGGATGGGGACCCGGCAGCCGTCACGGCCGGGCAGCTCTCCCTTGGAACGGGCGAAGATGGGGTCCTGACGGGCCTCCGGGGGAAGATTCCTCACCTCGGGGAGGCCCAGCTCCTCCCCCTGGTAGAGATATGCGGAGCCCGGTAGGGCGAGCATGGCGAGCAGCGCCGCACGGGCGCGGGCCAGGCCCATGGTGGAGTTGGTCAGGCCGTCGCCGTACCGGGTCACATGGCGGATCACGTCGTGGTTGGAGAGCACCCAGGTGGGAGCGGTCACCGCGGCCAGTGTGTCATCGATGATCTTCTTGAACGCGGGTCCGGACCAGGGGGCCTCCAGCCAGGCGAAATTGAAGCTCTGGTGGAGCTCGTCGGGGCGGAGGTAGAGCGCGAGATCCTCGACGGAGTCGGTCCAGACCTCGCCGACCGCCACCCGCTCGCCGTCGTAGGAGTCGAGCACCTTGCGCCAGGCGCGGTAGACCTCGTGTACCTCGGGCCGTCCCCAGATCGGCGACTCGGCCTTGAACGCCTGATCCTGCGGCGGGGTGTCCGGCAGGTCCTCGGCCTTGTACAGGCCCATCGCCACGTCGATCCTGAACCCGTCCACCCCTCGGTCGAGCCAGAACCGCAGCACGTCGAGGAACTCGGTGTGCACCTCGGGGTTGCGCCAGTTGAAGTCAGGTTGTTCCGCAGCGAAGAGATGCAGATACCACTGCCCGTCGGGGGTCCTGGTCCAGGCCGGGCCGCTGAAGGTCGACTGCCAGTTGTTGGGAGGCAGATCACCGCCGTCACGGAAGATGTAGCGATCGCGTCCCTCACCGCGCAGCGCGGCCTGGAACCACTCGTGAGCCGAGGAGCTGTGGTTCGGGACGATGTCCACGATCACCCGGAGACCGAGCCGATGCGCCTCGGCGACGAGCTCGTCGAAATCGGCGAGCGTGCCGAAAAGGGGGTCGACGTCACGATAGTCGGCCACATCGTAGCCACCGTCGGCCATGGGGGAGCGGTAGAAGGGAGTCAGCCATATCGCGTCCACACCGAGTTCCGCAAGGTACGGCAGGCGCTGCCGGATGCCGGGCAGATCGCCGACGCCGTCTCCGGAGGCGTCGGCGAAGCTGCGAACGTAGATCTCGTAGACGACGGCATCACGCCACCAGGGGGATTCCATGTGCTTTGGACTGCCCCCGCTTGACGAAGTTTATGCGTCAGGGGCGTTGATCATGCTGCTCGCCGCGTACACGAGATAGTCCCAGAGACGTTTCTCCAGGTCCTCGGGGAGCTTCAGGGAGAGCACCGCGTCATGCATGTGCCTGAGCCAGGCGTCGTGCTCGACCGAGCGGATGACGAACGGGTTGTGCCGCATCCGCAGGCGCGGGTGGCCCCGCTGCGCGCTGTAGGTGCTGGGGCCGCCCCAGTACTGGATGAGGAACAGACGCAGCCGCTCTTCGGCCCCGTCGAGATCATCTTCGGGATAAAGCGGCCGTAGCACCGGATCGGCCGCCACTCCTTGGTAGAAGTGGTGCACGAGACGCCTGAAGGTCTCTTCGCCGCCGACGGCGTCGTAGAAGGACTGGGATTCCCCGGGGGTAACGGACACGCCTCCAGCCTAATTGACGTCAGCCGGCGATCGGGATTTCGGCTCGGTCGAGGGCGGACTTGACCCGGACGCGGAGCTCGCGGGCGACCTCGGCCTGCCGGGAGGGGATGGTCTTGACGCTGATCCTGAAGATGACGGCGGTGTCGGAGATCTGCTCGATGCCCCAGACCTGCGGCTCCTCGACGATGATGGAGTCGCGGAAGGCGAGGTCGTTCCATATCTCGTCCGCGACCTGCTTGAGCAGGTCGCGGACCGCGGGGATGTCGGAGGCGTAGGCCACGGGCACGTCGACGGTGGCGCGAGACCAGCCCTGGGACTCGTTGCCGACGCGGGTGATGGTGCCGTTACGGATGTACCAGACCCGGCCGTCGCTGTCGCGCAGGCGGGTGATGCGCAGGGTGACGGCCTCCACGGTGCCGATCGCGGTGCCCGTGTCGATCACGTCGCCCACGCCGTACTGGTCCTCCAGGAGCATGAACATGCCCGCGATGAAGTCCTTGACGAGTTCCTGGGCGCCGAAGCCGACCGCCACGCCCAGAATGCCCACGCTGGTCAGCAGGGGGGCGATGGGGACGGAGAGCCGCTCCAGGACGGTCAGCGCGGCGGTGCCCAGGATGATGATCGAGGCGACCGGCTTGAGCACGGAACCGATGGTCTCGGCCCGCTGCCTGCGCCGCTCGGCCACGATCGCGTCGAGGCCCTCCGGGGTCACCGCCTCCCTGCCGCGTAGCCGCCCCGCCAGGGACGTGCGCTCGGAGGAGGCCTTCCGCACCACCCGGCTGATCAGCCGGTGCGCCACGTTGCGCAGAGCCAGCGCGATGACCACGACCAGCGCGATGGCGATCATGCCCGCGATGGCGGGAGCCGCCCAGCTCACCGGGACGATCATCTGCACGAAGTCGCAGATCATCCCGCCACCGTCCCCGCAGCCCTTTGTCAGACCCGCGCTCATGTCGAGCAGCTCCTCGACCACGACTCCAGGGTCGGGGGTCGAGGTGACGCTCGGGGTCACGCTGGGAGTCAAGCTGGGGGTGGGGCTGGGGACGGGCGTGGGGGAAAGCAGGAACACGGAGTGGATCCCTCTCGGATCGGATCGACGAGTCAGATGGGCGAGTCATGCGACCTACCCATATTGCCGATCGAACCGGCCTCCGTCACATCACGCCGGGGAAGACGGGGACATCCGGATCTGGGGCCGCGGAGGCGGACCCGGATGCCCCGGTGACGGGCGGCCCGGACGGGACACGCACCCGGAAGCGTGTCCCGTGCCGTTTCCGAGGGGGATCCCTCCTACTCACCGCCCGGACGAGAGACCAGGCGGCGGCCTTTGCCTTACGGCAGTTCGTGGGCTTCGGCTCGGGAGAGCCTCCGCGGGAGTTCGCGCCGGTCCGGTCGGCGATCCCTGATGGAAAGCGGGCCGGTCCGGGGATCCGGAGCCGACGGGGTGACCAGCGTCCGAGGACGCTCCGCACCGGTCATCCCGTCGGCTCCGCCGGGCCGTGGTAGGTACGGCGCGTCGGGCGGGTGAAGCCCTCCGCACCGCTCACCTCATTCCCCTACCGCGGCGAGTACGCGTGCGACCTTGGTCGCGGCACCGGCTGGGTCTTCCACCGTGTGCATCCGTTCACCCCAGGACCACCAGTAGTACCAATCCCGGTGGTTGGGGGTGGCCTGTGCTCGGCAGGTGACGTTCTCCGCGAGGCTGGTCGCCTTCGGGTTGATCACACGCACGAACGCACGGCCCGAGTGGGTCCGCACCACACGGGCGTGCAGCCCGCGGCAGTCAAGCTCCGTCACCAGTCGTTCCAGGTGTCGGAAATCGTCTTCACCCACCTCGCCCCTCCTCGTGGTTTCGGTTCGCCGGCACCGAATCGTGTTCGCTCGATCACGCCTTCGGTGCTGCCCGCCAAAGATGACTCACCGCGGCCCCGTGGGTCAATTCAGGGAAAACCCAGTTCAGGGTGGGCGTTGTGCCAAGTAGGTTGAAAGAAACAGTCCGCCGGAGGACGATTCTTAGCCGGTGGCTTTATTAGCGCGTTCCGGATGAGTCAAACGTGGTCCATCATTCTCGGTAGGCACAGTGCGACGAAAAGATCACAGTGTGTCAAGGGAGAGAGGACCGGTCGGGACTAAGTGTGCCAGCCAGCCCAGCTGGCCACGAGAGAGGGGCCGGTATGTCCGGCAGACAGCACAGGGAGACAGAACTAGCACGGCAGGTCCGGGCCCGTGGCCTGGCCGCCGGGAAGTCCTCGGCGCAGATAGCCGAGGAAATCTACGAGAAATGCAATTCGCAATTCGGGACTACACGGGTCAAAGGTCACAGGCTGGCGCACGGCGTCGCCCTCGCGGACGTCATCGAACAGATACGGGCGCTGTTCGAACGCGATGGCAAGTCGGCCCCCGGCATCGGTGAGACGCTCCTGTCCGCGTACGAGAGCGGGCTGAAGCGGCCCGGTCCCGAGTACCTGCACTACCTGTGCTCCGCCTACCGAGTCGAGCCGGCCTCCCTCGGGTACGACGGCCCGTGCATCTGCGGCCACGGCCACAGGATGCCCGGTGTCGTCCGAGGTGATCTCCAGGACGGAAGACCCGACACATCCCCTGATCCGCGCGAGATGCTGATCCAGCCGATCGGCTTGGACCCTTCCGCGGACGGGGGCGAGGAGGACGAGAACGTGTTACGGAGGACACTCTTACAGCTCCTGGCAGGTAGCGGCATCGTGCTGGACGGACAGGTGCTTGGATCGGTGGAGAGCATCCGCAGGAGGATGGACGACACACTGGTCTCGGCCACCGTCTCGCCCGCGATGCTCGACCAGTGGGAGGAATCCACCATCGGCTTCGGCCGCCAGTACATGAACACCCCCCCGCTCAGGCTGCTGTGCGACGTGATGCTGGAGTTCAGCGCGGTGCGCAAGGCCATGGAACGGCGCCAGCCGGTCGACCTGCAGGAACGGTTGTGCCGCATGGCGGCCCAGCTGGCCGGCCTGAGCGGCATGATCATGGTCAATCTCGGCGACCACAGGCTCGCCCGATCCTTCTTCAGGACCGGCAGGACCGCCGCGGACGAGACCGGCGACCGCGCGTTGCGGGCGTGGGTCACGGCCAGGGAGGCGCTGGTCCCGCTCTACTACGGTGACCCGCGTGAGGCGCTCAACCTCGCGAAGAAGAGCCGGGACCTGGCCGGGCAGACGCCCTGTGCGGCCCAGGCCATGGCCCCGGTGGTCGAGGCCCGTGCGCTGGCGATGATGTCGGGCGCGGGCAAGAAGGACGTGGTCGACCAGGCGAAGCGGGCGCTGTCCCGGGCCAGGGCGGCCTTCTCCCAGATGACCGCCGCGGACCAGGATGACGCGACCTTCGGCTACACCGAGCGCCAGCTCTACTTTCACCAGGGAGACGCGCTGGTCAAGCTCGGGCAGGCGATGGAGGCCGACCTCATCCTGGAACAGGCGCTCACCAAGTACGGCCCGACCGACTGGCTCGACCCGACCTTCATCAAGTTCGACCGTGCCCAGTGCAAGATCCTTGAGGGCGATGTGGACGAGGCGCTGGAGATCGCCCAGAGTACGATCTCGGGTCTCGACGAGGCGTGCCGGCCCGACATCCTCATGCAGCGTGCCCACGAGGTGGGCAGGCAGGCCGAGGTGAAGGCTCCGGGGCATCCCAAGCTCAAGGTCTACCTGGAATCGCTGCGCGGCCGCAGCGCGTGGACGGATGACGCGGTGGCCGACGGGGGTGGCAGTTGAGGCCGACGCTTCGGCGTTATCGCTGGTCCGACATCGAATCCGTCTGGGCGCTCCACCAGATATGCCTGGCCCAGGTCGGTCTCGCGCCGGGGGACGGCGTCTACTACGAGGACGACTTCCCCAGGATCCACGAGATCTATCTCGCCGACCGGGGAGAGTTCCTCGTGGGTGAGACGCCCGACGGACGTATTGTCACGATGGGCGGGCTCCGTCGCGTGGACGATCAGACCGCCGAGATGTGCCGCATGCGGGTTCATCCGGAGTTCCAGCGTCGTGGATTCGGTGCCCAGATGGTCGTCGCGCTGGAGGCGCGGGCGATTGAACTCGGCTACGTAAGACTCCGTGGGGATACCACCCTGAGCCAGCCGGCGGCGATGGAGCTCTATCGCAAGTTCGGGTGGCGCGAGATCCGCAGGGAAGAACGAGGGGGATCTGTGGTGGTTTATGGAGAAAAAGAGCTAATGGTCGCTATGTCCCCTCTAATGCAGTAACTCGAATTTAGACCACTTTGCTATTTGGCATTGCCAATTTCGAAAATATCCGAATACTTGTTCTTCGTGGCTATCGCCGTCCTCGGGTGAGTGCGATGAAAAAGATCATTGTTCACAAATTTGGCGTGTCCAGGCTCGGTGGCATTGCCGGCGCCATCCACAAGGGCTGAGATTCTCACCGGCCGGAAGAATCGTTCCCTGACGACCGCGGCCCTCGATCTTCGAGATCGAGGGCCGTGCTCGATGACCGGCTCACCCCAGCCGGGTGACGCGGGAGACGACCTCCGGCAGGTCCGGGGGCTCCAGGTGGTCGGGGAGGTCGGCCATCTCCTCCGTCGAGAACCAGCCGGAGCCCAGGTGGGTGGTGTGCTCTTCGACGCTGAACGACCCCGGGCCCACCGTGGGAGTGTCCTCGAACCTGGCCAGGTAGAACCGTTCGGTCTTGACGTAGTGGACGCCGAGCCAGTGGAAGTCACGGCGTACCGGCACCCAGCGGTCCATGACCGCCGCGCCGGGCAGGCCCGTCTCCTCCGTCAGCTCCCGCCGTGCCGCGTCAAGGGGGGTCTCGCCAGGGTCTATGCCGCCGCCCGGTGGCTCCCACACGCTCCGGCCGCTGACGGTGTCACGCCAGTGCATGAGAAGCACCCGGCCGAAGGAGTCCACACAGATCACCCGGGCGGCGGGCCGGTCGTTCGGCTGAGGGGTGTTCATGGCTCAGGGACGCTATCACCGCCGGATCAGGGCCCGGACGGCTCTCCGCCGGATGCCGACCGACTGGGTGTGGCGCCGGATCCGCTGTAGTCTGCCCAGGTCAGGTGGAAGCACCTTACGATCCGACCTCTCCAGCTCAAGGGTGAAGGCATGAGTTCCAGGGCCGAGTTTGTGTTGACGCTGTCCTGCCCGGACCGTCCTGGCGTGGTGGCGGCGGTCTCCGGTCTCCTGGCCGGACGGGGCTGCAACATCATCGAGAGCCAGCAGTTCGGTGACGCCGTGACCGAGCGGTTCTTCATGCGGGTGCAGTTCGCCTCTCCGCTGCCCGACGGGGAACTGCGCGAGGCCTTCGCGGCGCTCGCCCCCGAGTTCGGCATGGATTTCAAGCTGCGGGAGGCGTCCGTCAAGCCGCGGGTGCTGGTGATGGTCAGCAAGTTCGGCCACTGCCTGAACGACCTGCTCTACCGGACGCGCTCGGGCCTGCTCGACATCGAGATCGTCGCGGTCGTCTCCAACCATCCGGACCTGCGGCCGCTGACCCAGTCGTACGGCATCGACTACCACCACCTGCCGGTCACTCCCGAGACCAAGGCCAGGCAGGAGGCGGAGGTGCTGACCCTCGTCGACCACTACCGGGCCGACCTGGTGGTGCTCGCCCGCTACATGCAGGTGCTCTCCGAGGATCTCTGTGTCAAGCTCGCGGGCAACGTGATCAATATCCACCACTCGTTCCTGCCGTCGTTCAAGGGCGCCAAGCCCTACCACCAGGCGCACTCCCGCGGCGTGAAGCTGATCGGCGCGACCGCGCACTACGTGACCGCCGACCTCGACGAGGGGCCGATCATCGAGCAG
Organism: Streptosporangium sp. NPDC049248; assembly: GCF_040678965.1. Lineage (NCBI taxonomy): Bacteria > Bacillati > Actinomycetota > Actinomycetes > Streptosporangiales > Streptosporangiaceae > Streptosporangium > Streptosporangium sp. NPDC049248. The sequence continues at coordinate 54,397 of NZ_JBFAQY010000024.1, forward strand.
GAGGTCGCCCGGGTCAACCACACCCACTCCGCGGACGACCTCGCCGCCATCGGCCGTGACGTCGAGTGCCAGGCCCTGGCCCGCGCCGTCCGCTGGCACACCGAGCAGCGTGTCCTGCTCGACGGTCACAAGACGATCGTCTTCCCCCGCTAGTGTCCTGCGCCGGGAATCCGCCCGTACGTCCGATGCGGTTCGGCAGTGCCCTCGGCCAGCCGTTTCGAGCCGGAGACCGGCCAAGGTCGCGCCGACGAACTGCCGGCCCGGGACACCCGCCGAAGAACAGGACGGGGAGCCCGCCGGGGCCCTGATCTCCGGCTCGCTCACGATGACCCTCCGAAGCACGCGGCGTCAGGGACCTTCGGCCTTGGCCGAAGGGCCGTCCGGCACTGCCGGGCGCGCCCGGCGGTGCGGAAACGTAGGGTCCGGAGGACCGAACTCGGTCCACGCGGCTGCCCTGCATCTGAACGGAAGACCGGCATGCCTGACGGATACGACGTGCTGCTGCGCGACGGCGGCATCGCCCACGTGCGCCCGCTCCGTCCCGCCGATCGCGAGGAACTGCACGAGCTGGTGAACCGCTCGTCGGAGCGCTCGGCATACCTGCGTTTCTTCACCAGCGGCCGCAACACCGCGCACACCTACATCGAACGCATCACCGGTGACAGGTACGACGGACGCGCGCTGGTGGCGGGCCTGCACGGCCGGCTGGTCGCGGTAGCCGAGTACATCCCCATCGAGGACGGCCGCGCCGACCTGGGCATCCTTCTGGACGACGCCGTGCACGGGCATGGCCTGGGCACGCTGCTGCTGGAGCACATCGCCGTGGACGCCGCCGAGCACGGCGTACGCGAACTGGTGGCCGACGTGCTGGCCGAGAATCGGCCGATGATCCGGGTGCTGCGCGACCTGGGCCTGAAGGTGGAGCAGCGCTTTGATGGCGACACGGTGCACGTCAGCATCGCCGCCGAGTCCACTCCCAGGCTGATGGCGGCCATCGAGGTTCGTGACCACGAGGCGGGGCGGGCGTCCCTCGCACGAGTGCTGGCGCCCCGCGCGGTGGCGGTGATCGGCGCGGGCCGCGACGAACACGCTGTCGGGCACAAGGTGCTGCGCAACCTCATCGACGGCGGTTTCCGCGGGCCGATCTATCCCGTCAACCCCAACGCGAGCGAGATCGCCGGGCTGACCTGCCACCCCAAGGTGCCCGGCGGCGTGGATCTGGCGGTGGTGGCGGTGCCTGCCCGACATGTGCTCCAGGTGGCGCGCGACTGCGCGGCGGCGGGGGTGGCCGGGCTGGTGGTGCTGACGTCGGGGTTCGCCGAGGCCGGACAGCGTGCGGCAGAGTCGGAACTACTGCGGGTGTGCCGTACGGCTGGGATGCGGCTCATCGGCCCGAACTGCCTGGGCGTGGTGAACACCGGAGCCCGGCTGAACGCCAGTTTCCTGCCGCACCGGCCCGTCCGGGGCCGTGTGGCGTTGATGTCGCAGTCCGGTGCCGTGGGCGCGGCGTTGCTGGATCGGCTGGACGTGTCGTCGTTCGTGTCGGTCGGCAACAAGGCCGACGTCAGCGGCAACGACCTGCTGGAGTACTGGGAGGACGACGACGACACCGGTGTGATCGCGCTGTATCTGGAGTCGTTCGGCAACCCGCGCAGGTTCGCGCGCATCACCCGCCGGGTCGGCAAGCGCAAGCCGGTGCTGCTGGTCAAGAGCGGCCGCGGCAAGGCCGGAGGCCGGGCGGTGCGCTCGCACACCGCCGCCGCGGCCACCCCGGACGTGGCGGTGGACGCGCTCACTCGGGCCGCCGGCGTGATCCGGCTCGACAGCGTCCCCGAGCTTATCGACACCGCCAAGCTGCTGGCCGCCCAGCCGCTGCCGCGCGGTCGCCGGGTGGCCATCGTGGGCAACTCGGGCGGGCCGCAGGCGATGGCCGCCGACGCCTGCGAAGTCCACGGCCTCGTCGTTCCCGAACTGCCACCCGGGCTGCTGGACGCCCGTGCCGCCGCCGCGCTGGGCAACCCGGTCGACCTGACCGCCGATGCCACAGCCGCCGAGATCGGCGCCGCGATCGAGGCCCTGGCCGCCTCACCCGACGTCGACGTGGTCCTCGTCGTCTATACCCCGCCATTCGGCGATGGCCTGGACGCGACCTGCCGGGCCATCGCCGACGCGGCCAAGACAGCGGCCAAGACAGCGACCAAGACCATGCTGGCCTGCGTCGTCGGCCACGACGACCTGATCGACGGCCGCGTGCCCGGCTACGCCTTCCCCGAGCAGGCCGTCCAGGCTCTGGCCCACGTGGTGCGCTACGCCGAATGGCGCAGCCGCCCCGTCGAACTTGTTCCGGTACCTCCTCCGGCTGACGAGAAGACCGCCCGGGAGATCGTTCACGCGGAGTTGGAGGCGCGCCCGGATGGTGGCTGGCTGGCACCCGCCGATGCCGCCCGGCTGCTCGGCTGCTACGGCGCGACGCCGGTGAAGTCCGTTGACGTGGACGGTCCTGAGACCGCCGTCGCGGCGGCCTCCCGCATCGGGCTGCCCGTCGTGCTCAAGGCCACAGGTCCCGTGCACAAGAGCGAGGTCGGCGGGGTCCGGCTCAACCTCCGGACCCCAGACGAGGTACGGCGGGCATATCACGATATGTCAGCACAGATAGGCGCGGAGATGACCGGTGCGATCGTCCAGCGAATGCTGTCCGGAGGCGTGGAGATCATTGTGGGCGGCGTGAACTACTCGATGTTCGGGCCGCTGGTCATGGTCGGCATGGGCGGGGTGATGGCCGATCTGCTGGCCGACCGCGTCTTCCGGGTACCGCCCGTCATCGATGCCATCGACATGATCAACGAGCTGCGCTGCGCTCCGGTGCTGTACGGCTACCGCGGTTCGCCACCCGTCGATGTCCCCGCACTGGCCGATCAAGTCGTACGGATCGGCAGGCTGCTCGAGGATCTGCCGCAGGTGGCCGAACTGGACCTCAATCCGGTCGTGGTCACATCAGGAGGCACAGCCACCGTGGACGCCCGAATCCGGTTGGCGCCCGCCGAGAAGCCGCCCTCGCCGCTACTGCGGCGGCTGCGCTGACCGGCTGACCGGTGGTCAGGCCGTCCGCTGGGCCATGTCGACCAGCGGGCCGGCACAGCCGAATGAGGATAAACGGGCCGCCGCGGCGTTGAACCGCCGGTTCGGGCTCCGCCGGCGACCCTTCGCCGGCTCCACAGCCTGGCAGACATTCGGCCGTCCGTTGACCGACTTTTGGTTCCGTCGCGGGCATTACCCAAGGTGACGGGGCGCGGGGAGGTGAGCGATGGTCCGGCTGGGCGATTTCCTGGCACGGTTCCGCCCCTCCGGCGTGCCCGGGGCGGCGGCCCCGGCGGGCGTCCCCGCCGACCAGGTGGCCGACCAGGCCGACGAACTGGCGCCGATCTTTTCGGCACTCGCCGACATCCAGGCCGCGTGCGCGAACGAGCGGGAGCACGCCCAACGCCGTGCCGACCACATGCGGGCGCACGCCCACGATCAGGCCGCGGCCATCGTCGCCTCGGCCCACGCGGAGGCGGACGCGGAGCGTGCACGGCTGTCGGCCCTTGCCCGTCAGGACCGCGATCAGGCGACTGAGGAGCTCCTGCGTGAGGCCGTGGCCGCCGCCGAGGGGGTCCGCAGGCGCTCGGCCGCTCGGATGCCGGAGATGGTGGCCCGGGTGACCGACATGGTCAGGTCCCTGGCCGATGAGCGGTCATGACCGCTTCGTGGGCCGCTGGGGCGACACGCGCCAGAGCTCTCGTCCGGCGGAGGGCGGGAAGCGCGGGTGCGCGGCGCATCGCGACATGCGGGTCCGTACACGAGGCGGTGGCTCTGCTGGGTGACACGCCGTACGGGCATGACGTGCGGCGTGGGCAGACTCTGGCGGAGGCCCAGTGGGCGGTCCTGGCCACCCTGCTGTGGCATCTGCGCGTGCTGGCCGGCTGGCTGCCTCGGGAGGGAGGGCAGATGATCCGCGTGCTGGCCCGCTGGTTCGAGCTCGCCAACGTGGACGAGCTGATCTGCCGGTTCGCGGGAGGTGAGGCAGAACCCGAGTTCGTCCTGGGCTCGCTGGGCACCGAGTGGCAGAGGCTGCGGCTGTGCGGATCCCTTGCCGAGGTACGGGCGGCGCTGGCCACCTCCCCGTGGGGAGATCCGGGCGGTGCCGACCCCCGCGAGATCCAACTGGACATGCGCCTGGCCTGGGCCCAAGGGGTGGTCGAGACCGTTCCGCGGGCCAGGTCGTGGGCTTTGGGGGCGACGGCCCTGCTGCTCGCCCGTACGCACCTGGCGGAAGGCGCCAGGCTGGCCGAACGAGCGCGGGGGCGCTGCCGGGTACTCGTCGGGGACGGCGCGCTGGACGCGCCCTCGATACGCGAGATGGCCGAGCGGCTTCCCAGGGCGGCGCGCTGGGTGCTGCAGGAGATCGAGGATCCGCGTGAGCTGTCGCGAGGCGAGGAGCGCTGGTGGCAGCGGGTGGAAGACGAAGGGCGCGACCTCCTGACCGGGGCGGGCTTCACGGCGGGCCCGGTCCTCGGCTCGGTCGCCGTCCTGGCGGCGGACGCCCGGCGGATGCGCGCCGCCCTGGAACTGGCCGCGCGGTCGTGACGGTGATGCGCTCACGCGACCGGACCCGCCGGGAACCGGGGCCATGAACTGGCGAGAGGCGCTGCGGCCCGTCCGGATGGAGCGGGTGGCGATCGTCGCCCCCGCCCGTTCGCTGGACGACGTGCTGAGGATCGTGGGGCAGGCGGGGGTCGTGGAGCTGTCCACGCCGCCTGACGCGCCGCTGCCGACGGTCTCGAAGACCGCTGTCGTCCGCGGTGAGGTGGCGGCGCTCGTGGGCTGGGCGCCCGCCAAAGTCGTCTCCGAACTGTCGGGCCGGGTGGCGCCCGAGGGCGGGGCCGTGGTGCCGCTCGCCCGTCCCCGGGGCAGGGAGGCCCCGTCCCTGCTGCGTTCCGAGGGACTGCGCGGCAACCTGGCCCCGCTCGTCACCACCTACGGGTCGACGCCGTACGCCGACGTCGACCCGACACCCCTGGCCGTCGGCGCGTACGTACTGATGTTCGGCATGATGTTCGGCGACGTCGGGCACGGGCTGTTGCTGCTCGTCGCGGCGATCGGGCTTTATGGCAAACGTCCGCGATGGCTGTCCCGTTTTCATCGGGCGTGGCCGTTCTTCGTCGGCGCCGGGCTGGCGAGCATGCTCTTCGGCCTGCTCTACGGCGAGTTCTTCGGCCCCACGGGCGTCGTCCCCGTGCTCTGGGTGCGGCCGCTGGCCGACCCGCTCACCCTCCTCGCCGCGGCTCTCGGTGGTGGCGCGTTGCTGCTCGCGGCCGCCTACCTGCTGGGCGTCGTGAACCGGTGGCGGGAGGGCGGCTGGCCGGCCACCCTGTACTCCCCGGCCGGGGTCGCAGGTTCGGCGCTGTTCTTCGGGCTGGGGCTCGCCTTGCTCGGGTGGTACGCGAAGCTCGGCTGGCTGACCGTCACCGGTGGCGTGATCGCCGCAGTGGGACTGGCCCTGGCTTTCACCGGGTTCTACGCCGAGGCGGGAGGCGGTGCGAGCGGAACCGCCCAGGCGACGATCCAGCTCTTCGACGCGGTCGTCCGGTTGTGCGCGAATGTCGCCTCCTTCGCCCGGCTCGCCGCCTTCGGCCTCACCCACACCGCCATCGGATCGATCGTCTGGGGCGCCACCACCGGGCTGTGGGCGGCCGCCCCCGCCGCCGCGGCGGCGCTTTTCCTGCTCGGCAACGCGCTGGCGCTGACGATCGAAGGGCTCGTGGCCGGAGTCCAGGCGCTGCGGCTCGAATACTACGAACTGTTCTCCAAGGTCTTCCAAACCGAGGGACGGCCCTTCCGCCCCTGGCACCTGCCGCCGACGTCCAAGGAGGTCACGCCATGTCCGTCTGGCTGAGGCGAGGGCTGCACACGTTCAACGCGGCCATCGCGCTCGCCTCGGTCATCCTGCTTGTCTGCGCGGCGACCGCGGGCTCCGCCCAAGGGACGGCGACGGTCAACGCCGCCGCCGGCGGCAACTGGGCGGCCCTGCTCGGCGCGGCCATCGCGGTCGCCGGTTCGGCGATCGGCGCGGGCATAGCCGTCGCCTACACCGGAGCCGCGGCGCTCGCCGCGATGAGCGAGCGGCCCGAACTGTTCGGGCGTGCCATCGTCATCGTCGGCCTGGCCGAAGGGATCGCCATATACGGGCTCGTCATCGGCATCATCCTCATCGGACGGGCTTGACCGGCCATGGCGACCGTCGCCGTCATCGGTGAGACCGTCCGCGTGACGGGTTTCCGGCTTGCCGGAGTGGTCGTCCTGCCGGCCGACACACCCGATGCCGCCCGTGCGGCATGGACCTGTCTCGGCGACGACGTCGCCGTGGTGATCCTCACCCCGAAGGCGGCCGAGGCCGTCGGCGAGCAGGCCACAGCGAGGTTGACGGTGGTGATGCCGCCGTGACGACCATGCGGGACGCCCTGGCACCGCTGGCCGAAGCCCTGTCCAGGCAGGTCGAGATCGACACCGCGGAGATCACGGCCGGGGCCGAGGAGGAGGCCGCCGAACTGGTCGCGGCCGCCCGCCGGGAGGCCCGGAGCATCCTCGCCGACGCCCGCGCCGACGGAGCCGCCAAGGCCAGGGCGGATGCGGTCACCGAACGGGTGCACGCCGAGCGCCGAGCCCGCAACACGGAACTCGCCGCTCAGCGGGAGGCCCTGGACGAACTGTGCGCACGGTCGGCCGCCGCGGTCAGGGCACTGCGCGACGACCCCTGTTACCCCGGGCTGCTCGACCGGCTGAGCGCGCTGACCCGCAGCGCCGGAGGGCCGGACATGGTGGTGAAAGAGCAGCCTGACGGCGGCGTGCTGGCAGAGGGACGCGGCCGACGCGTCGACTGCACGCTCAGCGCGCTGGCCGCACGAGCCGTTGACGCACTCGGAGCGGAGGTGGAGCGGCTGTGGGCACCGTGAGCCGGGTCAACGGCCCCTTGGTCGAAGTCGAGGACCTCACCGGCGCGGCCATGTTCGAGCTGGTCCTGCTCGGACCGCACAGGCTGCCGGGCGAGATCGTCACGCTGAGGGACGGCCGCGCCACAGTGCAGGCGTACGAGTACACCGGTGGGCTGGCCCCAGGCGATCCCGCCGACCGCGGCGGATCTCCCCTCTCGGCTCTGCTGGGGCCTCACCTGCTGGGCGGGGTGTACGACGGTCTGCTCCGGCCTCTCACCGACGCGGGCCCCTGGCTGAACCCGGCCGCGGCCGGGTTCAGCCAGGGGCCCGCGTCCGCCACCCGCTCGTGGCGGTTCACGCCGCTGGTCGAGCAGGGGCGAACAGCGGCGCCGGGCACGGCCATCGGGCGCGTCGAAGACGCGGGCTCGCCGGCCTATCTGGTCCTGTCGCCGGGAGGCGAGGTCTCCGCCATCCGGCAGGCCGGCCACCATCCTGCCGACGCCGTGATCGCGGTCGTCGGCGGAACCGAGGTCCGGCTGACCCGCCGCCGGCCGGTGCGCCGCGCCCTGCCGTACCTGTCGCGGCTGGAGGGGACGGTGCCGCTCACTACCGGGCAGCGGGTCATCGACCTGCTTCTGCCCGTGTGCCTCGGGGGCACCGCGGCCGTGCCCGGCGGGTTCGGCACGGGCAAGACCGTGCTCCTTCAGCAGATCGCCAAGTGGTGTGACGCCGACGTGGTGATCTACATCGGCTGCGGGGAGCGCGGCAACGAGATGGCGGATGTCGTCGTCGAGCTGGCCGAGCTGCCGGACCCACGTACCGGCGGGCGGCTCTCCGACCGGACCGTCGTGATCGCCAACACCTCCAACATGCCGATGATGGCGCGCGAGGCCAGCATCTACACGGGAGTCACGGTCGCCGAGCATTTCCGCGACATGGGTTACGCGGCGGTGGTCATCGCCGACTCGACCTCGCGCTGGGCCGAGGCACGCCGGGAATTCGCCTCCCGCAGCGGAATCCTTCCGGCCGAGGAGGGGTACCCGGCGGATCTCGCCTCCGCTCTCGCCGCGTTCTACGAGCGAGCCGGACGGGTCATCACGCTGGGCGGGGCCACCGGATCGGTGACGATCGTCGGAGCCGTCTCGCCCCCGGGCGGAGATCTGACCGAACCCGTCACAACACAGACGGAGCGGTTCGTGCGAACGTTGTGGGCCCTGGACCGCGACCTCGCCTACGCGCGACACTACCCGGCGATCTCCTGGCGCGACTCCTTCTCTCGCGACGCCGATGCCCTGACCCGTGGCGATCCCGAGAACGCGGCCCGCCGCGCGCGCGTGGGCGGCCTGCTGGCCGAGGCCGACCGGCTGACCGCGCTGGCCGAGTTGGTCGGGGCAGGCGCTCTGCCCGCCCGGGAGCGCATCGGCCTGCTGGCCGGGCGCCTGCTGCGGGAGGGCTTCCTGCGGCAGAGCTCGCTGAGCGCGCTGGACGCGTACTGCCCGCCCGAACGGACCGCCCTCATCGCCGACGCGCTCCTGACGATCCTGGCGCGCTGCCAGGACCTGGTCGAGCACGGAGTGCCCGTCGCCTCGGTCGAGGATCGCGACTTCTCTCCCATCCTGCGGGCGAAGGAGGCACCGCGGGAAGAAGTCCCGGCACGGCGCGACACCGTGCTGGACGATCTGGAGACGCTGCGGTGACGGTTTGGGCTCCCGTCGAATACACCGGCGTGGCAGAGCTGCGCGGACCGCTCATCGTCGTTCAGGGCACCCGGAACGTCGGCTGGGACGAGTACGCCACGATCGTGCTGGAGTCCGGCGAGCGCAGGCACGGCCTCGTCCTGGACGTCGACCGGGACATCGCCGTCGTCCAGGTCCTGGAGGGCACCGGAGGACTCAGGACCGAGGCGACACGGGTCACCTTCACCGGAAGCCCGCTGCGCGTCCCGGTGGGGGCCGGATGGCAGGGACGCGTCTGCAACGGGCGCGGCCGGCCGCTGGACGGCGGCCCGCCGATCTTCGGTGACGACAGCGCCCCGGTGGCCGGCTTCCCGATGAATCCCACCGTGCGAGAACCTCCCGCCGAACCCGTGATCACCGGAGTCTCCGCCATTGACGCACTGACCACCCTGGTCCGCGGCCAGAAGATCGCCATCTTCGCCGAAAGCGGCCTGCCCCACCTGGAACTCGCCGCTCAGGTGGCCGCCCAGGCCCACACCGGTGGCGCGCCGTTCAACGTCGTCTTCGCCGCCATGGGACTGACCCACGGTGACGCGGCGACTGTGCGCGACATCCTGGAGAGACGTTCGTCGGCCGCGGAACTGACGCTACTGCTCAACCTCGCCGACGACCCCGTGATCGAGCGGCTGCTCACGCCGCGAATAGCGCTGACCGTCGCCGAGCATCTGGCGTTCGTCCTGCGGCGTCACGTTCTCGTCGTACTGGCCGACATGACGAACTACTGCGAGGCGCTGCGCGAGGTCTCCGCGGCCCGTGGCGAGATTCCGGCCCGCCGGGCCTACCCCGGTTACCTCTACAGCGACCTGGCCTCCATCTACGAACGGTGCGGCCGCATCCGGGGACGATCCGGCTCCATCACCGTGCTGCCCGTGCTGAGCATGCCCGCCGGGGACATCACCCATCCCGTGCCCGATCTCACCGGATACATCACCGAAGGCCAGATCCTGCTGGCCCGCGAGGTCACCTCGTACCCGCACATCGACCCGCTGTCGTCCCTCTCCCGCATGATGCGCGCGGGAGTCGGCGCGGGGCGGACCAGGCCCGAGCATCTGGACCTGGCCGCGCAGATCCAGGCAGGACTGTCCCGCGCCCGTCAGGCCGGCGAACTCGCCGACCTGGTGGGGGAGAGCGCGCTGAGCCCGATCGACCGCCGTTACCTGGCCATGGCGGAGGCCTTCCGAACACGCCTGCTGGCCCAGAGGCCCGACGAGGCCCGCACTCTGGAGGAGACCTTCGACCGGGCCTGGGACGTGGTCTCCACGCTGCCGCGGAGCGAACTGCCGATGCTCGGCGAGGAAGCACTGGAAGCCGGATACCGGGGAGAGCCATGAGGCTACGGATCCCACCTGGCCGTGCGGGGCGGATGTGGCTCCGCCGCCGCCTGACCGCGGTCCGGCACGGACTCGACGTACTCGACAGGAAACTGCGGATACTGCGCCGGGAACAGGACCGGCTCTCCCGGAACGCGGCACGGACCCAGGCCGAGTGGTACGTCGCCTGCCGGGCCGCCGACGAATGGCTCCTCCGCGTGACCCGGCTCGGCGGCCAACGGGCCGTGCGCCTGTCGGCCGACGACCGCCTCACCGACGTGCACGTCTACTGGGCCGACGCCGTGGGGACGAGCTATCCGGCCCGGGTCTCCTGCGCGATCCCCGGATTCGACGCCGCGGCGCCCCTCCCGATCACCACGGCTCTCGTTCCCGCCAGGCACGCCTACCGCACCGCCTTGCGCGCCGGGCTGGAACACGCGATCGCCGCGGAGGCCGCACGGATCGTGGCGGCCGAAACAGCCTCGACGAACCGCAGGATCCGCGCCCTCAAAGATCGCCTCCTCCCGCTGCTGGAGGAGGCGCTGGCCGCCGTCGAACTGTCGCTGGACGAGACGGAGCGAGCCGATGCCGACCGCGCGCGCCGCGTCATCGGCTCCGAACAGGGGCTCCCGGACCGGCTGGACCGCGACCACCGATTCAACCGGTGATTCCGGCGCGTGGAGGCTCGGGGATCGCGGCCTGGACCGGTGGTGTGACAGGGGCCTCGAAAGCGAGGCCGGTGCCCTCGATCCCGAATACGGGCAGTTCACGGGGGAGCCGGTCGAGCGAGAGGCCGTGGGTCGCGTCGCGCCCCATGGGAAAGGGGTCCAAGGCCCCACTGAGGCTGGGTCATACGCCCCTGTTGTGAACCGTCACCGCCGCCGCAGGGTGATGGGGAGGGGGAGGTGCATGATGAGGCTCACGAGTCAGTGGGTGATCCTTCGCGTGCGCCGATACTGGCTGGGGCGGAATCCGCTGCGTCGTCGCTCCGATCGGCTGGAGGCGGCAGGTGTGCTCGTCACACTGGTTCTGTTGCTGCTCAGCGTCTGGCCTGCCGTCGTCGTGGGGCGGCTGGTCTACGAGAGGGGCCTGCGGGCCGAGCGAGCCGCTCCTGGCAGCTGCCGGCCGGTGACGGCGACCCTGGTACGGGACGCGCCGGACACCGTTCCCGCCGGGGGCGGGCAGAACGGCGTAAAGCCGGAATCGCACGCTCCGGCGCGGTGGAGGGCTCCGTCCGGGGAGCAGAAGACGGGCCAGGTGGCCGTGCCCGCGGGCACCAGGGCGGGTACGGCCGTGCGGGTGTGGATCGACGGCCGCGGCGAGCTGACCAGGCCACCGGCGAGCCATACGGGGACGCTGGCGGGCAGCGCGACCGCGGCCTTCCTGGTCGTCGCGGGGTCGGCGGTCACGCTGACGTCGGCCTTTCGGGTGTTCAGATGGTTGCTCGACAGAGGGCGGTACGCGGCGTGGGACGCCTCCTGGGCGGAGGCGTGCGCGCGGTGGCGCCGCCGCAAACCCGACGGGTAGCCCGCCTGGCAGGCAGGTTGACACGGAGTTCGCGGAACAGGCCCCTGCGGCCGGCTCGTCCGGAGTCGCTCGGTCTCCCCAAGTCCACGACGGCGTGCCGAACCTGACACCCAAGAGCAGACCAAGCTGACGAGGTACCACCGGCGCGATGACCGCGAGCCCTGACCGGGGCCGGAACGGCCGGCCCGGCCAGAGCACGCACGTCACCCACCTGGGCGAGGGGAGTGCCGGGCCTGCCCGGCGGGTGGTTCCGGGGGTGAAACGGTCACCTCGGGAGCGGAGCGGTCACGGCTCAGGGATTGTCCCTGGTTATGGTTTTCTGGGGGTTGACCCCGGTGATGTCCTCGGGACGGGAGACACCGTAGGGGCGTCCCTTATCGTCGGTTTCGAGCTTCTTGCGGCCTTTTTCGCCTTTGTGGGCGATCTTCTCGGCACCGCGGTGCTCACTGATGCCGACCCCGCGGGCGGATCGGGCCTTGGTGTCGGTGGCGGGGACGCCCTTGCGCTCCACGTCGGAGATCACACGCGCGGGGCCCTTGTCGTCCGGCGGGTGTCCGAAGGCCAGGTTGCCGGACCGCACCACCTCCTCGCTCGCGTGGCTCACGCCGGAGGAGCGATCCCGCTCGCTCGGGGCGTCCTTGCCGGGCCTGCCCGGGTGTTCGGATTTGTGTTTCTTGCTCATGTCGTGAAACCTCATGGATTCGCTTGTTCTCAGCAGATTCTCGGTAGCGGGTCGCCGACCAGCAGGTCGACGATGCGAGTCCCCCCGAAGGAGGTCCTCAGCAGGACCAGCCCCGGCGGGTCGTCGTTGATCCGCCCGATGATCGCCGCCTCGGAGCCGAGCGGGTGGGAGCGGAGGGCGGCCAGTGCCGCGTCGGCGAACTCCCCGGCCACCACCGCGACCATCCGGCCCTCGCAGGCGACATAGAGCGGGTCGATCCCCAGCAACTCGCACGCCCCCCGCACCGCCGGGCGGACCGGCACGGCGTCCTCGTCGAGCACGACGGCGACCTGTGAGGCACCGGCTATCTCGTTGACGATCGTCGCCACCCCGCCGCGGGTCGCGTCGCGCAGGCAGCGCACCGCGCCGTCCTCGCAGGCGTCCAGCAACAGGTCGGTGAGGGCGTTGAGCGGTGCGGTGTCGGAGCGCAGGTCGGCTTCGATGTCGAGCTCTCCCCGGGCCAGCATGACGGTGATCCCGTGCTCGCCGATCGGCCCGGACACGAGGACCGCGTCACCCGGCCGCGCGGCGGCGGCGCTCAGCCGGACGGGCCGCTCCAGCGTCCCGACGCCGGAGGTGGTCACGTAGCAGCCGTCGGCCTTGCCCCGCTGCACGACCTTGGTGTCGCCGGTGACGATCCACACGCCCGCCGTCCGCGCCGCCTGGGCCATCGAGGCGGCGATGCGCCGCAGGTCGGCGACGGGGAAGCCTTCTTCCAGGATGAATCCGGCCGACAGGTAGCGGGGGCGGGCCCCGCACATGGCCAGGTCGTTGACCGTGCCGTTCACCGCGAGGTCGCCGATGTCGCCCCCGGGGAAGAACAGCGGTGTCACCACGAACGAGTCGGTGGTGAAGGCGAGCCCGTCGGCGACCGCGCCGTCCTCCAGGGGCTCCAGCATCGGGTTGCGGAACGATTCCAGGAACACCGCCTCGATCAGGGTGTGTGTGGCCTTGCCACCGGCGCCGTGCGCCAGGGTGATGCGCTCCTCGCGTACGCGCGCCTTGCGGCGCCGCACCCGCTCGATCCGGTCCAGGACCTGCCGCTCCCGGTCAGCCGTGTCCGGGCCGTCCGCCCCGGTCGTCCGGTCCAGGACCTGTTGCTTCCCACCGGGCCCCTCGCCCGGCACGGCGTAACCCTCCCCTTCGTTCACCTCCGGGTCGCCTCCCTGACGCGCTCGCGCGAGAACCGGCCGAAGTTGTAGTACGCCGCGCAGGCGCCCTCGGACGAGACCATGCAGGTGCCGATCGGTGTCTCCGGTGTGCACGCGGTGCCGAACACCTTGCACTCCCAGGGTTTGAGCACTCCCTTGAGCACCTCGCCGCACTGGCACGCCTTCGGGTCGGCCACCCGCCCGCCGGGGATCTGGAAGATCCGCTCGGCGTCGAAGGCGGCGTACCGTTCGGCGACCCTGAGGGCCGAGTGGGAGATGAACCCCAGCCCGCGCCACTCAAAGTACGGTCGCAGCTCCATCACCTGGTTGATGACGTGCAGAGCCTTGGGGTTCCCGTCCCACGGGACCACCCGGGCGTACTGGTTCTCCACCTCGGAGCGCCCCTCGGCCAGTTGCGCGAGGAGGCGGTAGACCGTGTGCAACAGGTCCAGCGGCTCGAAACCGGCCACCACCAGGGGCTTGCCGTAGCCACGCGAGATGAACTCGTACGGCCGGCAGCCGATCACGGTGGAGACGTGGCCGGGGCCGATGAACCCGTCCAGACGCAGGTCGGGGGAGTCCAGGATCGCCTTGATCGCGGGGATGATCGTCACGTGGTTGCAGAAGATCGAGAAGTTCTCGACCCCCTCGGCCTCGGCGCGCAGGACGGTCATCGCCGTCGAGGGCGCCGTGGTCTCGAACCCGATGGCCATGAAGACCACCCGCTTGGCGGGGTTCTGCCGGGCGATCTTCAGCGCGTCCAGCGGGGAATAGACCAGCCGGATGTCGGCACCCCGCGCCTTGGCGTCGAGGAAGGAGCCGTTCCCGCCGGGTACCCGCATCATGTCGCCGAACGACGTCATGATCACATCTGGCTGCCCGGCGATGTGGATGGCGTCGTCCATCCGTCCCATCGGGATGACGCAGACCGGGCAGCCTGGGCCGTGCACCAGTGTGACGGCCTCGGGCAGGTAGTCCTCCAGGCCGTGCTTGTAGATCGTGTGGGTGTGCCCGCCGCACACCTCCATGAACTTGTAGTCGCGGCCCGGCTCGCAGAGTGCGGCGATCCGCGCGGCGAGCATCCGGGCCTTCTCCGCGTCGCGGTACTCGTCGACGAAACGCATCGACTCTCACTCCTCTTCGATCATGGATTCTCGGAGGGCCTCGATCTCGTCCTCGTACGCCTGGCCGATGCTCTCCAGGAAGTCGAGCGCGGCCCTGGCCTCCACCTCGTCGATCTTCGACAGCGCGAACCCGACGTGGATGAGGATCCAGTCGCCGGGTGCCACGAACTCGCCCTCCAGCAGGCCGATGTTGATGGCGCGCTTGACGCCGCCGACGTCGACCATGGCCAGGTCAGGACGGTCGGACAGGATCTCCACGATCTCCCCGGGAATTCCCAGGCACATGAGCGGCCTCCGCCATCTGGATGGATTCGAGGACGAGGTCGTCGCCGCCCTCGGTGTCGATATCGGTGCCGCCGCACCCCGCGCAGACGGCGAAGGGGTCGACGGAGGTGGACGTGCTCCCGCAGGAGCGGCAGGTCATCCGCACCGGGACGATGACCAGGTCCACTCTGGCGCCCTCGGCCACGGACCCGTCGGCGACCGCGGAGAACGCCTGGTTGATCACCGGTTCGGTGACCCGGAGCAGGGCGCCCGCGTGCACTCGCGCCCGCCGCACCCTCCTGCCGTCCGCCCGTTTCTCCACGGCGGCGAGGATCGCCTCGGCGATTCCGAATTCGTGCACGGCTGTTTCCTCTCGTTCGAGCTCGATGTCCCAGGGGCTGGATGTGTCACATGTTGCGCATCCTCAGATAGCGCTTGATATCGGGAAATGCCAGGTAGAGCAGTACGGCCGCTCCCGCCAGCGCCGACCCGGCCAGAAGGCGTCTCAGCATGTTCGTTCCTCCTCGTGTCCCGCGGCGGCGAGTGCCATCGCGATCTGTTGCCCGGCCAGTTCGACGACCAGGTCCGCCGCTCTGCCGACGGCGTCCGCGACCGGCGCGCTGAGCTCCATGCCCGGTGAGGTGTCGGCGGGCTGGCAGCCGACGAGCAGGACGCGGCCTGCCCCGCCACCGAGCGTGTTCACCAGCGACAGCACGGTCTCGGGTGTCATCGAGTGCGCGTCGGCGAAGGAGCCCGGCGTCTCGCCCGCCGTCGGTTCGAGGACGTACAGGGTGCCGGGCGGGCCGTCGCGGGATACCGCGTCGATGAGGATCGTGCTGTCGTACCCACCGCCGGTCAGCTCGTAGGCCAGGTGGATGCCCCGGATGCCGAAGTCCCGCAGCTCGACCTCTTCCGGCAGGTCGGTGTCTGCCAGGCGCCTGGCCACCGCGACCCCGAAACCGTCGTCGCCGAGGAAGACGTTCCCCACACCGGCCACCAGGATCCTCATGCGCCGGCCTCCTCGCCGAGCGATCCCTCCGAGGCGGAGCCGCCCGGGGCCGGTCCGCCGGTGGGTGAGTCGTCCGGGAGCGGCTCGACCTCGTCGGGGGCGAAGTAGAGGAACCGGCCGTGCGATCGGTGCAGGTCGGCGCCCGGGTCCTCGTCGAGGGTGACGGCCAGGTGGTGAGCGCCGTCGAGATCGAGGAGCACCGCCTCGACGCGTGCGGTCCTGCCGGCCAGGAACATGTCGTGGGCGTCGGCGCGCCGCCTGCCGGGAACCAGCCGGACCCTGCTGCCCCTGGAGACGGCCACCCCGCAGACCGTCACGCTGTCGGTCTCCGGCGAGACCGTGGCATCGCCCGCGGGGTCCCACCAGGGGGTGAGAACCTCCGGCCGACTCCGGGGGTCCCCCTCCTGCCACGGAGGTTCGGAGGACCGCTGGTCCGTGGTCGCGTCCACCGAGCGGATCGCGCCGTGCAGCCGCTCCACCAGCTCGGGCGGCATGCCGCTGACCATGTCGATGAGCTCGGCCACCCGGGGATCGGTCGCCCGGGCCTCCCGCGTCTCCTCGTCGGTGAGGGTGAGCGTGCGGAGGTGGAGCATCTCGTCGATCTCCGTGGAGTCGAACAGGGTGCCGGGGCTCTCCGGAGCGATGTCCGGGTGGTCGTAGAGGATGATCGGCGAGGAGAGCATCACGTCCCGGTGGCCGGGCTCGCCCACGAGTACGGGCCAGGTGTGCTCGTTGCGGCAGGTCTCCACGGCCGGCCGCGCCCATTCCGGCGGGTCGAGCAGGGAGACGAAGGCCCCGGCGGTCACCGCGATGAGCAGGTGCGCCGAGATCAGCGAATGCCGCAGCGCCTGCTCGCGCGGCGCGCCCAGCGGTTTCCAGTCGTCGGTGTTCGCCACCCGGGCGCGCAGCTTGACCAGTTCGTAGGGGCCGGGCACCAGTTCGGCGGAGACCCTGAGCTCGGCGTGGAGCGGCAGGTGTTCGGAGACGACGCGTCCCACGACCTCCCCGGACGGCGCCACGATCGGCTCGATCACGCGGTCCCCGGGAATCCGTACCTCGATCACCCGCTCGGGGGCGTCGAGCAGGCCCGCGACGGGGAGTACCGTCTCCACCTCCCGCTCGGTCGCCTCGTCGAAGCTGAGGTAGGTCCGCTGGCCGTTCCGCAGCTGCTGGACCGGCCAGTAGCCGTCGTCCTCGGCGCGCTCGACGTCGCGCGTCCTGAGGTGCAGGAAACGCAGGCTCAGGTGCGCCACGGCGTACGTGGCCCCCTCCAGGAGGCATTCGGTCACGCTGGCCGGGTGCTCGGCGGTCGCGGTGAATCCCGGCGGGACGAGCACCCCGAACTGCCAGCGCACCTGGTTCTTGGCCGCCGAGGCACGGTAGGGATAGAGCAGGTAGCCCTCGTACAGCACCGCGTCCGCCACCCGCCGGGCGATGTCCATCGGTACGCTCATCGCCGCGCCTCCTTGAGCAGTAGTTCCAGGGTCTCGTCCCAGCTGGTCAGGGCGCGGGCGGACTTGAAGCGGCCGAGTTCCCGAAGCGTGTCGCGCCGCAGCCGCAGCCACCCGGAATCCGGGAAGTAGCGGTCCATGAGCTCCCGCCACACCGCCACCGGCAGCCGGCAGCGGGCCTCGTGGTGCCAGGGCACCTGGCTCACCGAGAAGCCGCCCGGCACCCTGGCGAACACCGTCCCGCTGAAGAGCATGAGCATCGGGATCTCGCCCTCGTCCAGCGCGGCGAAGTACCTGCCCGCGGCCACCTCCAGGTCGTAGCCGCAGGGCACCGGCAGGTCGACCTCGGTACTTCCGGTGAACGCCGGGACCATGACCGAGACGTTGGCGAACTGCAGGGGCTTCAGCGTGTCGCCCCACCGGGACGGGTCGCCGAACAGGTCGCCGAGCAGCTCCGCCTCGGTGTCGCCGTACCGTCTCAGCTGCGGTTCCACCCGGATCTGGCAGCGGAGCGCGATGCTGTGCACCCCGTCGGGGGAGGGGTCGGTGACGCGCAGCCGGAAGACGAGCGTCGGGAAGGCGGCGTACGCCTCCGCCCGGACGCCCACGCAGTCGAACGCGCGCTCAGCCACGGCCGTCACAGCCCCTTGTCCGAGAGGCGCCCGGCACGGTGCGACCGCGGCCGCGCAGGTCGGCGAAGAAGCCCTCCATGGCCTCCCGTGCCTCCTGGCCGCCGTCGAAGCCCTTCCAGTGCAGCCGCACCAGGCCGACCAGCTCGTAGCAGGTGTCGATCGGCACCAGGTGGCAGGCGAAGCCGCCGTCGGGGCGGCGGTCCACCAGGAGCGCCTCCACGTCGGGCTGGACGTCGGCCATCGCCGGGTTGGCCGTCAGAACGCGCTCCCACGTCTCCAGCGGCAGCAGCGACTCGGTGGCGCCCGCCGGGCTCGGGTAGAAGGCGACCGTCCTGCCCAGCACGGAGTTGTGGAAGAAGAACGCCGTGCGGACCGGGATCTGCATCTCGTCCCAGTCGGCCGGGCTCAGCGGGAACCGCGGGTCGTGAAGGTAGCGTCGAGGCACGGCCCGGTAGCGTGCCCGGCCCCCCGTGCCACGAGTGAACAGCAGGTGGCAGGCCCGGCAGGCGCACAGCAGTCCCCGGGTCTCGACGTTCACGACGTGGCCGTGGTCCTCGCTGGCAGGCTCCGCGCACAGCTCGCAGAGCGTCACCGGCGGACCGCCCCTTCCGGGCGGCTCGCGGAACCTGCGCAGCCCGGTGGCCGTCACGGCACCGGTCCCGACACCGGTTCCGGCGCGGGCGTCCGCTCCGGCACCGGGCACGGGCCGGGCGCTCGGCGCTGGATCTGCAACAGCTCCGAGCGGTCGTCGGTCACCCCCTCGACCTCCACCCCGGACACCTCGGGAGCGGCCTGGCCGATGGCCCGCTCGATGGCGTCGGTCACGGTGAGCCGCGAGGACGGGCAGCCGTGGCAGGTGCCCTCCAGACGGAGTCGCACGATCCCGTCCTCGCCCACGCCGAGCAGCTCCACGCCGCCCTCGTGCGACCCCAGATAGGGCCGTACGCCGTCCAGCGCCTCGCGAACGCGCTCGACCGTGCTCAGCGGGTGCAGGTCGTGCAGCACCAGCAGGCCGGACACGAGCGGGTCGCCGACCAGGCGGCGCAGCACCTCGGCCGCCTCGGTCTCGGTGACGATCTCGACGACGCGCTCCAGACCGGCGCCGTACAGCTCGACGAGGGCCCGTACCAGGTCCTCGGCCTTGGCGCGGGTCACGGCGTCGCTCAGCGTGCCGAGGTCGGCGATCAGCGCCTCGACGCGATCGCCGGTCACCCGGATGTCATGGGCCTGCGGCATCCGCCAAGCCTCCTTTCCGGTGCCGGGAAGCGGTCGGCTCCCCGGCGGCCGCTGGGTCACCTGGCGTCGAAGGCGTGCGGGGTGTGCAGCCTGCGGAGCTCCTCGCCGCCGCCGAGGTACATGTGCACCCCGCACGGCAGGCACGGGTCGAAGCTCCGCACGGCGCGCATGATGTCGATGCCCTTGAAGTCCGCGGGCGGGTTCTCCTCGAAGATCGGTGTGTTCTGCACCGCGTCCTCGTAGGGGCCCGGTGTGCCGTGCACGTCGCGGACGCTGGCGTTCCAGGGGGTCGGCGGATACGGATGGTAGTTGGCGATCTTCCCGTCCCTGATCACCATGTGGTGGGAGAGCACCCCCCGTACGGCCTCGGTGAACCCGCAGCTGATCGTCTCCTCGGGGACGGTGAACGGCGCCCAGGTCTGGGTGTGGCCCGCGCGGACCTCGGCCAGGCCCTGCTCGACGAAGTGCAGCGCGCACGCCGCCGCGTAGGCCTGGAAGTAGGTGCGGGCCCGGTTGCGCTCCAGAGCGTTGGACAGCGGCTGGCCTTTGTACTCGGGGATCTTCCACTCGAACGTCTTCTCCGGTTTCAGCGCGGTCCGCGGCAGGTTGATCTGCACGCTGTGGCCGGTGGACCTGACGTAGCCGATGTCGACCTTCCCGGACAGCGCCGTCGACCAGAGCCTGGCGATGGGCCCGCCGCCGGTGTCGAGCGCGAGCGTGTTCTCCCCGTCGAACCAGCGGGGCGACATGACCCAGCTGTACTTGTCGCTGAAGTCGCGTTTCTGCGGGTGCGGAATGGTGTGCTGGTTCCACGGGTGCCGGATGTCGACCGGGTTGCCCAGCGGGTCGTGGGTGACGAACGGCTCCTGTCCCTGCCAGTCGTCGTAGTAGGAGCTGCCCAGCAGGATCCGGATGCCGAGGTTGATGTCGACCAGGTCGTTGGTGACCAGCCTGCCGTCGACGATCACCCCCGGCGTGACGAACATCTCGCGACCCCAGTCGCTCATGTTGCGGTAGGTGAAGTCGCAGTGCTCGGGGTTCTGGAAGCTTCCCCAGCATCCCAGCAGCACGCGCCTGCGGCCGACCTCCTCGTAGCCGGGCAGCGCCTGGTAGAAGAAGTCGAACAGGTCGTCGTGCATGGGCACGACCCGCTTCATGAACTCCACGTAGCGCATCAGCCGGGTCAGGTAGTCGGTGAACAACTGCACCGTCGCGACCGTGCCGACTCCGCCGGGGTAGAGCGTGGAGGGGTGCACGTGCCTGCCCTCCATGAGGCAGAACATCTCCCGGGTGGTGCGGCTCACCGCCAGCGCCTCGCGGTAGAACTCGCCCTCCAGCGGGTTCAGCGAGCGCATGATGTCGGCGATCGTCCGGTAGCCGTGGTCGCCCGCGTGCGGCGCCTCGGTGCGCTCGGCCATCGCCAGCACGCCGGGGTTGGTCTCGCGGACCATCTTCTCGCAGTAGTCGACCCCCACCAGGTTCTCCTGGTAGATGTTGTGGTCGAACATGTACTCGGCGGCCTCGCCGAGGTTGACGATCCACTCGCCCAGGGACGGGGGCCGCACCCCGTAGGCCATGTTCTGCGCGTAGACCGAGCAGGTCGCGTGGTTGTCGCCGCAGATCCCGCAGATGCGGCTGGTGATGAAGTGGGCGTCGCGCGGGTCCTTGCCCTTCATGAAGATGCTGTAGCCGCGGAAGATCGACGAGGTGCTGTAGCACTCGGCGACCTGCCGGTTCTTGAAATCGATCTTGCAGTAGATGCCGAGGCTCCCGACGATCCTGGTGATGGGGTCCCAGGCCATCTCCACGAGTTCCGGGTTCTGCTCCGATGTCGTCATGTCAGCTCCAGGGCGCCTTGTAGCCGGTCAGCAGCTCGCGCCCCTTGTGGCGCCATTTCGGTTCCTTCTCGACGGTCTTGGAGGTGATGCCGCGCAGGGTGCGGATGACCGTCCCGTACGCGCCGCTCACCGTCGAGGAGATGAGGGCGCCGGGAGGCTCGTCCATGAACGGCATGAACTTGTCGGGGAAGCCCGGCATCGTGCAGGCGATGCAGATGCCTCCCACGTTCGGGCAGCCGCCGATCCCGTTCATCCAGCCGCGTTTGGGGACGTTGCACCGGACGACCGGCCCCCAGCAGCCGATCTTCACCAGGCACTTCGGCGAGCCGTACTCGACGGCGAACTGGCCCTGCTCGTAGTAGCCGCCGCGGTCACAGCCCTCGTGGACGGTCTGGCCGAACAGCCACGTCGGTCGCAGCGCCTCGTCCAGCGGGATCATCGGCGCCTGCCCGGCGACCTGGTAGAGCAGGTAGAGGAGCGTCTCGGAGAGGTTGTCCGGCTGGATCGGGCAGCCGGGCACGTTGACGATAGGCAGGCCCGCCTTGGACCTCCAGTTCCAGCCCAGGTAGTCGGCGACGCCCATGGCCCCGGTGGGATTCCCGGCCATCGCGTGGATGCCGCCGTACGCCGAGCAGGTGCCCGCGCACACGATCGCGGTCGCCTTGGGCGCGAGCCGGTCCAGCCACTCGCTGGTCGTCATGGGCTGGCCGGTGTCGGGGTTGTTGCCGAAACCGCACCAGTACCCCTCCTGCTTGATCGACTCGTTCGGGATCGAGCCCTCGACGACCAGTACGAACGGATCCAGCTCGCCGCGATCGGCCTTGAAGAACCACTCGATGAAGACGTCCGCGCCCTGCATCGGCCCGGACTCGAAGTCGATCAGAGGCCAGTGCACGGCCACCTTGGGAAGCCCGGGAAGCGCGCCGAGCACGATCTCCTCGATGCTCGGCTGCGTCGCCGCGGTGAGCGCGACGGAGTCGCCGTCGCAACTCAGCCCGGCGTTGATCCACAGTATGTGGACGGTCGGTTCCTGCTGCTCCGGAGAGCTGCTGCTTGCCGCGTCTGTCGGCGCTGCCATGACGTCTCCCCACTCCTGGTGGATGTCTTCGTGGACCGTGAAGGGGGAGAGGAACGCCGGCTCTCAGCCGGGGTCGTGCATCCGCGGGATCGGTGCCGGTCCGAGCGCGTGCCGGGTGAGCTCCCACAGGACGTGATAGAGGGTGGTCTGGGCCTCCTGGATCCGGTGCACCGAGGAGGAGGGCACGACGAACAGGTGGGCCAGCACGCCCAGCTCGAACAGTTCGGTCAGCCTGCCGCCCCCTCCGCCGGCCAGCCCGACGGTGAGCATGCCCCGGCGGGCCGCCTCCTCGAACGCCCGGACGACGTTGGCCGAGCCGCCGCTCGTGGACAGGCCGACGGCGATGTCCCCCGGCCGGCCGAGCGCCGCGAGCTGCCTGGAGAAGACCACCTCGAACCCGACGTCGTTGGAGAGCGCGGTGACCACGGCGACGTCATCGGTCAGGGAGAGCGCGGGCAGGGCCGGGCCGCGGTGGGGGTGCAGGAAGGCGGTGGCGACCTCCTGGGCGTCGGTGCTGCTCCCGCCGTTGCCGAAGCTGAACAGCCGGCCGCCGGAGGCGAACCTCGCCGCCATCCGCCCGGCGCACGCGGCCAGCTCCGCCGCCGACTCCTCGCCCATCCGCCGGCGCAGCCGCACGATCTCGCCGGTCTTCTCCACCGCCGACCGTCTGGCCTCGGTCTCCGCCTCCGCGATGTCCGGTGTCCGTTGCTCGTACTCGTCGAGGAAGGGGTACAGCCCTCGGGTGCCCTCCGCGGGCGTTCCGTCAAGCGTGCTCATCGTCGTCCCCCCGTCCTTCGCTCCCGTGCGCGATCACGGCGATGGCCTCCCTGGCGTGTACGAGGACGGTGTCGCCCACCACCGGGTCGATCAGGGCCACGCTCACCTCTTCGAGGACCCCGCCGGCGTCGACGATCGCCAGCTCCCCCTCCAGCAGCCTGACCACCCTCACCGGCAGCGCCTGGTCGGAGCAGGTGATGCAGACACCGGCGGTGCAGTCCTCCGGCCCGTTCACCGGGACGCCCCTCGCGCGGGTGGGCCGAGCCGGTCGAAGAACACGTGGACCAGCTCCCACAGCAGGTGGTA
Organism: Streptosporangium sp. NPDC049248; assembly: GCF_040678965.1. Taxonomy (NCBI): domain Bacteria; kingdom Bacillati; phylum Actinomycetota; class Actinomycetes; order Streptosporangiales; family Streptosporangiaceae; genus Streptosporangium; species Streptosporangium sp. NPDC049248. The sequence continues at coordinate 77,528 of NZ_JBFAQY010000024.1, forward strand.
AGCGGTGACATGGACCTCCTTGACCACGGCAGGGTCATCGGACGCGGCGACCAGGACGTGGTCGGCCACCTCGTCTCCGTGCCCGTCCCCATGGGCCTCGCCACAGGTCAGGGCGATGGTCAGCAGGCCCAGTTCCCCGGCGGTCCGCAAGCCTCGCGGAACGCTCGGGCACCGGTCGTCACGTGAGATCCCCAGGGCCATGTCGGAGGCGTCCGCCCAGTGGCGCACCTGGTGGGCGAAGACCTCGGCAGCGCCCCCACCGCCCCCGCCGCCCCCGCCGTTCTCACCGTCCCGGCCGATCGTTGTCGCGTCGTTGCCCAGTGCCACCGCCGCGAGCGCCCTCTTGCCCACGATGACCGGGTGCATGAACTCGACCGCGACGTGTGCCGCGTCCGAGCCGCCGTCGCCGAAAACGATCAGCTTGCCGCCGAGGTGGAACCTGGCGGCCATGGCCTGGGCGGCACGCGCGATGCGCTCCACGTCTCCCGCCAGGGCGCGCCCGGCGTGCTCCCGTCGCGCGAAGGCCGCGATGACCTCCGCCTCCGTGACCGGGGCGACGGCGGGCGGTGGTTGGGTACTCGGTGTGACAGGCATGTCAACGCTCCGTATTTTTCACGGTAGTCGCTACGTTACGATTGGCCGTTTCAGGGCCGACACCCTTGGCTCGACAACCAACGGCAAAGCTCTGATCATCGACGTAACCTTCCCGTCCAGATCATGCGAGCCCCGAGGCCTTCCCGCCGGACGCGGGAAGGATGGCGGGATGGGCACGGGGCGGGCGCGGGTCCGCGTCAGGATCAGGGTCGAGGGGATCGTGCAGGGGGTGGGCTTCCGCCCCCATGTCCACTCCCTGGCCCGGCGGCTGGAGCTGTCGGGATGGGTGGGCAACGACGGCCACGGTGTTCTCATCGAGGCCGAGGGGGTGCCCGGCGACGTCGCGCGCTTCCAGGAGGACCTGCGAAGTCAGGCCCCGCCGCTGGCGGTGATCCACCGCATGACGGCCACCTCGATACCGGCGCGCGGAGAGCGCGGATTCCGCATCGCGGCCAGCCGGGACGGAGACCGGCGGGTCACTCTTATCTCACCTGATGTCGCGACATGTGATGACTGCCTGGGCGAGCTGTTCGACCCCGCCGACCGGCGATACCGCCACCCCTTCGTCAACTGCACCAACTGCGGGCCGAGGTTCACCATCATCCGGGACCTCCCCTACGACCGGCCCGCCACCACGATGGCCGGATTCGCCATGTGCGGGGAGTGCGAGAGGGAGTACCTCGACCCGTCGGACCGCAGGTTCCACGCCCAGCCGATCTGCTGCCCGGCCTGCGGCCCGGTCCTGCGCCTGCTGGACGGCGGCGCCCCCCACGGCGTCCCCCACGGTGGCGGTGGCGATCCGATCGTGGCGGCGGCGGAGGTGCTGCGGGCGGGCGGCGTCCTGGCGGTCAAGGGGCTCGGCGGGTACCACCTGGCGGTCGACGCGGCGGACGAGGAGGCCGCCAGGACCCTCCGCGCTCGCAAACGCCGCGAGGACAGGCCGTTCGCGATCATGGTTCCCGACCTGCGCGCCGCCCACGCGCTCTGCGAACTGGACGACGAGAGCGAGCGGCTGCTCACCGGCCCGCGGCGCCCGATCGTGCTGCTGCCCCGCCGCTCGGGGGCCGCGCCGGCCGGAGCCGTGGCGCCGGGCGACCGCACCCTCGGCCTCATGCTGCCGTACACGCCGGTCCACCACCTGCTCGCCGCCGAGTTCACCCGGCCGTACGTGCTCACCAGCGGGAACCTCTCCGACGAGCCCATCGCCCACCGCGACGACGACGCGCTCGTCAGGCTGGCCGGGATCGCGGACGCCTTCCTGACCCACGACCGGCCGATCCACATCCGGGCCGACGACTCCGTGGTCCTCGTCGCGCGGGGGCGGGCGCTACCGCTGCGCAGGTCCCGGGGATACGCCCCGGAGCCACTGCGGCTCTCACCGCCCGCCCGGCGGCCCGTGCTCGCCTGCGGTGCCGAGCTGAAGAGCACGTTCTGCCTCGCGAGGCGAGGGTACGCCTTCGTCTCCCATCACATAGGCGACCTGGAGAACTACGAGACGCTGCGCTCCTTCGCAGAGGGGATCGAACACCTCGGGCGCCTGCTCGGCATCACCCCCGGCCTCGTCGCACACGATCTCCACCCCGAGTACCTGTCCACCAAGTACGCCCTCGATCTGGAGTCGGTGGACCTGACCGGGGTGCAGCACCACCACGCGCACATCGCCTCCTGCCTGGCCGACAACGCCGAGAGCGGCCCGGTCATCGGGGTGGCCTTCGACGGTCTCGGGTACGGCACCGACGGCACGATCTGGGGTGGCGAGCTCCTGGTGGCCGACCTCGTCGGCTTCACCCGTGCCGGCCGCCTGGCGCCGGTGCCGATGCCCGGCGGCACCGCGGCCATCAGGCAGCCCTGGCGGATGGCGGCCGCCCACCTGGACGCGGCGTACGGTGCCGCGCTCCCCGAGGACCTGCGGGTCAGGGCCCGCCACGGCACACGCTGGGACGAGGTGCTCGCCGTGGCCGGAGCGGGGACGAACTCCCCGCTCACCTCCAGCGCGGGCCGTCTGTTCGACGCGGTGGCGGCGATCCTCGGGCTCCGGGACACCGCCGGATACGAGGGACAGGCCGCGATCGCCCTGGAGCAGCGGGCCGACCCCGCCGAGGGTGGCGCCTACCCGGCGCGGATCCTCGACGAGGGGTCGCTCGTGACGATCCAGGTCGCGGACCTCATCCGTGCGGTCACCGAGGAGACCCGCGCCGGGGTGGTCCCGGCGCTCGTCTCCGCCCGCTTCCACAACGGGCTCGCCGCCGTCACCGCCGCGGCGTGCGCCAGGATCCGGGAGAGCACCGGGATCGGCACGGTCGCGCTGTCCGGCGGGGTCTTCCAGAACCGCCTGTTGCTTGATGGTCTCGCGGGCGCCCTCGGGCTCGGAGGCTTCCGGATCCTGACCCACCGCGCAGTACCCCCCAACGACGGCGGCATCAGCTTCGGCCAGGCCGCCGTGGCGGCGGCGCGCGACGTCCTCGGCCACCCCCGCCCCGGATCCTGAGAAGGGACGCCGCGGGAGTCAGGGCCGGTACGTCCCGAAATACCAGAGGTTGCCCTCCGGGTCCTTGCAGGCGTAGTCGCGCGAGCCGTAGTCCTGGTCGGCCGGCTCGCTGGTGACCTCGGCTCCGGCCGCGACGGCCCTGTCGTGGTGGGCGTCGGGGTCGTCCACGGCGATGTAGATCCCCGGGCCGCCGGGCTCGCCCCTACCGGTCATGACCATCCCGGTGCCGACGAGCAGTTCGCCATGGCCGACGCCTCCGTCGTCGGACGTGACCAGCTCGTGGACCTCGAATCCGAATGCCCGGACCAGCCAGTCGACGGCCTTGGCGGGGTCGTGGTAGCGGACCAGCGGATAAACGGTTCGCATGCTTCCTCCTCCTGTTCGGTGATCACCACGATGTCACCGGCGGGAGGGGCCGGGCTTGGAAAAATCTGACCTGATCATCCGGGGGCGCGCGGCGCCGCCAGCTCGCGGGGGGTGACTCCGGCCATGGCTTTGAAGTCGCGGTTCATATGGGCCTGGTCGTAGTAGCCGCAGGCGGCCGCGGTGTCGGCCAGGGACATGCCGGACCTCAGCCGGCCGGTGGCGTGCTCGAAACGCAGCACCCTGGCCGCGGCCTTCGGCGCCAGCCCGACCTGGTCGTGGAAGCGGGAGACCAGATGCCGGTGGCTCCACCCCAGCTCGGCGGCCATCGAGGCCACGGACACCGCGCCACGGGTGGCGACCAGGCGGTCCCACGCCCAGCCGACGCGGCGGTCGGTGACCGGCGCCTCGTTGATCCGCTCACTGAGCGCCTCGTCCAGCAGCGCGAGCCGGGCGGTCCGGCCGGAAGCCTGTGCCAACCGCTCGACCGTGGTCGTGGCCCACGGTCCGAGCACCTCCTCCAGCGACACCACCCGGTTGGTCAGCTCCCGCATGGGCACGCCGAGTAGCCGTCTGGCCCCGAGCGGTGTGAGGTTGACCTGCACCCCCTCGGCGGTTCCGGCCGTGGTGGTGTCGACGTAGGTGTCGTGCAGGCCGCCCGCGAACGACGCCAGCCGCCGCCCTCCCCGCGGCCCGCTCAGCGCGAGCGGCGCACCGAAACCGAAGATCATCACGATGCCGGCGAACGGCGGCTGCCGCCGGGGCACGGGCTCGGCGTGACGCTCGGTGTAGGCCGACAGATGCGTGACGTACGGCCGAAGGAAGGCGCCGGGCTCGCCTTCGACGAAGGTCAGACCCTCGGCCACCGCTGCGTCGTCCACCCCCCGACCATAACCGCCGCCCACGACAGTCCGGCGTCGCGGCCGTACCGGGAGAGGGTGCCCCAGGAGGTGCCCTCCCCGCCGCTCAGGAGGTCAGCCCGGTGTGGTAGGCGAGGAAGGTCAGCTGGTCGGCGGCGAGCTCGATGGTCTTGCTCACCGAACGGGCTCCGTGGCCGGCCTCGATCTCGTTGCGGAGCAGGATCGGCCGGTCACAGGCCTGGGCGTGCTGCAGGGCCGCGCACATCTTCCAGGCGTGCAGCGGATGGACCCGGGTGTCGGACTGGAAGACCGTGAACAACGTCGCCGGGTAGCACTCCCCCTCGCGTACATGGTGGTAGGGGGAGTAGGAGTGCAGCCAGGCGAACTCGTCGGGCTTCTCGGCGGAGCCGTACTCGACGTTCCACGTCGCGCCCAGGCCGAACAGCTCGTAGCGGATCATGTCGAGCAGCGGAGCCGAGCAGACCACCGCGGCGTACAGCTCCGGGCGCTGGGTCAGGGCCGCGCCTACCAGCAGGCCGCCGTTCGAGCCGCCGGAGATGGCCAGTTGCGAGGACGTGGTCACGCCGGTGGCGATCAGGTGCTCGGCCGCCGCGTGCAGGTCGTCGAAGACGTTCTGCTTGTGGGAGAGCATCCCGGCCCGGTGCCACTCCTCGCCCTGCTCGCCGCCGCCGCGCAGCTGGGCGATGGCGTACGTGCCGCCCGCCTCGACCCAGCTCAGGATGGACGCCGAGTAGCCGGGGGTCATCGAGAGCCCGAAACCGCCGTAGCCGTACAGGATCGTGGGGCGCGGGCCCTCGGCGCCGGGACGGGAGATCACCAGCATGTGGACCTCGCTGCCGTCGGCGGAGCGGTAGGTCACCTGCTCGGTGTCGACGGCGGGCACCTCGACGGCGCCGGGGGAGGCCGCCCAGAGCGTCGTCTCGCCGGTGCGGGCGTCGTAGCGCTGGATGCTCGGCGGCGTGGTGTTGTCGGTGTAGCCGAACCACGCCTCGTGGCCGCCCTCCGGGCGCTCGCTGATGCCGCCGATGGTGCCCAGGCCGGGCGTCGGCACATCTCCGACGCGCTCACCGGTGGCCAGGTCGTGCACCGAGATCTCGCTGATCGCGTGGCGGGTCCAGCCGGCGAGCATGACCGGCCGGTCGAGGTCGTCGAGGATCGCGAAGTCCGTCAGCACGGCCTCGGGGTCCTGCGGGATGAGGTCACGCCAGTTCTCGAACCGAGGATCGGACGGGTCGGTCACGCAGACACGGGCGCGCGGGGCGTCGCGGTCCGTGAAGACGTACAGGCGGCCGTCGCGGCCGAAGTGCAGGGCCGTCTGGGCGTCGACGTCCTGCTGGACGACGACCAGGTCGGGGGAGGAGGGAGAAGAGGCCTCCAGGTCGGCCACCCACAGGTCGTTGCGCGGTGCGGTGCCGCGGGAGGCGGAGATCTGCAGCCACCGGCCGTCGCGGGAGACCGCCACGCCGTAGTAGTTGGTCTTCTCCAGGCCATCACCGAAGATCAGGACATCCTCCTCGGTGGAGGTGCCGACCCTGTGCAGGTAGACCCGGCGGTGGAACTGCTCCTCCCCCTCGGGCACCTCGGTGGCGGGCAGTCTGCGCACGTAGTAGAAAGCCTCGCCGCCGGGCAGCCACGCCACGGGGGAGTAGCGGCAGCGGTCGATCGGTCCCTCGATGCGGTCGCCGAACGCGACGTCCATCAGGTAGAGGCTCGACTCCTCGTCGCCGCCCACCGAGACCTGGTAGGCGAGCAGACGGCCCTCCTTGTCGGGCTGCCAGGAGTCGAGGGTGGTCAGCCCGGTCGAGTCGAGCGCCATCGGGTCGAGCAGCGCCCGCTCGGTGCCGCCGGGGTCGACGGTGTAGAGCACGGCGTGCTCCTGTCCCGGGGTGCGCCTCATGAAGAACTGCCGCTCCCCGCGCCACGTCGGCGCGCTGACCGAACCGGACCTGAGCAGCTCCGTGATCCGCGCCTTGAAACCCTCGCGTCCGGGGAGGATGTCCAGCTCGGTCTCCAGCAGCCTCTCCTGCCCCACCAGCCAGTCCTTCGTCGCCGGATCATCCGAATCCTCCAGCCAGCGGTAGGGGTCGGAAACAGGCACCCCGTGGAGCTCCTCGACGAGCTCAACACGGCTGGCTGGAGGATATGGCTGTCGCGTCATGGCAGGAACCCTACGACCTCGGCAGGGCAGAACGCGGGCATTGCGCGACGGGCGTATCTGATCTGCGGCAGGAGGAGTTAAGAACTGGTAATGCGGGCATAAAACGTATCAGGTTTCTCTCCAGTCATTTATGGGTGGCGGGAACCGCGACGCAGAAGCCAAACTTGGTGAAGGACGGTGCCGTGGTGAGCATCCGCTGGGCCGTCCGGCGGAGGTCCTCGTGACGGAAGCGCCCGGGCCCCAGGAGGGGCCGCCAGCCGGGGCACGCGGTGGCGTGCCCCCTCAACTGACACGTCCTGCGGCGGGAGAGGCCCGCTGATGCGCCAGGTCCTGCTCTTGAACGCCACCTACGAACCCCTGACCACCCTGTCCCTGCACCGGGCCGTCGTGCTCGTGCTCAGGGAGAAGGCGGACGTCGTGCACCGCGACGGGCGGGGCGCCGTGTTCCGCTCGGCGAGCCGCACGCTCGACGTTCCTTCGGTGATCAGGCTTCGAAGATATGTCCGGATTCCCTACCGGTCGCGGATTCCGCTGACCCGAACCGCGTTGATGCGCCGGGACGACTACCGGTGCGCCTACTGCGGCCAGCGGGCCGAGACCATCGACCATGTCATCCCGCGCTCGCGGGGCGGCCCCCACACCTGGGAGAACTGCGTCGCGTCGTGCACGACGTGCAACCACCGCAAGGCCGATCGCATGCTGGAGGAACTGGGGTGGACGCTCAGCGTCGCCCCGGTGGTGCCACGCGGCGTCCACTGGCGGTTGATCGGCGCGCACATCGTCGGCGACCCCCAGTGGGCGCCCTACCTCGCGGAGAGCGCGGCCTGAGAACGGCGCCGCTGTGATCGCGCCGCACGGCGTTGATCACGGCGGCAGGCCCGTTGGCGCCGACGACCCCCGATGGGCACAATCATGGTCATGACATGGACCTTCACCTCCGACATCGAGGTGTACGCGGGGATGGCGGAGCCGTGGCTGCTGCGGGATCCGGTCCGCAACACCGTCCCTCTCACGGTCCTGCGCGCCGTACGGAGCGGTCTGTGGGGCGATGACGTGCTGCTGGGCAGGCTGGAGCGCGGCGGCCGGATCGTGGCGACCGCGATCCAGACGCCTCCGCACGCCCTTCTGCTCCCCGACATCCCCGCCGACACCGTGCTCGACCTCGCCACCGACCTGATCGAGAAGGAACGGGCGGTCCCCGGCGTGGCCGGGCCGCTCCCGCTGGCCGAGGCGTTCGCCGCCTCCTGGTGGCGGCCCGAGGCCAAACGTCGTGCGGAACGCCTCTACCGGCTCGACGCGCTGGTCGGCCCGGACCCCGCTCCGCGAGGGGCCTCGCGGGTGGCCGTCGCCGACGACCTCGATCTCCTGGTCCGGTGGGGTGAGGAGTTCCAGGCCGAGGCCGAGGCGGTCGGCCCCGTCGACCTGACCCCGCTGGTGGCCAGCCGGATCGCCAGACGGGAACTGGTCGTGTGGGAGGCGGGCGGGCGGCCCGTCGCGTTCGCCGGGGCCTCCTCGCCCATCGGCGGGATGTCTCGGGTCGGCCCCGTCTACACGCCCGCGGAGTTTCGGCGGAAGGGCTACGGCACCGCGCTCTCGCATGCCGTGAGCGCCAAGGTGCTCACCGAGGGCGCCGAGGACGTGCTGCTCTTCACGGACCTGTCCAACCCCACGTCCAACTCGATCTACCGGGCGATCGGCTACCGGCCGGTGGCCGACTACGCCTCCATCACCTTCGCCTGACCTTTCTCGGCGCGCCTTTCCCGCCTGCCCGGGGAAGCCTCACGAGAGGAGACAGGACACCGGCGGCACGGGTGATCGGCGAGCGAGCCGGGTAACCTTGGGGTCATGCCCCGATACGACTTCCGCTGCCGCGCCTGCGGGTCCACCTTTGAGATCTCCCGTCCGATGGCACGCTCCGGTGAGCCGGCGCTCTGCCCCGACGGCCACGACGACACGGTCAAGCTGTTGTCCACCGTCGCGGTGACCGGCGGCTCCGCGAGTTCCCCGGCCGCGCCCCGGCCTTCCGGTGGTGGCGGCGGGTGTTGCGGCGGCGGCTGCTGCGGCTGACCACATCGGGAGTCCGCCACCCCGGCCCGGACCGGCCGGGGTGGCGGCTCGAGCCGACCTGACCGCGACCGGCTACGCGGCGCGCTTGCCCTGGAAGGGCAGGAATCCCTCGGCTCGGTGCGGGCGGGCCGGTACGAAGGTGGGTTCGGTGGCGACGATCCGGTCGAACCGGAACGCCCGGATCCCGTGACGCATGCGGCACATGCCGACGAGATACCAGTATTCGCGGTGGACCATGCAGGTCACCGGGTCGACGTCACGGACTGTGATCCGCCCGGAGACGTCGCGGTAGTGGAGGCGGATGACGAGGCCTGAGGTGATGGCGTTGGCGATCGTCCGGGCGCGGTCGGCGATCGGGGCGGGCATCGGCTCGGTGAGGGTCATCAGGGTGGTGGCGACGACGTCGTCGTCGATCTCCATCTGCTCGAACGCATGACGCAGGCCGCTGCGGGCGGCGTTGGCCTGCGGGCCCGACCCCAGATGTGCCATCGACAGGGCGAGGGCGGCGATCTCGGCGGCCGTCAGCGGGGTGGTGAGCTTCATGACGCTAGTCATACCCAGATGATACGTCCGAGCACTGACATTTTTTCGAACTTCCTATCGGGTAAGGCATCTCTGTCCGATAGGAAGCCCAGGTCAGCGCGACAGCTGTGACAGGTCGCGCGAGGCACCTGTGGAGGCGGAGGTGGTGAGCGCGGCGTATGCCTGCAGCGCGGCGCTCACCGGGCGCTGGCGCGTCCGCGGCCGGTAGCCGCCCAGATCGGCCAGGAGCTTCTCCCGGCGGGCGGCCAGTTCCTCCTCGGAGACCTTCAGCTCGATCGAGCGGCCGGGGATGTCGATCGTGACGAGGTCGCCGTCCTCGACGAGCGCGATGGTGCCGCCCTCGGCCGCCTCGGGGGAGGCGTGACCGATGGACAGGCCGCTCGTTCCGCCGGAGAAGCGGCCGTCGGTGATCAGCGCGCACTCCTTGCCCAGCCCCTTGCCCTTGAGGAACGAGGTGGGGTAGAGCATCTCCTGCATGCCGGGCCCGCCCTTCGGCCCCTCGTAGCGGATCACCACGACGTCGCCGGCCTTGACCTTGTTGTTGAGGATGCCCTCGACCGCGTCGTCCTGCGACTCGAAGACCACCGCGGGGCCCTCGAACCTCCAGATCGACTCGTCGACCCCGGCGGTCTTGACGATGCAGCCCTCGGTGGCGATGTTGCCGTAGAGGACGGCCAGGCCGCCGTCGCGGGTGTAGGCGTGCTCGATGTCGCGCACGCAGCCCTCGGACCGGTCGAGGTCCAGTTCCTCCCAGCGGGCTCCCTGGGAGAAGGGCTTCACGGTGCGGGCGTTGCCGGGACCCGCGTGCCACAGCTCAAGGGCCTCGGGCAGCGCGCGCGGCGACTGCGGGTCCCAGGAGTCGAGGTAGTCGCCCAGGGTGCCGCCGTTGACCGTGTAGGCGTCGCGGTGGAGCAGGCCGCCCCGGTCGAGCTCGCCCAGGATCGCCGGGATGCCGCCGGCGCGGTGGACGTCCTCGACGTGGTACTTCGCGGTGGCGGGGGCGACCTTGCACAGGCAGGGCACCCGCAGCGAGATCTCGTTGATCTCCTTCAGCCCGAAGTCGACCTGGGCCTCGCGGGCCGCGGCGAGGATGTGCAGGATCGTGTTGGTCGAGCCGCCCATCGCCACGTCCAGCGCCATGGCGTTCTCGAACGCGTCCTTGGTCGCGATGGCGCGTGGCAGGACCGTCTCGTCGTCCTGCTCGTAGTAGCGGCGGGTGATCTCCACGAGCCGGCGTCCGGCGTCCTCGAACAGCTTCCTGCGCGCCTTGTGCGTGGCCAGGATCGTGCCGTTGCCCGGAAGCGCGAGGCCGATGGCCTCGGCGAGGCAGTTCATCGAGTTGGCGGTGAACATGCCACTGCACGAACCGCAGGTCGGGCAGGCGTTCTCCTCCATCTCCAGCAGCTCCGCGTCGGAGACGGCGTCGTTGGCCGCGGCGATCATCGGGTCGATCAGGTCGAGTTTCCCGTTGGGGGTCTTGCCCGCCTCCATCGGACCGCCGGAGACGAAGACCGTGGGGATGTTCAGCCGGAAGGCGGCGAGCAGCATGCCCGGAGTGATCTTGTCGCAGTTGGAGACGCAGATCAGCGCGTCGGCACAGTGCGCGTTGACCATGTACTCGACCGCGTCCGCGATCAGTTCGCGGCTGGGCAGCGAGTACAGCATGCCGCCGTGCCCCATCGCGATGCCGTCGTCGACCGCGATCGTGTTGAACTCGCGGGGGATCGCCCCCGCCTCGCGGATCGCGCCGGCCACCACGTCGCCGACCTCGCGCAGGTGGACGTGCCCGGGGACGAACTGGGTGAAGCTGTTGGCCACGGCGATGATCGGTTTCCCGAAGTCCTCGCCGGCTACGCCCGTCGCCCGGAGTAGGGCCCGGGCCCCGGCCATGTTCCTGCCGTGAGTGACCGTACGAGACCTGAGGGCGGGCATGAGGCTTCTCCCATCATCGAAACCGTGGTCTATGAATGGTACGGCCACCGCTCAGCGCGTGAGACGACCGCCCATGCCATGAGACATCGGGTCCGTGACCACAGGTTCCGCGAACACCGTCGCTTCGCGAACACCGTGCGGGAGAGCCGGCGAGGTCAGTTCTCCGGGTAGCGCGCGGGCAGGACCTGCTCGGCGACCTCGTAGATCCTGTCGATCTCGGCGTCGGTGAGTGAGCGCTCCCGCTTGGTGATCCATTTACGGACACGACTGCCGTCGAATACGTCCACCTCGCGGACGTTGAGGACCTTCCAGGGGATGGCCGGGCCGTAGATCGCCAGAGACGGCACGATCGTGACCTCACGGCCGAGCTCCGCGCCGATCAGTTCGGCGGCCTGGGACGCCTCCCAGCGCGCCTCGTCGAGACGTGGCTTCTGGTTGAACGGGCCGTGGAACAGCTTGCGGTGCGACTGGACGCGGACGGGCAGGCGCTTGTCCCACTTCTCGGAGTCGACCGCGTAGACGCCGGTGGGACCCACGACCAGGTGGTCGATCTGGGCCTCGCTGCCGGGGATCGCACGGGCGTGCAGGGTGCGGTAGCCCCCGCGCTCCAGCCGTTTCAACTGCATCTCCGTCCGCCGTTCCGCGACCGAGGAGCGCCGCCAGGCGGGCACCGACGAGTTGGAACGGGCGTGAAGCACGGTGTCGACGATCGCGGCCACCACGGCGGCGGTGAAGCCCAGCTGCCAGCTGGCCAGCAGGATGGCTGCGAGCACGCCCACGCCGACCGCGACGAGAACGCGTCGGCGCAGGTGGCGGTACTTGGGGTGATCGAGCAGGCTGCGCAGCGCCGCGCGCTCGACGGGTGCGTACGTAGACGCTGGTGCGGCGGGTCGAGACGTCGGCCGGTCCTCGGCCTGTCGGTCACTGACCCAAATCGGTGACGTAGTGTTACCGTCTTCTGGTACCTGACCGGAATCCACGTAACTCACGGTAGCTGACATCCTCGGGGGGTGCCTAGTATTGCGTATCTCATACTTTTGTGACCGCCGTCACCCGCTTGGCGCTGCTATGAACCGGGTATCTATGGGCTTCCACTCTGGATAACCGCGCGTTCTGCGCCTACTGTGCGGGGCGTGGCTCACATTCACGATCTTAACGCTCTGCAGCAGGCGGCAGCCGTGCGGCGCAGGGAGGTCTCGCCCGTCGAGATCACCGAGCACTACCTCGACCGGATCGCCCGCCTGGACCCCCAGATCGGCGCGTACGTAACCGTGACCCCCGAACTCGCCCTGGAACAGGCGCACAAGGTCGAGGCGAGGGTGCTCGCCGGAGACGATCCCTCGCCCCTGGCCGGGGTGCCGATCCCGATCAAGGACCTCAACCTCGTCAAGGGCGTGCCGATCCACTTCGGCTCGGCCACCTATGAGGACTTCGTCGCGCCGGTGGACGACAGCGTGGTCGAGCGGCTCAGGGACGCTGGGACGATCATGCTCGGCAAGACCGCGACGCCCGAGTTCGGGCTGCCGTGCTACACCGAGACCTCCGTCTCGGCGCCCAGCCGCACCCCGTGGGATCTCTCCCGGTCGGCCGGCGGGTCCAGCGGCGGCGCGGCGGCGGCGGTCGCCGCGGGCCTGGCCCCCGCCGCGCAGGGCAGCGACGGCGCCGGGTCGATCCGCATCCCCGCCTCGGTCTGCGGGCTGTTCGGTATCAAGCCCTCCCGGGGCAGGATCAGCTTCGCACCGATAGTTCCCGACCTGGCCGGCCTGTCGACCAACGGCCCGATCACCAGAACCGTCGCCGACGCCGCCGCGCTGCTCGACGTGATGGCCCACCACAACCCCGGCGATCTCTATCACGCGCCGCCGCCGGAACTCGGCTCCTTCCACGCGTACGTGGGCCGCGACCCCGGTCGCCTGCGGATCGCCCGCTACGCCGAGCCGCTGGTCCCCGGCGTCGTCGTGGACCCCGAGGTGCTCGCCGCCTACGAGCACGCCTCGGCGGAGCTGGCGGCGCTCGGACACGAGGTGGTCGACATCGCCCCGCCGTTCGGGCCGGACACGGTGCCGCAGTTCGTGACGCTCTGGTACGCGTTCTCGTGCATGCACCCGGTCGATCTGACCAGGCAGGACAGGCTCCGGCCGCTGACCGCCTGGCTGCGCGAGCGCGGCTTCGCCACCCCGGCCCCCGACTTCCTGCAGGCCCAGTCGGCGCTGCAGCTCGCCACCCGGTTCGGCCTGCTGGCGACCGACCCCTACGACGCGGTGCTCACCCCGACCGTGACGCAACCGCCCAGGCCCGTGGGCTGGTTCGAGGACGTCGAGGGCCCCGAGGAGACCTTCGAGCGGATGAAGCGGTTCGCCGCCTTCCCCGCCATCTACAACGTCAGCGGCCAGCCCGCGGTCAACCTGCCGCTGCACTGGAGCGCGGACGGCCTCCCGATCGGCGTGATGCTGGCCGGCAGGTTCGGCGACGAGGGCACCCTGATCTCCGTGTCGTCGCAGATCGAGGCTGCTCGCGGGGGTTTCTGGGGTGAGCGCAGGCCCACCACCTGGTAGTCCTCGACGGGCCGCCGACCTGGGGTTACTTTTGAGAGATGGACAGCGCGATCGAGGTCCTGGGCTTTCTCATCGGGGTCTCCGGTGGCCTGTTCCTGCTCATCGTCCTGCTTGTGACGATGCCCGGCAGGATGCGCGACAGGGCCGCGAGGAGCACGTCGGCGGGTGCGGTCTGGCTGGGGGGACCGTTCGGCAGCGAGCGCGGGGTCAGCGATGCGGTTCTGGTGCTGACGGAGCGGCGTCCGAGCCCGTCTCCGGCGCCTGAGGCAGACTGGGTCTCGCTCGCGGAGACCGCCGAGCCGGGACGGCACACCGGTGGAGCGTCGGCGGCCTGGTGAGGCCCGGCGAGGGCCGACGGAGGCGAGGTACCGAGATGCTGACCCTGACCTCGACGGAGGGGGACGACGTCCGCGGGGCCCTGCGCACCGCGGAGCGGCTCACCGGGCTGCGCTTCGCCGCCTATCTCGGGCCGGCGATCGGCCCGCGCCGTCACTTCTCGGAGCGGCTGCACGCCGCGCTGGGAGAGGAGGCCGACAGGGCGGTGCTCGTCTTCGTGGACCATGGCGGGAGGGCACTGGAGATCGTCACGGGTCCGCGGGCCAGGGCGTGGCTGCCCGACGCCGAATGCCGCGCGGCCGCGATGTCGATGGCCGCGATCCTCGGCCTGGGCGACCTGGTGGGCGGGGTGGTCACCGGAGTCCTGCTGCTGGCCGACCGGGCATCGCGGCGCGGCTGATCCGTTCGCGCTGAGCGAAGATGATTTTCCCGGATAATCGGCTTGTGCTGAGGATCAGGTGGAACGCGCTGCTGGGTCGCTCTTCCAGGGGGTTCCCGGCGGCGCGGGAGCCCGACATGATCATCGGCTACGTGCAGGAGGCATTCGCCGAGGTCCGGGCGAGGGTCCGCGAGGAGGACGAGACGGCGGTCATCCTGCTGGTCACGACGGGCGCGGCAGCCGGTGCCGTCGTCGTCGGGCTGTTGAACGGGTACTGGAGGCCCGGCGAGTTGTCCAGCAAGATCGAATGGCTCTGGTGGGCCGGCATGTTCTTCTGGCTGATGGGGATCCTCATGCTCGTCGGAGCCCTCTACCGCCGTACCGCGGGGCTGGCGGGCAGGACGCTGGAGAGACGCCGGTTCTATCCCGGAGGGTTCGGCGGCGAGGTACGGCCGGGATCGAGGCCTGGCGACAGGGTCGACCTGCTCGTCCTGGAGATCAGAAGGCTCAGCGCCGTCGGAGACGCCAAGCGGCGCTACATCCGCCGGGGCGTCTGGCTGATGCTGCTCTCCGTCATCTGCTGCGCGCTGTCGGCGTGCGTCAGCCGGCTGCTCTGATCGGCCCCGCCGGCAGCGTCGGCTCAGGGCCGTATCAGGGCCGGCTCAGGACTGGAGAAGCCGCACCAGATGGCGGCTGATGTCCGTCAGCAGCGTCGAGGGCGTCACCGGGGCGCCCGCGACGGCGGAGAACAGGGCCGGCAGCCCCGGCAGGGGGAAGCCGTCGTCACCGGACGCCTCGGCGCCCACCTCGTTCTTGGCCAGGATGGTCCGGCTGCGCTCCCAGGCCTCGGTGACCTCCTCGGGAGAGGGCACGCCGAACCCGTGGCCCACCGGAGCGGCGTGGCGCAGCCGCACCAGCGGGGTCTCGGCGAAGGCCAGCGCCACACCGGCACGCAGGGCGAGGTCGTCGCGGCGGTCCGCGCGCACCCAGTCCATCGCGGTGCAGGGGCTGCGGCAGTCGGCCACGCAGGTGGCCAGCGCCCCGGCGACCTGGCTGTGCTGGCGGTCGAAGTAGGCGCGCCATCCCTCGGCGGGCTCTCCCGCCACGCGCAGTGTCCGGTTGACCGCCGACTGCTCGGCCTTCGTGTGGTCGCACTCGCGGTCGCCGATCACCCCGAACCTGCTGTCCGGCGCGGTCAGGCCCTCCGGCCAGCGCGCGGGATCACCGGCGTTGCCGAGTACCGGCTCGAACGCGAGCAGCGGGAGATACTCGCTGGCGATGTGGATGGCGGCGACCATGGGACTCAGTTCCCGGCGGTGCCACCTGACCGCGATGACCTCCAGCAGCAGCCCGTACGCGGGCCGCAGCGACTCCAGCGCGCCGCGTGGCTGCTCGCGGGGCGTCTGCGGCATCGTGCAGGCCCGAGCACGCCGCCGCAGGTCACTCGGTACGGCCCGCGCCTCGGCGGCGAAGTCCTCCGCGTCGAGCGAGAGCAGTCGCTGGCCGAACTCGCACGCCGCCTCGATGTCACCCGCTTTCTCCACGACACCGGAGGCGAGGGCTCCGACATCACCAAAGGCGTACCTCCTGGCCAGGGAGATGAGCAGATCACGTGCCGATTCCACGGGGGCCCTCTCTTGACTTCGCTTTCCGGGGCCGGAGCCCGGGGTCCGCACCCCCCGGCGAGATCTCGATGACCGGGCGGAGCCGGACATGGGGTGTTCCTTGCGGTTGACACCTATCTCTACCAGTGTTCGCCCCAAGGTGCTCAGGACCGCTTGGCCTCAGCGGCCGGTGACGACGCACCGGACGGACACCCCCCGCCCGTCCTGGCGAGGGGTGTCCGTCCGGCTCCGCGGCGAGGTCAGTCCGTGGACGCGTCCTTGGCCTGGGCGCGCAGGGCGCGGCCGATACCGTCGGCGCCCTCGAGCAGCAGGCGCCGCAGGGCGTGCGGCGGCTGGTCGGCCGAGATGAAGTCCTGGGTCCTGGCGACCGTCTCGGGGGAGATGACCAGAGCCGGGTAGCAGCCGTTGGCGAAGTTCTGAGCGCTGTCGGAGGTCCAGGACTTCCAGATCCTGCCGATCTCCTCGAAGTACTTCGCCGCGTACGGCTCCAGCAGCTCCGGATGGCGCGCGTCCATGAAGCCGACGATCGTCGAGCGGAGCAGCGCGCCGCTCAGCTTGCCCTCGATGATCGCGGTCCAGGCGTTCGCCTTGCCCTGGGCCGTCGGGATCAAGGCGCGGGAGAGCGCGGCGGAACGCTCGCCCGTCGCGGTGGCGTCGCGCAGCAGCTCCTGAGCGATGTCCTCCTCGCCGAACAGGCCGCCGGAGACCAGGGCGCTGGTCAGCGTCCAGCGCAGGTCGGTGTCGACGGTGAGGCCGTCGAGTACGGTCTCACCGTCCAGCAGCCCCTTCAGGAACGCCAGGTCCTCGGCTGAGGTGGCGGTGGACGCCAGCGCGTTCAGGTAGGCGAGCTGGTAGTCGGAGCCGGGCGCGGCACCGGTGACCAGGTCGCGCAGCGCGGCGTTCAGCCGGGCCAGGCCCTGGGCGCGCCAGGCGGGGTCGGCGTACTGCTGGAGGGCCAGGCGGGTCTGGCGGAGCACGGTCTGGGCGACCGTGATGTCGGTGATCGACTGGATCCCGGAGAGGGCCAGGGCGAGGTAGTCGCGGGCGGACATCTCGGCGTCCCGGGTCATGTCCCAGGCGGCCGACCAGCACAGCGCACGGGGCAGGGACTCGGTGAACTTGCCGATGCCGCCGTTCACCACGGTCTGCAGTGACCGCTCGTCGAGCCTGACCTTGGCGTAGGTCAGGTCGTCGTCGTTGATCAGGATCAGGTCCGGCTGTACCTCGCCGACCAGTTCGGCCACCGCGGTGCGCGCGCCGACCACGTCCAGCTCGACTCGCCGCACCCGGACCAGCCTGTCGTCCCGCAGGGAGTACAGGCCGATGGCCACGCGGTGCGAGCGCAGCGTCGGGTAGTCGGCGGGGGCCTCCTGGAGCACGTCGAACTCGATGAAGCGGCCCTCGGGGTCGGTGGTGAACGACGGGCGCAGCGTGTTGACCCAGGAGGTCTCCAGCCACTCCTTGGACCAGGAGGACAGGTCGCGCCCCGAGGTGCGCTCCAGCGCGCCGAGCAGGTCCGCGAGCGTGGTGTTGCCCCAGGCGTGCTCGCGGAAGTAGTCGCGTACCCCGGCCAGGAAGTTGTCCAGCCCCACGTAGGCGACGAGCTGCTTGAGGACCGAGGCGCCCTTGGCGTACGTGATCCCGTCGAAGTTGACCTCGACCGCGTGCATGTCGACGATGTCGGCGGCGATCGGGTGGGTCGAGGGCAGCTGGTCCTGGCGGTAGGCCCAGGACTTCTCGACGTTGGCGAAGGTGGTCCAGGCGCCCTGGCCCCAGCGGGTGGCCTCGGCCTGGCAGAGCACCGAGGCGTAGGTGGCGAACGACTCGTTCAGCCACAGGTCGTCCCACCAGCGCATGGTGACCAGGTCACCGAACCACATGTGCGCCATCTCGTGCAGGATCGTCTCGGCGCGGCGCTCGATCATCGCGTCGGTGACGCGCGAGCGGAAGACGTAGTCCTCCAGGAAGGTCACGCAGCCCGCGTTCTCCATCGCCCCGGCGTTGAACTCGGGGACGAAGAGCTGGTCGTACTTCCCGAACGGGTAGCGGACGCCGAAGATCTCGTGGAAGAAGTCGAAGCCCTGCCTGGTCACCTCGAAGAGGTTCTCCGGGTCGAGGTGCTCGGCGAGCGAGGCCCGGCAGTACAGGCCCAGCGGGATGCCGTCGTGCTCGGAGGTCACCTTGTGGTAGGGCCCGGCGCACAGCGCGGTGATGTAGGTCGACATCACCGGGGTGGGCGGGAAGTGCCAGCGCTTGGCCGCCTGGAGCGCGCCGTGCCTGCCATGGTGTTCCGCCAGTTCCTCGGCCGAGTCGGGCGCCGCGTTGGAGATGACCTCCCAGTGGGACGGCGCGAGCACGGTCAGCTCGAAGGTGGCCTTCAGGTCGGGCTGGTCGAAGCACGCGTACATCCGGTGCGCGTCGGCCGTCTCGAACTGGCTGTACAGATAGACGCTCTTGTCGACCGGGTCGACGAAGCGGTGCAGGCCCTCACCGGTGCGGGTGTAGGAACAGTCGGCGTCCACGCGCAGTTCGTTGGTCCCGGCCAGATCCGGCAGCGGCAGCCGTCCGGTCTCCGGGTCATAGCCGCTCACGTCCAGCTCGACGCCGTTCAGGACCGCCTTGCGCACCTTCGCGCCGGCCAGGTCGACGAACGTCTCGGCACCCGGGCGGGTGCTGGTGAAGCGGACCGTGGTGACGCTCTCGAAGCGCTCCTCACCCTCGGTCAGGTCGAGCTCCACCGTATAGGACTGCACGCTGAGCAGCCGTGCGCGCTCGCGCGCCTCGTCACGGGTCAGATTGCCTGCCACTACCGCTCCCTCTTAACAACTTCCCCCGCTCCGTTGCTAGGGGGTGACTGAATCCTGCCACGTAAGTCCGCGACGCGCGGCGTCGGCACAACCTATGAGCTGATCATTAAATTTGAGAATAAAGTCACATGTAAAGGGATTAATCCACCCATGGAATAGGGAACTCGGGTGTCCGGGTTGTCGCTGTCGACGAAGCCTTACGACCAGGAAGCCGAGAAGATGACTGAGCGAACCCCCGTCGACCTCTGGTTTGACCCTTTCTGCCCGTTCGCGTGGATGACCTCTCGCTGGCTGCTGGAAGTGGAGAAGGTGCGGCCGATCGAGCCGCGCTGGCACATCATGAGCCTCAACGTGCTGAACGAGGACAAGGAGGTCCCCGACAGCTACCGCGAGATGATCGCCAAGGCCATCGGCCCGGTCCGGGTGGTCACCGCCGTGCAGGAGAAGTACGACTCCGAGACGGTGGGCCGCCTCTACACCGAGCTTGGCACCCGCTTTCACAACCAGGGCAGGGTCAAGGAGCTCGACACGCTCCGCGAGACCGTCGAGGAGGCACTGGAGGCCGCCGGGCTCGACCGCACGTTCGCCGACGCGATGGACTCGACGGAGTTCGACGAGGCACTCCGCGCCTCGCACAACGACGGCATCGAGCGGGTCGGCCAGGAGGTCGGCACCCCGGTGATCTCGGTCGAGGGCGTCGCCTTCTTCGGCCCGGTCATCTCGCCCGCGCCCAAGGGCGAGGACGCGGGCAAGCTCTGGGACGGGGTACGGCTGGTCGCGGCCACCGACGGCTTCTTCGAGCTCAAGCGGTCCAGGGACAGGCGTCCGATCTTCGACTGATCCGCCGCCCGGCCCTCTCCTCCCGGCCCGCCGCGCATGGCCGGGCGGGTGGGGAGGCGGGGCGCGTCCGGCGGGACCACTACTGTGCTCCCGCACAACGATGATCTCCGCGTGACCGCCGTACCCGCCGTGCCCTCGCGGAACAAGGGCACGCGCGCAAAGATGAGGGGTATGCGTCACCTTTATCTGGACGGAGCCTGGCGGCCCTCCACGTCGGGCGAGAGCATCGACGTGATCAACCCGGCGACCGAGGAGCTGATCGACAGGGTGCCCGCCGGGACGCCCGCCGACGTCGAGGTCGCCGTGGCCGCCGCCCGCGAGGCCTTCCCCTCCTGGTCGGCGACGGCTCCCGCCGAGCGAGGCCGGATCCTCGCCGCCGCCGCCGGGCTGATCCGAGAACGCTCCGACCAGATGGCCAGGATCATCGCCACGGACATGGGCGCGCCGTACGGCGTGGCGATGAGGGTGCAGACGCTGATGCCGGCCGGGGTGCTGGCCTCCTACGCCCAGCTGGCCGAGACCTACGACTTCGAGGGCGGGCGGGTCGGCAACTCCCGCGTCCTCAGGGAGCCGGTCGGGGTGGTCGCCGCCATCACCCCCTGGAACTACCCCCTCCACCAGGTCGTCTGCAAGGTGGGCGCCGCGCTCGCCGCGGGCTGCACCGTCGTGCTGAAGCCCAGCGAGGTGGCTCCGCTGGCGGCCTTCGCGCTCGCCGGGATCTTCGACGAGGTCGGGTTGCCCGCCGGGGTCTTCAACATGCTCAGCGGTCACGGCCCGGTGGTGGGCGAGGCCCTGGTCACCCACCCGGAGGTGGACATGGTGTCGTTCACCGGTTCCACCGGGGCCGGGCGCCGGGTCGCCTCGCTCGCGGCCGAGACGATCAAGCGGGTGGCCCTGGAGCTCGGCGGCAAGTCCGCCAGCCTGGTCCTGCCGGACGCGGACCTTCCGGCGGCGGCCAAGGCGACGGTGGCCAACGCCTTCCTCAACTCCGGCCAGACCTGCTCCGCCTGGACCCGCATGATCGTCCACCGGGACCAGTACGACGAGGTGGTCCGGCTCGTCGTCGAGGCCGCCCGGAAGTACACGGTCGGCGATCCCTTCGACGAGGCGACCCGGCTCGGCCCGCTCGTGTCGGCGGCCCAGCGTGACCGGGTGATCCGCTACATCAACCGGGGCCAGGAGGAGGGCGCCAGGCTGGTCGCCGGAGGCACCGACCGGCCGCTGGAGCGTGGTTTCTACGTGGAGCCCACGGTGTTCGCCGGGGTGGAGCCGGGGATGGTGATCGAGCAGGAGGAGATCTTCGGCCCGGTCCTCACGATCATCCCCTACACCCGGGGTGAGGACGAGGCCGTCGCCATCGCCAACGGCACCCCGTACGGCCTGGCGGGCGCGGTGTGGGCGGGGGGCGAGCAGCGCGCGGTCGAGGTCGCACGACGGCTGCGCACCGGCCAGGTGGCGATCAACGGCGGCCAGTTCAATCCGCGAGCCCCCTTCGGCGGCTACAAGCAGTCGGGCCTCGGCCGCGAGCTGGGCGAGTTCGGCCTTGAGGAGTATCTGGAGATCAAGGCGATCCAGCTCTGAGGGCGCCGGCGCGGGCTGTCCGCGCCCGGCCGGCCCGCCGGATCAGGGCGCCTGGAGCAGGACCTTCCTGGCCGCGTCCTTGGCCAGCCGGTCCACGTAGAGCATGCCGTCGAGATGGTCGGTCTCGTGCTGGAAGCAGCGTGCCAGCAGGCCGCGGGCCCTGAGCCGGATCGGCCGCCCCAGCCGGTCCAGGCCGCTTACCGTCACGCCGGCGGCCCGGGGCGTCCTGGCGTAGAGCGGGGTGCCGGTCTCGCGGCTGGGAACGGACAGGCAGCCCTCCTCGTCGAGGATCTCGGAGTCGTCGTCCACGGTCAGCTCAGGGTTGATCACGTGCCCCTTGCGGTTGCTGCAGTCGTAGACGAAGATCCTTTTCGACACGCCGATCTGCGGGCCCGCCAGGCCGACGCCCTGTGCGGCGTACATCACGTCGAACATCTCGTCGATCATGCGCCGCAGGTCGCGGTCGAACTCGGTGACCGGCTCGGCGGGCGTGCGCAGGACGGGGTCACCGACCACTCGGATGTCACGCATGTGGAGTTCTCTCTTGTAAGGGTTGGGTGAGCATAGGGGCCATTACTCTAGCCGGGGCCGGGTGAAGCCGCCCGCGCACACCTGCGAAACTGGGTGGGTGCGCGTCTACATCGGTGCCGACCATGCCGGCTATGAGTTCAAAAACCACATCG
The DNA here is from genome assembly GCF_040678965.1 of Streptosporangium sp. NPDC049248. Classification (NCBI taxonomy): domain Bacteria; kingdom Bacillati; phylum Actinomycetota; class Actinomycetes; order Streptosporangiales; family Streptosporangiaceae; genus Streptosporangium; species Streptosporangium sp. NPDC049248. Next base: position 99,360 of record NZ_JBFAQY010000024.1, read on the forward strand.
TCTCCTGGCTGAAGGAGCACGGCCACGATGTCGTGGACTGCGGTCCCTTCGTCTACGACGCGGAGGACGACTACCCGCCGTTCGTGCTGCGCGCGGCCCAGGGCGTCGTGGACGACCAGGGCAGCCTGGGGGTCGTCATCGGCGGTTCGGGCAACGGCGAGCAGATCGCGGCCAACAAGGTGCGCGGCATCCGCGCCGCGCTGGCCTGGAGCGAGGAGACCGCCAGGCTCGCCCGCGAGCACAACAACGCCAACGTCGTCAGCATCGGCGCGCGGATGCACCCGGAGGAGGAGGCGACCCGGTTCGTCGAGGTATTCCTCAACACCTCGTACTCCGGGGCCGAGCGCCACAACCGCCGGATCGCTCAGATCACCTCGTACGAGACCATCGGTCAGCTTCCGCCGCTGCCGTAGTCCTCACCGCCTGCGCGTGGGCTCCTTGCGGGGCGTCTCGTCGCGCAGCGGGCGGCGGTCCGCGCTCTCCTGCTGCTCCTGTGTCGGGCGCGAGACGTCTCGCGCCCGCATCGCGGTGATCGCGTTGATCTGCAAGCTCTGCAGTGCCATGCCGCAACCATAACCCGCCCGGCCCCTCAGGGCAGGCCGTGTCCGGGCCCGGCCTTGATCAGGCCGGGCGGTCGTGGCCCTGGTCAGAAGATCGTCCCGCCCCAGGGGGCGGCATCCCACGACATCGCGGTGGACAGCTCCCGCAGGGCCCCCGCGCGCGACTCGCGTACCACCCCCGCCGCCAGCAGGGCCGCCAGCGGGCGCCCGCCCAGGTAGGCCGCGCCCAGTACGGAGACCGGCATTGCCAGGTCGGCCGGATCGTCGCAGGGCACGCAGCGGGCGGCGGAGGTGTCGGCGGTCAGCCGCCAGCGGCGCGCGTTCCACGGGCAGACGTCGTCCTCGACGTCGATCACCACGTCCACGGGCGCGGAGTAGCGGCGGGCCGGAAGGGCCCGCTCGACGTCCACGACGCGGATCCACAGCTCGTCCAGCCAGCGCGCGTGGAGCATGCGGGGTTCGGCCAGCAGGTGGATCAGCGGGTCGTCCGAGGGTCGGTTCTGGGCGGTGACGTGCGAGACCAGATCACGGTCCAGCAGGTGCCGCCAGAGCAGCGCGTAGGCGGCGGGATCGAGACCGAACAGCTCCTTGAGCCGCAGCTCACCGTCGAAGACGTCGTCCTCGGTCCAGCTCGGCCTGATCCTGAAGAGCGCGTAGCCCCGCGCGCCGTGATCGTCCTCGACGACCACGGCGCGCAGCGGTCCGGCGCCGCCCTGGTCGGCCTCGTGGTCGCTCAGCACCGAGTCCCAGCGCCCGGACGTGCGGGCGTACAGTCCCGGACGCTCGTCGAGCGCCGAATCGTGGATCTTCTCGAAGGTGGCCCTGGCCTCCGCGGGCCTGACGATACGCAGCCGCAGGCCCGGATCGACGGGGGCGTGCCGGGTGAAGGCCGCCTTCGCCGTGGGGATCCGGAAGACCAGGCTGTCCGCGGCCCTGCCGTAGCCGTAGCGCCCGTAGATCGCGGCCTCGGAGGCGTAGAGCGCGGCGACCGCCTCACCCCGCTCGTGCAGGTCGGAGAGCTGGCGGGTCATCAGCGAGGAGAGGACGCCCCGGCGACGATGGGAGGGCAGCACGCCGACCGCGGTGACGCCGCCGACCGGGATCGGGCCGCCGGGTACGGTCATGGTGAAACTGCACACCGCCGTGCAGCCGACGAGCAGATCGCCGTCGAACACGCCGAGCGAGCGGTCGAACTCGGTGACGCCCAGGTACAGCTCCGCTCGGTGCGGGAGGATGGGAGCGCCGAACGCCTCCTCCTCCACGGTCATCCAACCGGACCACTCGGCTTCGGCGATCGGACGCAGGCTAAGAGTCATTTTTCACACGGTAGATGGGACAAACAGTTCCGGCCAGCTAATATCCACGCTTAGTGATCAAGGCATTGGTCAAGTCGGCTGCCCAAAAGGGGGATAGCCAGATACAGTCAGGCGCATCATGAGTTCCCGTCCGGTGCCGCTGCTTCCCCCGGCGCTCCGCGCGTTCCTGGTCCGCATCCCGCTTCTCGTCCCCATCGTGCGTCTGCTGCGCCGGGGCCCTCTGGCGCGCGACCGTAACCTGCTCATCACGCTGATCCTGCTGACCCTGGCGATCGGTGTGCTGGCCGCGAGGGTCTCCATGGAGTGGTTCTCCCCGGCGCTCATGATCCCGATCACCCTGGTGGCCGGGCTTCAGCTCCGGCTGAACAGCCTCGTCAAGCTGTTGTGCGCGGTCGCGGCCTCGCTGATCTACGTGGCCGCGGTGCGAGGGGTGGACTACATCGGCCCCGGCCTGCTGGTCACCTTCGGCTTCACCGCCGTGCTGGCCGCGCTGATGGCCCGTACCCGGGGCAAGCTCGGCGTGCAGGGCCTGCGCGGCGACGCGATGCTGCTGGAGCTGCGCGACCGTCTCAAGAGCCAGAGCGACCTGCCCCCGCTGTCCAAGGAGTGGGGCTCCAAGGTGGTGCTCAAGCAGGCCGGAGGATCCTCCTTCGGCGGTGACTTCCTGGTCTCCATCCGCGAGGGCGACACGATGGAGCTCGCCCTGGTCGACGTGTCCGGCAAGGGCGTCGACGCGGGCACCCGGGCACTGCTGCTGTCGGGCACCTTCGGCGGGCTGCTCGGCTCGGTCGACGACTTCCTGCCCGCCTGCAACACCTACCTGCACCGCCAGCGTGAGGCCGAGGGCTTCGTCACCGCGGTCCACCTGCGGCTCAACCTCGCGACGGGCGAGTACGTGATCACCTCGGCCGGTCACCCGCCGGTGGTCAAGTACGAGTCGGGCGCGGGGACGTGGCGGGTCTCCACGGCCAAGGGCGTCGTCCTCGGCGTCGTGCCCGACCTGCACTGCGAGGCGGACCAGGGGATGCTCCGCAAGGGGGACGCGCTCATGCTCTACACCGACGGCCTGATCGAGCAGCCGGGGCGCGACATCGACGCGGGCCTCGACCGCCTGCTGGGAGAGGCCGAGCGCCTGGTGCCCTCCGGGTTCCGCGACGGCGCCCGTAACCTGGTCACCTCCATGTCGGCGGGGCACAACGACGACTGCGCCCTCATCCTCATCTGGCGCCCCTGAGGCGTGAAGGGCGTCAGAGCCACCCGGAGTCGTCGGCGATGCGCACGGCGTCGAGACGGTTGCGGGCCTGGGTCTTGCACATGATCCGTGACAGGTGGTTGCGGACCGTTCCCACGGAGAGGAACAGCTGGTCGGCGATCTCGCCGGACCTGGCGCCCCGCGCGACCAGTCGGAGCACGTCGAGCTCCCGGCGGGTCAGGGGGTTGTCCGCCGACCTCAGGGCCGCCACCGCGAGTTCGGAGTCGACCGCGCGGCGGCCGGCCGCGACCTGGCGGACGCCGTCGGCCAGCTGCCCGGGGTCGACCTCCAGGCTCATGAAACCGAGCGCGTGGACGGCGAAGGCGCGGCGGACCTGACCCGGGTTCGGGGCGCGGGAGAGCAGCAGGACACTGCAGCGGGGAGCCTCCTCGTGCAGCCGGAGGGCGGTGGTGAAACCGTCGGCCCCGGGCAGGTCGAGGTCGATGACCGCGGTCTCGGGCGCGTGCCGCAGAACGGCGGGCACGACGTCCTCGCCGTCGGCCACGTCGGCCACCACCCGCATGTCGCTCTCGCACTCCAGCGAGGCCACCAGCCCGCGCCGTATCAGGGGTAGGTGTTCGGCAACCAAAATTCCGATCAAAACGCTCCGATCTCTCACCCTCGACCTCATCAAAGAGTGATCGGACGATCGCTGAATGTCAACAAAATGTGGCTGATCGGCAAAGTGTCCGCAGGTGACCCGACGAGGAACGGGGCCGTGAAGGCCGGATACTTCGGCTAATCTCTTATGGGGCATTGTCGGTGAAACCGCGATGGGAGTATGAACCTGTGAGCTGGCTCTCCGTGGTCGGAGTCGTTGTATTCCTCGTGGGACTGATGGTGTCGATCGGGCTGCACGAGATCGGCCACCTGGTGCCGGCCAAGCTGTTCGGCGTCAAGGTCACCCAGTACATGGTCGGTTTCGGCCCGACGATGTGGTCGCGCCGCAAGGGCGAAACCGAGTACGGGATCAAGTGGCTCCCGCTCGGCGGCTACATCCGGATGATCGGCATGCTGCCGCCCCGGCCCACCGACGCCCCGGGCAAGGTGCGCTCGGTCTCCACCGGGCCGTGGCAGGGCCTGATCGAGAACGCGCGTGACGTGGCCCTGGAGGACGTGCAGCCGGGCGACGAGAACCGGGTGTTCTACCGCAAGCCCTGGTGGCAGAAGGTCATCATCATGTCCGGCGGTCCGGCGATGAACTTCGTGCTGGCGTTCGTCCTGTTCGGCGTCGTGCTCATGGGGTTCGGCATCCCTGTGCAGAAGACCGAGATCGCCTCGATCCCGCAGTGCGTGAAGAGCGCGGCCGACTATGCCAAGAACCAGGAGTGCACCGCGGCCGACAAGCCCAGCCCGGCCAGCGTGGCGGGGCTGAGGCCGGGGGACGTCATCGTGGCCGTGGCGGGCAGGCCCGCCGCGAGCTGGGACGCCGCGACGCGGGCCATCCGCGACCACGGCGCGGGGCCGATCGCGATCGGTATCAGGCGCGGGGGGCAGGAGCTGACCGTCAACGCCACCCTCATCGCCCAGGACCGCGAGTCGCTCGACGAGCCCGGCAAGATCGAAAAGGGTGTCGGGTACCTCGGGGTCAGCCCGAAGATCGCCATAGAGCAGCAGAGCTTCGGCGCCGTGACCGAGCACATGTGGGATCTCACCTCGGCCACCGCCTCCGCGCTGCTCAGGTTCCCCGAGAAGATGGTGGGCGTCTGGAACGCCGCCTTCTCCGGTGACGAGCGTGACAAGAACGGCCCGATCGGCGTCATCGGCGTCAGCCGCATCGGCGGGGAGATCGCCGCCTCCGCGATCCCGCTGGAGAACAAGATCGTCGTCTTCATCAACCTGCTGGCGGGCTTCAACCTGGCGATCGGCCTGTTCAACCTGATCCCGCTGCTCCCGCTGGACGGCGGCCACATCGCCGGTGGCCTCTGGGAGGGCCTCAAGCGCGGCTTCGCTCGCGTCGCCCGCCGTCCTGCCCCCGGCCACGTCGACATCGCCAAGGCGCTTCCGCTCACGTACGCGATCGCCTTCCTGATGGTCATCATGGCGGGCCTGCTGATGTATGCCGATCTGGTCAACCCGGTCCGGCTGGCCGGCTGACCATCTTCTGGCGGGGGGCGCCCCTCGCCCCCCGCAGGCGTTAGGGTTGCGCCGTGAACGAGGGGACGCCCGGAGCGATGATCGATGTGGCCCTGTTCCGGCTACGCCGGATCTGGTCGCGGCCACTGCGAGCGCGCAGGGCAGAAGAGCCGCAGCGGCCGGTGCACATGTCGAACGTCATGGTCGTGCACGCCGTGCACAAGCTGAGCCTGGACGTGCCCGAGGTGACCGTGGGTGCCGTGGCCGAGCAGTTGGACGTCGATCCCTCCACCGCCAGCAGGCTGGTCAACGACGCGATCGGTGCGGGGTTCGTGGAGCGCGAGGAGTCGGCCGTGGACGCCAGGCGGGCCAGGCTCGTGCTGAGCGAGCGGGGCCGCCGTGTGCTGGAGGTGGTGGTCCGCCACCGGCGCACCTACCTGGACGGCCTGATGGCCGACTGGGACGAGCAGGACCGCGAGATCTTCGCCCGGCTCCTGGCCCGTTTCGCCGATGCCGCCATCGCCCGTCCGGCGAGCCCGGCCAACCTCGACCGGCTGATCGCCGAGACGCTGGCGGAGACCCCCGCCCCCGGTTGAGCCGCCCGCCCGGTTTCCCACCGGGCCCGCCCACTCCCCGGCCACCCCGTCGATCCGGCCACCTTGTCGATCCGTTCGCGGACGATGCCGGCGTGGCCGTCGTGCCGGGCGTACGCCGGGTCCGCGGAGGTGCCGGCGATGAGGCGCGAAGAGAGGGAGGGCTTGTCCCGGATGTAATCGTTTGATCGTAGGGTGACTCCGGTGAAGGCGATCGGGGGATACGAGCTCAGGCGTGAGCTGGGCCGGGGCGGTATGGGCGTGGTGCATCTGGCCACCACCCCGGCCGGTGGCCTGGCCGCGGTGAAGGTGATCCACCCGGAGCTGGCCGGCGACCCGGCCTTCCGGCGGCGCTTCGAGCGCGAGGTCACGGCGGCGCGCAGCGTGGCCAGGTTCTGCACCGCTCCCGTGCTCGACGCCGGAATCGAGGAAGGTGCCGCCTATCTCGTCACGGAGTACGTGAGGGGACCCGATCTGGCGCGAGCGGTACGCGAGCAGGGGCCGCTGACCGGCGCCAACCTGGAGGCGCTCGCGGTCGGGATCGCCACGGCGCTGCACGCCATCCACGGGGCGGGGGTGATCCATCGCGACCTCAAGCCGTCGAACGTGCTGCTGTCGCCGCTCGGCCCGCGCGTGATCGACTTCGGTATCGCCCAGCTCGTCGACCACCAGAGCCTGACCAGCCAGACGGTCATGGGTACGCCCGCCTTCATGGCCCCCGAGCAGGTGCGCGGCGAGCCGTTGACGCCCGCGATCGACGTCTACGCGTGGGGCGGGGTGATCGCGTTCGCCGGCACGGGACGGTTGCCGTTCGGCGGCGGTCCGCCACCGGAGGTCCTCTACCGGATCCTCAACGAGGGGCCGAATCTCGACGGCCTCGACGAACGCATGCGCGCCGTCGTCGAGCGGGCCATGGCCAGGGATCCCGCGCGGCGGCCGAGCGCCCAGCAGTTGCTGGACGAGCTGATCGGCGGCCGGCCGACCCCGGCGACGGCAAGCCAGGTGGTCGAGCGTACCTGGGCCGTCACCGGTGCGCCGGGCGCACCCGAGGGACCGGCCACAGCGGAGACAGGGCCCGGAAGGGGCGTGCGGCGGTGGCCGTGGATCGCGGGCGCCGGCGTGCTCGCGGCGCTCGTGGCAGGCGGATGGGCCGTCTACGCCGGCCTCGGCACACCGGCGCTGCCCTACCACGCGGACTTCGCCGAATCCTGGGCCGTCGGCGTGTCCGACGGTGGCAGGGCCGAGCAGGACGGCGAGTCCTACCTGCTGACCGTGAACCCCGGCTGGCGACTGTGGAAGTCGGCGCCCTTCTCCGGCGAGCCCGCCGAGGGCATCGTGGTCGGCTCCAGGATCCGGCTGGAGCGGGGCTCGGGGGAGTTCGGCGTCTGGTGCCGCGGCGACGCGAGTACCGGTGACCGCTACGACTTCGCGGTCACCGGTTCGGGCAGCGCCTCGATCACCAAACGGCACGGCGGGCAGAGCACGGTCCTATACGGGCCCATACGGGTGAAGAGGTCGGCCGACGACCGGATCGTCGCCCAGTGCGAGCAGCGGGGGGACCGGGTCGCCCTGAGCATGTGGCTCAACGACGAACCGGTGGGCGAGGCCGCCGACACGCGGAGCCCCTACGGCCCGGGGGACACCGGCGTCTACGCGGCGCCGGACACGGCCGAGCCCGTCCAGGTCAGGTTCCGCTCGTTCGAGCTTCGCCCGGCGAAGGGCTGAGCGATGCGGTTCGGCGTGCTGGGACCGCTGCGGGTCCTTGACGGCGACCGCGACCTCACGCCCGGGCCCGCCAAGCACCGCGCGCTGCTGGCCGCGCTGCTGCTGCGGCGAGGACAGGTGCTGACCGTCGACCGGTTGATCGCCGAGGTGTGGGGCGAGGAGCCGCCCGCGTCGGCCGAGCCGGTGCTGCGGGTGTACGTGAGCGCGCTGCGCAAGGTGGTGGACGGGATCCGGACCGTGCCCGGAGGCTACCTTCTCGACGTCGATCCCGACCAGGTGGACGCGCACAGGTTCGAGCGCCTGGTGAGCGCGGGCAGGCGGGCCAGGGACGCGGGCAGGACCGCCGAGGCGGCCGACGAGTTGCGTGCCGCCCTGGCGCTCTGGCGGGGACCCGCGCTGGCCGGCATCGACTCGGGGCCGCTGCGGCGAGCCTATGCCGTGCCGCTGGAGGAGTTGCGGCTCACCGCGCTCGAAGAGCGCGTCGAGCTGGATTTGGCGCTCGGCCGCGGTGCGGAGCTGACCGGGGAGTTGCGCGCGCTCGTGGCCGCGTACCCGCTGCGGGAGCGGGCATGGGGGCAGCTCATGCTGGCGCTCAACCAGGCGGGACGCAGGCCGGAGGCGCTGAGCGTCTACCAGGAGGCGCGGCGGCTGCTGATCGACGAACTCGGCCTGGAACCCGGTGCCGAGCTGCGGGAGGCGCACGAGCGGGTACTGGCCAGGGACGCGTCTCCGAGAGCCGTGCCGAACGAGATGCCGCCGGACGTCGTCGATTTCACCGGGCGGGAGCGCGTGCTGGACTGGATCCGCGGGGCGGTGCCCACGGCCGGTAGCGCGCCGGTCCACCTGGTGCTGCACGGCCCGGCGGGAGCGGGCAAGTCCGCGATGGCGATCCACGCGGCCGCCGCGCTCGATTTCCCCGACGGGCGGCTTTACGCCTCGCTCAGGGCCAGGACGCCGGGCGCGGTGCTGGAGGACCTGCTGCGCTCGCTCGGCTGCCCGCAGGGGGCCGTGCCCACCGAGCCGGCCGAGCGGGCCCGGCTCTACCGCAGCATGGTGAGCGGGCGGCGGCTGCTGGTGGTGCTGGACGACGCGGTCGACGAGGCACAGGTGCGCCCGCTGCTGCCCACCGGGCCCGGCTGCCTGACGCTGGTGACCAGCCGCTCGCCGCTGCTCGGCCTGGAGGCGGCGCGTGCCCGCGAGCTTGACGTGTTCGATCCCGGCGAGTCGGTGGCGATGCTGGCCAGGGTGGTGGGCGAACAGCGCGTGCGGGCCGAGCCACAGGCGGCGGCGCGGATCGCGGTGCTGTGCGGAGGGCTGCCGCTGGCGCTCAGGATCGCCGGGTCCAGGCTGGCGCGGCGGCCGGACTGGACGCTGAGGCACCTGGCGGGACGACTTGAGGACGAGCGCGGCCGCCTCGACGAGCTCAGCGCGGGCGATCTGGCCGTACGGAGCAGCCTGGCGCTCGGTTACCACGCGCTCTCGGATCGGGAACGCCTGCTGCTGCGCCGCCTCGGTGCGCTGTCCGCGCCCGACTTCGCTCCGTGGGCGGCCGCCGCGGTCCTCGGCGCGCCCGCGGACCGGCTGCTGGAGGCACTGGCCGAGGCGGGCCTGCTGCAGGCGCGCGGGCTCGACGCGGCCGGCCAGGAGAGGTACGGCTGGCACGAGCTGACCAGGCTTTATGCCGCCGAGCGCCTGTATGGGGAGGAGGGCACCTCCGGGCAGGTCCTCGCCGCGGCCGGGCGGGAGATCCTGGACCGCACCCGGCGGGCCAGGGCACTGCTGCTGCCCGCGGAGCCGGGCTCGGGCCAGACCCTGGTCCATACGGCGGAGCAGGTCATGGCCCTTGCGACCACGCAGTTCAGGGAGTCGGCCCGCTGGCTGGCCGCCGAGCGGGGGTTCCTGGTCGCGACGGTCGTCGACTTCCAGCGGACCGGCCTGGACGAGGCGGCCTGGCGGCTGGCCTTCTACCTGACACCCTTCTTCGAGCTCGGCGCGCACCACGAGGACTGGCGCATGGCCGCGGAGATCGGCCTGCGGGCCGCGAGGCGGATGGGACACCGCCACGGCGAGGCGCTGCTGTTGCGCTCCATGGCGGACCTGTACCGGGCACGGGGCCACCTGGTGGCGGCGGCCGAGGCCCTCCAGCGGGCGCTTTCGCTGGCGGAGGCCGGAGAGGTGGCCCGTACCCGGCACCGGCTCGGCCTGGTCCACCTCGCCAGGGGGCGGCGGCAGGAGGCGGAGGCGTGTTTTGTGGCCTGCCTGACCGCGTTCTCGGCCGCGGGCGACCAGCGTGGCAGGGCCGACGCGTTGCGCGCTCTGGGCGGGTTGCGGCGTGCGGAGGACCTGCTCGTCAGGAGCCTCGCGGCCTATCGGGAGCTGGGTGATCCGCGCGGCGAGGCGGCCGTCTCGCTCGACCTCGCCGGGCTCCTTCTGGACCGGCGGTGCCCTGCCGAGGCGCGTGAGCGGGCCGAACGCGGTCTCGGCCTGCTCAGGCGGCTGGGGGATCGGCTGCCCGAGGCCGCGGGACTGGTGGTCCTGGCCAGGGTGGCCATGGCGGAGGGCCGGCCCGACGTCGCCCGCGGGGCCGCGGAGGGGGCGCTCGGCACGTTCCGCGAGCACGCGGACCGCAGGGGGGCCGCGCAGGCGCTGCTGACCCTGGCCGCAGCCCTTTTAGACCTTGATGAGATAGATGGTGCAGTTGATGCAATAACAAGCTCTATGGGAGAGTTTGACGTTCTCGGCGATCGGCACGGTCTCGCCGGGGCAGAAGAACTCGCCGGCGAGGTACGGCGCCGCCGCGGCCTGCGCCTATAGCGCACTATGCGGATTCTGAAGGTGGCCTGCCTAAGGTCGGGTTCGATCCGATCCATGACGGCTAGAGGTGGAACGCGTTGAGAAGAGGAATCACGCCGGCGGTGGCCGCGTCCGTGCTGGCGATCGTGCTGGCCGGTTGCGGAACGCTTCCCGGGCAGCAGGGCGGTGGCGGCGAGGAGAAGCAGGCCACCGGCTCCACCGAGCCCGTCGGATCCGCCGGGTCCGCCGAGCCTTCCGAAGCAGCCGGGGCCGCCGAGCAGAAGGTCGCGCCCGCCGAGCAGGGCGAGGTGATCGCCGGCAGGGAGGTCAAGGCCGGTGGCGCCGACCTGACCGTGCAGATCACCGGCCTCAAGCGGCAGGGCCGGCTCTCCACGCTGACCTGGACGGTCACCAACAAGGGCGACGAGCGCTGGCAGATGAACAGCGACATGGGGGACACCCCGGACAACCTCGGCCTGACCGTGGCGGGGATCAGCCTGGTCGACCCGGTCAACGGCAAGCGCTACACCGTCGCGCGCACGGGCAAGTACCCCAAGACCAAGTGCCTGTGCTCCGACTACGACGTGTTCACCGAGCCGGGCGAGGTGCTGCCGCTGCACGCCACGTTCGCCGCCCCGCCGCCGGACGTCACGAAGATCAATGTGGACCTCAAGGTGCTGGGCGTTTTCACCGATGTCCCGATCTCCTGAGCGTCTCGCGGTCCTCGCGCTCGCGCTCACCCTGGCGACGGGCCCGGCCGCGGCCGCGTGGGCGGATCCGGAGGACACCGTGGCCGGGGTGGAGGACATCGTCACCCCCGTCGAGGACGTCATCGCCGAAGTGGAATCGCTCGACGGCGCCGAGAGCGAGTCCAAGCAGGGTGATCAGGTCACCGTGGCGCTCACCAGCGACGTGCTGTTCGCACTTGACAGGGCCGTGCTGACGCCGCGGGCGCGACAGCGACTGCGGGGGGTCGCCGAGCGGATCCGGACCGACTCCGCGGGCGGGACGGTCAGGATCGAGGGGCACACCGACGACCAGGGGACCGAGGTCTACAACGACGCGCTGTCCCTGCGCCGGGCGCAGGCCGTGCGGCAGGTCCTCGCGCGGCAGCTGTCACAGGTGACCTTCCAGGCCATGGGCTTCGGCGAGAGACGGCCCAAAGTGGCCAACGCCGTCCAGGGGCGGCCGGTGCGGGAGAACCAGGCGAAGAACCGGCGGGTGGAGATCATCTTCAACGCCAAACGGTGATCCGTGCCCTGCCCGGCACGTCGACGCGTCGAGATCCGGCCCGCCACGGCGACCGGCCTGTGGCTCGGGACGGGACGTCGGGCGAAGGAAGGGAAGGGGGCGCCCGAACCCGCTCCGTCCCCGGCACGGGTCGGCCGACCCGTGCCGGGGACGGAGCGGACCTCCGTGAGCCCGGCGGCCAGGCGGGAGCGGCGGCCCGCGGCGTCGGTCACTTGCTGAAACCGGCCGTCAGGCCGCTGAGCAGCTGACGGCGGCCGACCACGTACAGGATCAGAAGGGGGAGTGTGGTCAGCACGACGGAGGCGAGTACGGCGGGCACGTTCACGCTGTACTGTCCCTGGAAGGTCCACAGCGCGAGCGGCAGCGTGCGCTTGTCGGGGCTCTGGGTGAGGATCAGCGGCAGCAGGAATCCGTTCCAGATCGTCAGTGCGTTGTAGATCGTCACCGTCACCACGGCCGGCAGGGTGAGCGGTAAGGCCAGGCGCCAGAGTGTCCTCATCTCGCCCGCGCCGTCCAGCCGCATCGACTCGAACAGCTCTTTGGGCACGTCACGGATGAAGTTGGCCAGGACCAGCACCGAGAGCGGGATCGCGAAGGCGATGGACGGCAGGATCAGCGCCGCCAGCGAGTCGTAGAGGCGCAGCCGGATGATGATCAGGTAGATCGGGATGACGGTCGCCTGCAGCGGGATGGCCAGCCCCATGAGAAAGAGCGAGTTCACTCCGCGCAGGAAGCGGCGGGTGCCGCCGCGGACGATCGCGTACGCCGCCATGAACGCGACCGTGACCGCCGGGACGACCGCGCCGACGGTCACGATGAGGCTGTTGAGGAAGTACAGCGGGAAGTCGGACTCGACGACCAGCCGGTAGTTGGCGAGGGACGGCTCGGTGGGCGGCGCCAGCGGGTTGGTGGCGTAGTAGCTGCTCTGTGCCTTGAAGCTGGTGATGAGGATCCAGTAGATCGGCACGATCACGATCGCCAGCCACAGCCAGCCCGCGACCCCGCCCAGCCAGTTGGGACGCTCGCCGAGCGCCCGCGACCGCTGCTCGCCGCCCGCCCGGCGCCGGTGCCGGTGCGTCTTCGTTCCGGCCGCCGCGACCCGCTCGGGCCTCGTCGTCTGGGTCATGCCCATGGTCAGGCCCCTTCCATTTGGCTGGCTCCTGCGTCGCGGCCGCCGAGCCGGCGCAGGAGCAACGCCAGGGCGAGGCCCACCAGGACGAGGATGACGGCGATGGCGCTGGCCGGTCCCATGAGGTTGGCCTGGAACCCGCGCTTGTACATGTCCAGGGCGAGCACCCGGGTGGCGTCACCAGGCCCGCCCGCGGTCAGTACGAAGATCAGGTCGAAGAAGGTCAGGGACCCGACGACCATGAGGGTGGAGGACGTGATGATCGTGTACTTGAGCTGCGGCAGCGTGATGCTGAAGAACTTGCGGACGCGGCCCGCGCCGTCTATCTCGGCGGCCTCGTACATGGAGCGCGGGATCTGCCGCACGCCGCCCTGGTAGATCAGCGAGTGGAAGGGGATGAACTGCCACGACACCACGAAGATCACGACACCGAAGGCGAGGACGGGCTCGCCGAGCCAGTCCTGTACGAGCAGCTCGATGTTCAGCCCGGCACCGAGCCCGAAGTTCGGGTCGAGCAGCGCCTTGTAGGCGATCGCGATGGCGGCCGAGCTCAGCAGCAGCGGGATGAAGTACAGCACGGCCAGCAGCGCGCGGTAGCGTTGCCGCCCGGCCAGGAACACCCCGAGCAGGATGCTGGCCGGGGTCTGGACCGCCCAGGAGACGGCCATCACCAGCAACGTCACCCACAGCGCGTGCAGGAGACCGGGGTCGGCGAGCACGGCTCGCCAGCTTGTGAACCCGGACATCTGGATCTCGCCGAGCCCGTCCCAGGACGTGAAGCTGAGGAACAGGACCCCGACCAGCGGAATCACCCCGAAGGCGACGAAGAACAGCAGGGCCGGAACGGCCAGCCACGGAAGGACGCCGCCGCGGCTCCTTCGCGTGGCGGCCGGCGACGTCCTTCTCCGAGCGGGGGCGGCCAACGCGTTCAACTGCCGATGACCGCGTTCATGTTGGACGCGAACTGCTCCGGCGTGATCGACAGCTGGAACAGCTTGGCGATGTTGTCCAGCAGCACCTCGGCCGCGGTGGGGCTGAGAGCCTGGTCCCAGGACTGGGCGAACGACTTGGCGTTGCTGGCGATGCCGTAGACGAACTTCAGGAAATCCTCGTCCTTGGCGCCGGCGAACGCGCTGTCGGCGCCATTGACGATCGGCACCGCGCCCGTGCCCGCCCACTCCTTGACGTCCTCGTCGTTGAGCACGGCGGTGGCGAAGAACTTCTTGGCGATCTCCTTCTGCTCGGGGGTCGCCTTGGAGGAGATCGACAGGTACTGGCCGGGGTTGCCGACGGTGTTACCGGGGTCGCCCTTGCCGCCCTCGACCGGCGGGAAGTTCATGTAGCCGAGGTGGCCGCCGGAGACGAAGTCACCGCCGTCGGCCGACATGCTGCCGTACGTCCAGCCGCCGTGCAGCATCATCGCGGCCTTGCCGGTGTACAGCAGGGCCTGGTCGGCGTTGGAGTCGGCGGTGATCGAGGAGAAGCCCTTGATGAACCCGTCCGCCTTGACGAGGTCCTGCAGCTTGGTCAGGGCGTCGAGGGCGGCGGGGTGGGACCAGGCGTCCTTCTTGCCGTCGAACACGGCCTGGAACACCTCGGGGCCGCCGATGCGGTCGAAGAGGAACTCCAGCCACATCATGTTCGTCCAGCGGGACTGGCCTCCGAGGGAGAACGGGGCGATGCCGGCGGCGTTGAACTTGGGGACCAGGGCCATGATGTCGCCCCACGACTCCGGCGGTTTCACACCGACCTGGTCGAAGACCTTCTTGTTGTAGTACAGGATGATGGGCTGCATGGTCTCGGCCGGCATCGCGTAGATCTTGCCGTCGATCGTGGCCGCACCGAAGGAGGAGGCGAACAGCCGGTCCTTCACGGCGGGGTTCTGCTCGAACCACGAGGTGAGGTCCTCCACCTGGCCGGCCTGCACGTACGTGCGCAGGGTCCCGCCGCCCCAGCCCCAGATGATGGTGGGCGCCTGGCCCGCCCCGATCGCCGTCTTGATCTTCGTTTTGTAGGCGTCGTTCTGCATGGTCGTGAAGGTGATCTGCCCGTTGGGGTTGGCCTGGTTGAACCGCTCCACGGCCCGGGTGCGCACGCCCTCCTGCGGCTGGACCGACAGGAACCAGTAGCTGGCCTTGTTCGCGGCGTTCCCGCCGCTGCCGCCGGCCCCGGTTCCACCCGCCGGGGTGGGGCCGGAAGTGCCGCAGGCCGCCAGCGCGGCCCCCAGGGGAACGCCGATGGAGAGACTGAGGAAGGTACGGCGAGACGGTGTCGTTGGTTTCACGCTGATCTCCGTATGTCGAATGCCAAGGCTGGGTGCGGCTCCAGGTGAAACATCAGTGGCGGTGGTCGTCCGCCGTGGATCAGCACCTCCGCTGCCAGGCGTCCGCTCCTCTTGAGTCCGGTATGTCGAAACATTTCCGAAATAAGCCGCGTGGCACGTCAATTTAGATTTCCGCTACTTGCCTGTCAAGGGGGGCCTCGCGTCGAACCGGGCTAAGTGTTCAAGATGTGTAAAGTACCCTTATCTAGGGCTTTTCCGGTCATCCGGTGTGCGGCAGGATGTCGAGTAGAGCTGCCGCAAGGTGCCGAAATATTTCGGAGAACCGCGGGAACGGATTTTTTCTTGAGGGGAGAGCAGATGACGGCGCTAGATGGGGTTTCCGCGGCGGGCCGGATCCTCCGTCCGTGGCAGGACCCGGCACTCCCCGTGGCCGAGCGGGTCGACGCCCTCCTTGAGGAGATGACCCTGGAGGAGAAGGTCGGCCAGCTCGGCAGCCGGTGGCCTGGCAACGCCATGCGGGCCGACCAGGGCGGGGAGCCCGAGAAGAAGTCCGAGGGCACGGCGAACGTCGCCCCGATGCAGGACGTCTTCGCCGCCTCGGGAGGCGTGCCCTTCGAGGAGACGATCCGCCACGGGCTCGGCCACCTGACGCGAGTGTTCGGCAGTGCTCCGGTGACCGCGGCGGAGGGCGCCGCCGAGGTGGTGCGGCTGCAGTCCGAGGTGGTGAAACACTCCCGGCTCGGCATCCCGGCGCTGGTCCACGAGGAGTGCCTGACCGGTTTCACCACCTACGGTGCGACCGTCTACCCGGCGGCCATCGCCTGGGGCGCGACGTTCGACCCGGACCTGGTGGAGCGGATGGCCACCGCCATCGGGCGGGACATGCGCGCCGTGGGCGTCCACCAGGGCCTGTCACCGGTGCTGGACGTGGTGCGCGACTACCGCTGGGGCCGGGTCGAGGAGACCATGGGCGAGGATCCGTACCTCGTCTCGATGCTCGGCGCGGCCTACGTGCGCGGCCTGGAGAACGCCGGGATCATCGCCACGCTCAAGCACTTCGCCGGTTACTCCGCCTCCCGGGCGGCCCGCAACCACGGCCCGGTGCCGATGGGCCGGCGCGAGCTGATGGACATGATCCTGCCGCCGTTCGAGACCGCCCTCGTCGAGGGCGGCGCGCGTTCGGTCATGAACTCCTACTCCGACGTGGACGGCGTTCCCGCCGCGGCCGACTCGTGGCTGCTGACCGACCTGCTGCGCGACGAGTGGGGGTTCACCGGGACGGTGGTGTCGGACTACTGGGCGATCCCGTTCCTCGCGACGATGCACCAGGTCGCCGCGGACGCGGGCGAGGCCGGGGTGCAGGCGCTGACCGCGGGCATCGACGTCGAGCTGCCCGACACGCTCGGCTTCGGCCCGCATCTCGTCGAACGGGTGCGGCGGGGTGAGCTGCTGGAGTCCCTGGTCGACCGGGCAGCCCGGCGCCTGCTCACGCAGAAGGTGCAGCTCGGACTGCTGGACCCGGACTGGACGCCGGAGAAGTCGGTGGCCGGGGCACGGGCCGTGGACCTGGACTCGCCGGCCAACCGGGCGCTGGCCCGGGAACTGGCCGAGCGGTCGATCGTGCTGCTCGACGCGGGCACCGCGCTGCCGTTGCTCGGCGAGGGGCGTCCGGAGCCGCGCCGGGTGGCCGTGGTCGGCCCCTGCGCCGACGACCCGCACACGTTCATGGGCTGCTACGCCTTCCCCAACCACGTGCTGCCCCGGCATCCGGGGCTCGGGCTCGGCGTGGCCGCGCCCAGTCTGCTCGACGCGCTGCGGGCCGAGCTGCCCGACGCCGAACTGATCCACGAGCCGGGTTGCGACGTGCGGGGCGACGACCGCTCCGGCTTCGCCGCCGCACTCCGGGCGGCCCGTGAGTCCGACGTGTGCGTGGCCGTCGTCGGCGACCTGGCGGGGATGTTCGGGCTGGGTACCTCGGGCGAAGGCTGCGACGCCGACGACCTGCGGCTGCCCGGCGTGCAGGAGGACCTGCTGGCCGAGCTGGCCACCACCGGCACGCCGGTCGTGGTGGTCGTCGTCTCGGGCCGCCCGTACGCGCTGGGCGGTGTGTCCGGGACCGCCGCCGCGCTCGTCCAGGCGTTCATGCCCGGCGAGGAGGGCGGGGCGGCCATCGCCGGGGTCCTGTCCGGCAGGGTGCAGCCCAGCGGAAAGCTGCCGGTGCAGATCCCGCGCGGCCCGGGCGGGCAGCCGGGCACCTACCTGCAACCGCCGCTGGGCTCCAACAGCCACGGCATCAGCAATCTCGACCCGACCCCGCTGTTCCCGTTCGGGTACGGCACCTCGTACACCACCTTCGAGGTCGACTCCTTGAGGATCAGCGACGCCGAGGTGCCCACCGACGGCGAGTTCACCGTGTCGGTGCGGGTGCGCAACACCGGGGGCCGGACGGGAGAGGAGGTCGTCCAGCTCTTCCTGTACGATGTGGTCGCCCAGGTCACCCGGCCGGTGCGGCAGCTCACCGGGTTCACCCGGGTCCGGCTGGAGCCCGGCGCGAGCGCCCTGGCGACCTTCACCGTACCCGCCGACCGGACCGCGTTCACCGGGCGCGACCTGCGGCGCGTCGTCGAACCGGGGGATCTTGAGGTGCTCGTGGGCACGTCGGCGTCCGATCTGCCCTGCCGGGGCCGCATACGACTGACCGGCCCGCTGCGCCACGTCGGCCCAGGCCGCCGGTTGGTCACCCGGGTGGATGTGGAACCGCTACCGGGCTCTTCCGCCACACACCAGGGAGGAACAGATGCCGGCCAGTCCTAGACGGGCCACGCTGGCCATGGTCGCGGCCTCGGCGGGCGTGTCGGTCGCGACCGTGTCGAAGGTGCTCAACGGCCGAGGTGACGTCTCCCCGGTGACCCGTTCCCTGGTGGAGTCGTTGCTGGAGCAGCACCACTATGTCGCGCCGCCGCAGCGCCGCCGGGGCGACGCGGCCGTGCCGGCCACGATCGAAGTGGAGTTGGACGCCGACCTCAACGCGTACTCGACCGAGATCGTCCAGGGCGCCGTGCAGGCTGGGGCCGAGGCCGACGCGGCGATCGTGGTGAGCATCCGGACGAACGCCGACCGCGCCGGAGCCTGGGCACGCGGCCTGGTCACGGCCGGACGGCGGGCCCTGATCGCCATCACCAGCGAGCTGACCGCCGGGCAGCTCGCCGCCCTGTCCCGGGTGCGGCTGCCACTGGTCGTGATCGACCCGCTGAACCTGCCGCAGACCAGGGGGGTCACCAGTGTCGGCTCGACGAACTTCGCCGGGGGCCTGGCCGCGACGCAGCACCTGCTCACGCTCGGACATCGGCGCATCGCCTACCTCGGCGGCCCGGCCACCGCCGCCTGCAACCAGGCCCGGCTACACGGCTACCGCGCCGCCATGGAGGCCGCAGGCGCCTCGGTTCCCCCGGGTTACGTACGGGCGGGGCACTTCCGCTACCGGGACGGTGTGACGGGCGGCGCGGCCCTGTTCGACCTGCCTGAGGTCCCCACGGCCGTCTTCACCGGCTGCGACGACATCGCGCTCGGCGTGCTGGAGGCGGCCAGGGCGCGAGGGTTGCGCGTGCCCGAGGACCTCAGCATCGTCGGCTTCGACGACACCCAGGTCGCCTGCATGGCCTCGCCCCCGCTGACCACCGTACGCCAGCCGCTGCGAGAGATGGGCGGCGTCGCCGTACGCACGGCCCTGCGCCTGGCGGCAGGCGAACGAGTCGACTCCCACCACGTCGAACTCGCCACCGAACTGGTGGTACGCGGCTCCACCGCCCCCGCCCCACCCGAGGGCTCCCCCGGCCACGGGGGAACGGCCGGGGCCCGCTGACCTTCGCGGTGGAGCCGGCCGACGGGGCGGGACGCGTTCTCCCGGTGCCGCCTCCTTGCTCCCGGCCGGACGCATGGCTCGGGGAGCGGCAGGCTCCATCGGCTTGGGCAGGGCGGTCGGCGCCGCCATCCTCGTCTCCGTGCTGCGCGCGTGGGGTCGCCGGGGCCGATTCTCAGGGAGTTCTCAGGCGGAGTTTGTAGCACTTTCAACTGAAATTTATGAGTATGTGGCAATGGAGCGTGTGCCGCAGCAGGCCGATGCGGCCGATGCTCAGGGAGCCGTGGCCGGGAGGGCTCGGCGGTTCGCCGTCGCGGGCGGCGCCCTTGTCGTCGTGGCACTGCTCGCGTACTGGCTGGGAAGCAGCGGTGGGAACGGTGAGGAGGCCGCGCCCAGGCCGAGCGCGACGCCGACGCCCAGTGCGATGCTCACGGTGCCCGACGTCTTCAAGAGGGTCGGGCCGTCGGTGGTGGTCATCCAGGCCGGGAAGTCGCTTGGAACCGGGGTGATCGCGGCCGAGGACGGGACGATTCTGACGGCCCACCACGTCGTCAAAGGCACTTCGAACAAAGGCGCAGAGAACGTCACCGTGACGTTCGCCGACGGCACCAGGACGAAGGCCGTTGTCGCGTCGTCGAATCCCAAGCTCGACGTCGCGACCCTCAAACCCGCGAAACTGCCGGAGATCGTCATCCCGGCGACGCTCGGCGGCACCGCGACCGTGGGCGTGCCCGTCGTGGCGATCGGCAATCCGCTGGGCCTGACCTACAGCGTCTCCACCGGCGTCGTGTCGGGCCTGAACCGGACCGCCAAAGACGGCGGCCTGAACGGGCTCATCCAGTTCGACGCCTCCGTGAACCCGGGCAGCTCCGGCGGTCCCCTCCTGGACGCCCGCGGCCTGGTCATCGGGATCGTCGTCTCGATCGCCGACCCGGGAGGAGACGAGGCGTTCGCCGGCATCGCGTTCGCGGTGCCGATCGGCGCGGCCCTGGGCGGTGGCGAAGGCGACGGCCCGCCGGGCGGCGGGCCCGAGATCTGACCGAAGCGTCACGAGAAGGAACACCATATGACCTCGACCAAGCCCTCCAAGTCGGCCCATCCGCTCGAACATGTGCTGTTCGAGGTCAAACGCACGATCGTCGGTCAGGACGTCCTGCTGGAGCGCATGGCCGTCGCGTTGGTCGCCGACGGCCACCTGCTCGTCGAGGGCGTGCCGGGCCTGGCCAAGACGCTCGCGGTGAGGTCGCTGGCCGCCGCGATCACCGGGAGTTTCCAGCGCGTCCAGTTCACCCCCGACCTGGTGCCGGCCGACCTCGTGGGGACGCGGGTCTACCACCAGCACTCCGGGGAGTTCAAAACCGAGCTCGGCCCGGTGTTCGCGAACCTGCTGCTGGCCGACGAGATCAACCGCGCCCCCGCCAAGGTGCAGAGCGCCCTGCTGGAAGTGATGCAGGAGCATCAGGTGACGATCGGCCGTGAGACGTTCCGGGTGCCCGAGCCCTTCCTGGTCATGGCGACGGAGAACCCGATCGAGTCGGAGGGCACCTACCCGCTGCCCGAAGCGCAGGTCGACCGTTTCATGATGAAGGTGGTCGTCGACTATCCGACGCAACCCGAAGAGCAGGCGATCGTCGAACGAGCGCTGCGTCCGCCCGAGCCGCCGCGGCCGATGGTGACGGCCGAGGACCTGATCGCGATGCGGGCCCGCGCTCAGCAGGTGTACGTCGATCCGGCGATCGTCGACTACGCGGTACGGCTGGTCTCCGTGACGCGTTCCCCCGCGACGGCCGGGCTCGGCGAGCTGGAACGGTATGTCACCTACGGGGCGAGCCCGCGGGCGTCCATCGCGCTCGTCACGGGCGCCCGGGCGCTGGCGTTCCTGCGCGGCCGCACCTACGTCCTGCCGCGCGACCTGTCCGAGCTCGCGCTCGACGTGCTGCGCCACCGCCTCGTGCTGTCCTACGAGGCCCTCGCGGACGACGTCGACGCCGACACGATCATCACCAGGGTGCTCGGGGCCGTCCGGGCGCCCGACGTCGTCCTGCAGAACCGCTGAGCCGCCATGGCCGCCGCACCCGAGAGGCTCCTGCTGCGCCTGGAGTGGAAGGTCGTCCGCAGACTCGACGGCCGGCTCCAGGGCGCGCACCGCACCGCGCACCGCGGCTCCGGGATCGACTTCACCGGGTTGCGCCCCTACGGCGACGGTGACGACGCCCGGCACATCGACTGGAACGTGACCGCACGGCTGGACGAGCCGCACCTGCGAGTGTTCACCGAGGACCGCGAGCTGACGGTGTGGCTTGTCCTCGACCGGTCGGCGTCGATGGCGGCCGGCCGACCGGGGCGCGGCAAGCGCGACGTACTCGCCGAGCTCGCGCTCGTCCTCACCCGGCTGTTCGGCCGGGGCGGCAACCGCGTCGGCGCCCTGCTGTTCGACACCGGGATGCTGCGCGTCGTGCCGCCCGGCACCTCCCGGCGGCACGCGCTGCGGATCGGCGCCGAGCTGGAACGCACCTCCACGGCGCGCGGCGGCGCCACCACCGACCTGGCGGAGATGCTCGATGCGGCCGGACGGCTCGCGCGCCGCCGCGCACTCGTCGTGGTGCTGTCGGACTTCATCGGCGACGGCGACTGGGAGCGCTCGCTCCAGCGCCTGGCCCGGCGGCACGAGGTGGTCGCCCTGCGGATCGCGGACACGGCCGACGACGTGCTGCCCGAAGCCGGGTTGATCGTGGTCGAGGACGCCGAGACCGGCGAGCAGCTCGTCGTCGACTCCGCCGACCCGCTGTTGCGGGTCCGCTTCCGCGCCGCCGTCGACGCCCGCGACGCCCGGCTCGAGGCGGGCATGCGCCGGGCCGGGGTGCCCGTCCACCGCATCGACACCGACCGCGATCTGGCCGAGGCGCTCGTCGAGGTCGTCGCGCGAACCGGGGACCGGTCGCCATGACCGAGCCTGCCGAGGTCATCGACGGACATGTGAGGCCGGCCTCATGACCCTGTCCTCCCCGCTGCTGCTGGCCGTCGGACTGCTCGTCACGGCGGTGCTCGCCTGGGCCGCCGTCGTCTCGGCGCGCCGCCGGACGGCCGCCCTCACCGCGGCCGGGGTCGCTGTGCCGGGCAGCCGCCGGACGTACCTCGGAGTCGGCCTGACGATCGCCGGCGTCGGGGTACTCGCGATCGCCACCGCCGGACCGGCGGCCATGGTGCCGGTCCCGCGGACCGCGGGCACCGTCATCCTCGCCATCGACGTCTCCAACAGCATGGGGGCGGACGACGTCGTGCCCACTCGGCTGGCGGCCGCGCAGCGGGCGGCCCGCGCGTTCGTGGCGGCCCAGCCCGACAGCGTCGACATCGGAGTCGTCGCGTTCGAACGGGGCGCGCTCACCACCGCGCGGCCCGACGCCGACCACTCCGTCGCGCTCAAGGCCATCGACCGGCTGAAGATCACTGGCGGCACCTCGCTGGGGACGGCCATCACGGCCTCGCTGTCGGCGATCACCGGCAGGCAGGTGGCCGTCGGCCGCGACGGCGCCGCCCCCGACATCGGCTACTGGCCGTCGGCGACGATCGTGATGTTCTCCGACGGCCAGAACCAGGGCGCGGACGTCGAGCGCGCCGCCACCGTGGCCCAGCGGGCGGGCGTCCACATCCACACCGTCGGGGTCGGCACCACCGCCGGGGCGACGGTGCGGGTCGACGGTTACCACCTGCGGACCTCGCTCGAGGAGGACACCCTCACCTTGATCGCGCAGACCACCGGCGGCGCCTACCACCCCGCCTCCGACACCGCGCGGCTCGACGGGATCGCCGACACGATCGACCTGCGGCTCACCGTCTCCGACGAGCCGCTGCCCCTCGCCGGCGGGCTGATCGGGCTCGCCCTCGCGCTGCTCACCGCGGGCGCGGCGCTCACCGTGCTCCGGTCCGGACGGGTGATCTGAATGTCGTTCTCGTGGCCGTGGGCACTGCTGTCCATCCTGGTCATCCCGCTGATCTTCGCGATCCGCGAGTGGGCGCGGCGCCGCCGCCGGCGGGCCGCTGTGCGCGTCACCTCGATCGCGCTTGTACGCAGCGCCCTGCCCGGCCGTACGCGCTGGACGCGGAAGATCCCCGCGGCACTGTTCGTAGCCGGACTCGCGCTGCTCGCGGTCGGGGCCGCGCGACCACAGGCGTCGGTCCCGGTGCCACAGACGTCGGCGACGATCCTGCTCGCCTTCGACACCTCCGGCTCCATGTGCTCCACGGACGTCGACCCCAACCGCATCACCGCCGCGAGGAAAGCCGCCGCCGAGTTCATCGAGTCGCAGCGGGGCGGGCCGCGCATCGGCCTGGTCACCTTCGCGGGCACCGCGGGTCTGCTCGTCCCGCCCACCGACGACACCGACTCGCTGATCGAGGCGCTGGACGGCCTCACCGTGTCCCGGGGCACCGCGATCGGGCAGGCCGTGCTCACCTCGATCGACGCGATCGCGGAGGTCGACCCGTCGGTCGCCTCCACCGGGGCGAACCCCGGCGGCGGGTCAGGCTACGCCGGTGCCGCGATCGTCGTGCTCACCGACGGCGCCAACACCCAGGGCGTCGACCCGCAGCTCGCCGCCCAGGAGGCGGCTCTGCGCCGCGTCCGTGTCTTCACCATCGGCTTCGGCACCACGAACCCGGCCCCGATGGTCTGTGACAACTCACAGTTCGACGGCCGCGGATTCGGCGGCTGGGGCGGCGGCTTCGGCGGTCGCGGCGGATTCGACAGGGGCCGCAACCCCCGTGTCATCGACGAGCCCGCACTCAAGCGGATAGCCCAGAGCACCGGCGGCTCCTACCACCGCGCTGAGAACGCCGACCAGCTCCAGAGCGCCCTCGACGCCCTCCCCGGCAGCTTCACCGTCATCCGGCAACAGGTCGACACGGCCCCCGCCTTCGCCGCCGGCGGCGCCGCCCTCATCACCGCGGCCCTGTCCCTCTCCCTCTGGTGGAATCGCCCCCGGACACCGACCCGCTGACGTACCTGTGGCCGCAACGCCTCAGCGGTCCCCGCGGGGACGGCGCTAGTACATCGAGATGTGCGGGTGGTCGTAGTGGTTGGCGGTGATGCCGCCGCGGTTGGACATGGTTCTCCAGCCGGAGCCGTGGTTGATGCGCTGGCGCCAGATCACGTACTTCACCCCGAGCTTGGCCTTGTTCTTGATGGCCCAGGCGGCGATCTCGTCGCCGAGCCGGAGATTGGCGGCCGAGGGCATCGTGCCGCCGGTGCTCATCATGAAGTCGCAGGCGCGGCCGAGGGGGTGCTCGCCGCCGTCGTTCGCGGACCGGTAGCAACCGACCGAGTACGGGAGGTCGAAGCGTCTCTTGACGGCCTCACGCATGATCCGGGTCCGATCGGTGATGTTGTCGGCGCCGGTGGGGAGTTGCGGGGCCCAGCTGCCATCGGCGCGGCGGCCGGAGCCGACGGGGGCGAGCTGGTCGAGCTTGTTCTTGATGTCCTTGATCACGTCTTCGACCTCGTCGCGTTGGGTCTGCATCTCTCTGGCCTCCTTACCGATGTCGTCGGTGAGCTTGGCGGCCGTCTCGGTCGCCCTCTTCCTGCGTTCGAGGCTCTCGGCGAAACCCTGCAGGTGGGCGCTCTGCTGGGCGGTGAGCTGCTCCATCACCGCGGCTCCCCCCATGTCGTCGGCGAACAGCAGCGCGGGCAGGCCGCCGGTGCTGCTCTGGTAACGGAGCTGGACTATGGAGTCGACCTGTTTTTCCGCCCTGGCGTAGAGGTCCTCGGCCCTGGCCAGGTTCTGCTTGGCGACGGCCTCGGCCTTCTGCGCCTTCTTGAGGGACTCGCGCTTGGCCGCGTAGGCTTCGATCAGCGAGTCGACCTTCTTGCCGAGTTTGGCCAGCTCGGCGCGGAGCTTGGCCTCGGTCGGCTTGGGCTCCGCGCTTCCCGCGGTGGGGGCGCCGAGGGTGAACGTGGCGATCAGGCTCAAACAAAGGGCCAGAGCCGCATGCCGACGGAACGTGGGGGACGGGGCCGCCACGAACTCTCCTCTCCTTCCGCCTACCGGGTTAGCTGACGGGTTCGGGCTGGAG
The DNA here is from genome assembly GCF_040678965.1 of Streptosporangium sp. NPDC049248. NCBI lineage: Bacteria > Bacillati > Actinomycetota > Actinomycetes > Streptosporangiales > Streptosporangiaceae > Streptosporangium > Streptosporangium sp. NPDC049248. The sequence goes on from NZ_JBFAQY010000024.1 coordinate 124,267, forward strand.
AACGCCCTTCCACCGAAGTGGTTTCACCCCAGGTGCGGTGGTTCCCCGGCTCCCGGGCGATGCGCCTGGGATTAGGCATATCGGCTGTTGCAGCCGATGTGGGAAGGATAGTAGTGGTAAACACAGGGTCACGCGACTTCAAGACGAGACCAATTGGTGATCAGTTCGTGACAACAGAGCGCAGAAGGTGTGCTGCCTCCTCGGGTAGCACGTCGTTCACGAAGGCGCCCATGGCCGACTCGGAGCCGGCGAGATATTTCAGCTTGTTCGGCGCGCGGCGGATGCTGAACAGCTCCATGTGCGCGTACGACAGGTCGCGACCGGTGTTGACCGGCGCCTGGTGCCAGGCCGCGATGTAGGGCATCGGCACGCCGAACAGTCCGTCGAGGCGGCGGAGCACGTCGGTGTAGAGCGGTCCGAACGCCGCGCGCTCCGCGGGCTCCAGCCCGACCAGATCGGGGACCTGCCGGTGGGGGTAGAGGTGAACCTCCACCGGCCAGCGGGCCGCGGCCGGGACGAACGCCGTCCAGTGCTCGTTCGAGGCCACCACCCGGGTCCCGGCCTCCCGCTCCGCGGCGAGCACGTCGGCGAACAGGTTGCCGCCGGTCCGCTCCCGGTGGCGCCCGGCCGCCCCGAGGGTCAGCCTGGTGCGCGGGGTCACGTAGGGGTACGCGTAGATCTGGCCGTGCGGGTGGAGCAGGGTGATGCCGATCTCGGCTCCCCGGTTCTCGAAACAGAACACCTGCTCCACGCCCGGCATCGCCGACAACTCCGCCGTACGGTCGATCCAGGCCTCCATGACCAGCTCCACCTGCTCGGGGGGGAGCATCGCGAACGAGGAGTCGTGCTCGGCGGTGAAGCAGACCACCTCACAGCGGCCGATCCCGGGGCGGACCTCACTCAACCCGCCGACCTGCTGATAGTCCCCCAGACGGGTGGAGAACGAGGGGAACCTGTTCTCGAAGACCGCCACGTCGTAGGCGGCGGAGGGGATCTCGGTGAGGTTGCCGGAGGTGGAGGGGCAGAGCGGGCACTCGCTGGCCGGAGGCAGGAAGGTGCGGCCCTGGCGGTGTCCGGCCACCGCGATCCACTCCTCGGTCAGCGGGTCGTAGCGCAGCTCGGAGGCGGTGGGGCGGGGCGGCAGGTCGCGCCTGTCGACCGCCCCGCGGTCGGCGTCGTCGCGGTGGTCGAAGTAGAACAGCTCCCGGCCGTCGGCCAGGTGGGTGATCGTACGCTTCATCGGCCGACGCTCTCGCTCTCCTGCTGCGGTTCTGTGATGATCAGCTCTCCCACCGAGGCGGCGAGCTCCTCGCGGGCCTCCCCCGTCAGGCCGGAGTCGGTGACCACGACGTGGGCCTGGGCCAGCTCGGCGATCGTGCTGATGCCGACCGTGCCCCACTTGGTGTGGTCGGCGAGCACCACCAGGCGGTGCGCGGAGGCGACCAGTTCGCGGTTGGTCTCGGCCTCCAGCAGGTTGGGTGTGGTGAACCCGGCTCTGGCGCTCATCCCGTGCACGCCGAGGAAGAGGGTGTCGACGTGGAGCCCCCGGATCGCCGTGACCGCGACCGGGCCGACCAGCGCGTCGGAGGGGGTGCGGACCCCGCCGGTGAGCACGACCGTGCGGTCGGCCCTGGGGGAGCGGTGGAAGACGTCGGCGATCCGGATCGAGTTGGTGATCACGGTCAGCTCGGGCACGTCGGTCACATGGTGGGCGAGCGTCCAGGTCGTGGTTCCCGCGGAGAGTGCGATGGCGGTGGCGGGCCGGACGAGCCGGGCGGCCCGCCGGGCGATCGTCTCCTTCTCCGCCTGCTGGCGCGCCGACTTGGCGGCGAAGCCCGGTTCCTCGGTCGAGCCGGACCCGGCGGCGGTGGCGCCACCGTGGACCTTCTCCACCAGCCCGCGCTCGGAGAGCACCTCAAGGTCGCGCCGGATCGTCATGTCGGACACGCCGAGCTCCCGGACGAGATCGGCGACCCTGACCCCGCCCCTGCTCCGCACCCTCTCCAGGATCGCCTGCTGCCGCTGCTGGGCGAGCATTGACTCACTCCCTTTAATTCACCAGATTCCACCAAAATACCACGGCGAGTATCGGGAAATACTGTTGAATTGTGGTGGTCGCCCGCTCACAGCCGCTCAAGCTCCGCCATGATGTTCGCCCGTGCCGCCTCCTCCAGATCGGCGATGTGGAAGATCGCCGGAAGGTCGAGCAGCGAGCGCAGCACCGCGGCCCTGCCGGACCTGAAAGCGTCGTCGGGCACGAAGGCGTACTCCTCGCGCACGGCGGCCGCGTAGGCGGTGTAGACCTCCGGCACCGCGCCCAGGATCGCCAGGTCCGCGTCGGACAGCACGGCCCCGTCCGCGTCGCCCGGTGCGGGGGCGTGCGTGACGGTCAGCCTGACCAGCCGGGCGACCGTGGCCACCGCCTCGGGGGAGAGCCCCGTCTCCGGCAGCGCGCGCTCGGCCAGGATGGCGCTCCGCTCCTCGTTGTCGCCGCGCCGTGGGTCGTAGACGGCGTCGTGGAACCAGGCCGCCAGCCGTACCAGGTCCGGGTGCTCGGCATGAGAGGCCAGGGTGTCGATGTGGGTGAGCACGGCCTCCAGGTGGGTGACGGTGTGATACCTGCGGTGCGGCTCGTCGTACCGGGTGATCAGTTCACGGCCCAGGGGTTCGGCCTCGGGACCGGCCAGGGACCGCCAGCGGGCCATCAGCTTCTCGCGCATGAGGGCGAGCCTAGGACCTGGCCGGAAAGAAGGGTCCTCGGGTTCGATGCGGACGCACCCGCGGGAGGCGCTGATCGTCAAGGTTGGGGCAACGCACTCACCGGAGCGGGGTGGATCGCGGTTCGGGCCTTGCGCGCCGGGCGTCGCAGGAGGAACGTGAAGGTCTGAACCGGTGACATCGAGTCCCGTACGGGTCCGGAACCACGGAGGCCTGCGCTCGCGGGACCTGGAAGGACCTCAGGGAAGGGGTGGTCGGCATGGCCAGAAGATCACGTAAGGGCAAGGCCCGTAAGAAGAACAAGGCCAACCACGGCAAACGGCCGACCGCTCGCTAGCCGTACCGACCACAGAGGCCGAGCACACGGAGACGGGCGGTCACGCGCGGCGGCCCCAGGAGGCCAGCAGCCGGGCCTGCGCGTCGGTCTCGGAGGGCACCTTCCGGTGCTCTCCGGCCTGATGCTCCCCGACGGCGGCCTGCCGGTAACCGAAGCCCGCGTCGGCGAACCAGGTGGCGCAGGCGGTGACCAACTCCGGGTCGAGCCGCTCGTCGGCACCGATGGCGCGGGCCAGGTCCCAGGTGTGGATGAGGGCGTCGGCGAACAGTTCGGTGATGTACTCCCGGCCGGGCACGTCGCCGAAGGGCAGGTGGACGACGCGGTCGAGGACCCGGTGATCGATCGCCGCCTGGACGGCGGGCACGGCCGAGGTGTCGAACGCCTTGATGGGGTCGTCGCCGAGCAGGTCGCCCTCGAAGACGTCGCCGATCTCCGCGTGGGTCCGTCCGGCCAGCAGCTCGGGAGCCCACAGGTTCTCGCCGACCACGTGGTTGACGAGGGAGCGCACGTCCCAGTCGACGCACGGTGTCGGATTCTCCCACTGGTCGGGGCCGATGCGGTGGACGAGAGCGCCGAAGTCGTCCAGCGCGCGACGGTAAGCCTCGGGTACGTCGATGGTCATCATGCCCTCCCGATACCCTCCCGGGTTCTCTCCCGGCCCTCATCTTGACCGTAACCCCTGGCCCGCCAGTAGTCATCGCGTCAACGGACATGACCGGCACGTCCGGCGGCGCATCCGACCGGACCGCTTCATCTCCCGGTCATCTCGGCGTCAGGGAAGAGTCACGACATGGCGTGAGGATCTCTTCTATGCGCACCACGACCTTCACCCGAGCGGCCGTCGCCGCGGCCACCGGCCTGATCCTGCTGCCCGCGGCCGGGACCCCGGCCGCCGCCGAATCCGGCCCCCGAGGCGTCGAACTGACCTTCCTCGGCCGCCACGCCACCGGCACCGTCGCCGCCGGTGCCTCGGAGATCACCGCGTACGACGCCAAGACCCGCCGGGTGTTCGTCGTGAACGCGCAGGCCGGCACCGTTGACGTGCTCGACATCCGCGACCCGCGCAAGCCTCGCAAGGTCGCCACCCTGGCCACCCCCGGGGCCAACAGCGTCGCGGTACGCGACGGTCTGGTCGCCGTCGCCCAGCAGGCCGCGGTCAAGACCGACCCGGGCACCGTCGCCTTCTTCGACGCCCGGAGCGGGAAGAGGCTCAGGCAGGTGACCGTCGGCGCGCTGCCCGACATGGTGACCTTCACCCCCGACGGGCACCGGGTGGTCGTGGCCAACGAGGGCGAGCCGTCCTCCTACTGCGAAGGGGAGAAGGTCGACCCCGAGGGCTCGGTGAGCGTCGTCGATCTGAAGCGCTGGACGGTGCGGACCGCGGGGTTCCAGAGGTTCGACGCCGAGCGGCTGCGGGGCGATGGGGTGCGGATCACCGGTCCCGGGGCCACCGCCGCCCAGGACCTGGAACCCGAGTACGTCACCGTCGACGGTGACACCGCCTACGTCACCCTCCAGGAGAACAACGCGCTCGCGATCGTCGACCTGAAGCGGGTGGAGGTCCGCGACGTCGTCCCGCTGGGCCTGAAGGACTGGTCGAAGAGCGGTTTCGACGCCTCGGACAGGGACGGGAGGATCGACATCAGGCCCAGGCCGGTGAGGGGCCTCTACCAGCCCGACGGGATCGCGCACTTCCGCGACCGCGGACGCACCTACCTGGTCACCGCGAACGAGGGCGACGGGCGTGACTGGGGCTGCCACGCCGACGAGGTCAGGGTGAAGTCGCTGAACCTCGCGATGCCCGACGCGGAGAACCTCAAGAAGGACGGCGAGCTCGGCCGGCTGAACGTGGCCGTCGACTCGCCCAGGGACGCGAACGGCGCCTACACCGAGCTGCACGCGTTCGGCGCCCGTTCGATCTCGATCAGGTCCGCCTCCGGAGAGCTCGTCTGGGACTCCGGCGACGAGCTGGAGCGGCTCGTCGCCAAGGAACTGCCCGAGGCGTTCAACGCCGACAACGAGGCGAACGACTCCTTCGACAGCCGCAGCGACAACAAGGGCCCCGAACCCGAGGGGGTCACGGTCGGCGAGGTGCGCGGCCGCACCTACGCCTTCGCCGGGCTGGAGCGGGTCGGCGGGGTCGTCGCCTACGACATCGACGACCCCCGGGCGCCGAGCCTGGCCGGATACGTCAACACCCGCGACCTCGCCGGCTCGGTCGCGGACGGCACCGCCGGGGACGTGGGACCCGAGGGTGTGCTGTTCATCCCCGCCTCCGACAGCCCGACCCGGCACGCGCTCCTGGTGGTGGGCAACGAGATCAGCGGTACCACCGCGATCTACGAGGTTCGCTGAGCCGCGCGGCCGCGAGGACACGCCGCACACCGACCGGCCTGTTCCCCCGCCGAGCACGTCACCGGCGCGGGAACAGGCCGGTGACGTCGCCGGCCTGACCCAACGGCCATGGGACCCGAGCAGGACCGGGAGTGATCCCGGCCCCGCACGGCGAAGCGGCGACCCACCCGAAGCGGGGCGGAGAGGAGATCAGCGCAGCCGCTGCTCGATCCAGACGATCTTGCCCTTCGGGGTGAGACGGGAGCCCCAGCGGTGGGCCAGCCAGTTGATGAGGTGCAGGCCGCGGCCGGTGTCGCTGGTGGTGGACGCCTCCCGCATCACCGGCTCGGACGCGGAGCTGTCGGACACCTCGCAGACCAGTGTGGGCCCGCGCAGCAGACGTAGCTCGACCTCGCCCTGGCCGTGTTCGACAGCGTTGGCGACCAGCTCGCTGACCATCAGCTCGGTGTTGTCGCACAGGGAGTCGAGTCCCCAGCCTCCGAGTGTGGCCCGGACGAAGCGGCGGGCCTGTGAGGCGGAGCGGCGGTCGGCGGGCAGCGACGTCTCGGCGAACTCCTTGTCCGTCAGCTCGGACACCCTGGCCAGCAGCAGGGCGATGTCGTCGCGCTCGTGCCCCGGCCGCTGGGCGCCGATCGTGAGGTCGCAGACCTCCTCCAGGTCCTGGTCCTGGCCGGAGAGCAGGCCGCGCAGCGCGCTGATGCCCTCCTCGATGTCCCGGTCGCGGCTCTCCACCAGGCCGTCGGTGTAGAAGGCGAGCACGCTGCCGTCGGGGAGCGTGAACTCCCGCATCTCGGCGGGTTCGTTGCCGATGCCCAGGGGCAGTCCCGGCGGCAGCTCCAGCAGTTCGGTCTCGCCGCCCGGCCGCACCAGAATCGGCGGAACGTGACCCGCGCAGGCTATCGCGCACCGCCGCGTGACCGGATCGTAGGTGGCGTACACGCACGTGGCGATCTGGCTGGCGTCCAGGTCCTGGCTCATCAGGTTGAGCCGGAACAGCACGTCGGCCGGGCTCAGGTCCAGGCTGGCCAGCGTGCGGGCGGCCGTGCGGAGCTGGCCCATGGTGGCGGCGGCCCTGATGCCGTGCCCCATCACGTCGCCGACGACGAGGGCGACCCGGCAGCCGGGCAGCGGGATCACGTCGTACCAGTCGCCGCCCACCCCGACCAGATCGCTGGCGGGCAGGTAGCGGGAGGCGATCGTCAGGCCCAGCGGCTGGGAGAGGTCGACGGGCAGCAGGCTGCTCTGCAGGGTCAGCGCGGTACGGCGCTCCCGGTTGTAGAGCCTGGAGTTGTCGAGGCACACCCCGGTCCTGGCCGCCAGTTCCTCGGCCAGGTTGACGTCCTGCTCGTCGAAGGGCTGGCTGGTGGGACGGCGGGTGAAGATGACGAAGCCGAGCACCCGGCCGCGCGCCTTCAGCGGCACCACCAGGAACGAGCTGTCCTCCAGCACCTTCGACACCGAGTCGCGCTTCCAGAAGCGTCCGATCTCCTCGGCGGTCCGGCGCCCCAGGCGGGGGTAGAGGATCGGGTTACCGGTGGCCATGCACCGGGCGTAGGGGGTCCACGACTCGTAGACGGCGACCTCGTCCACCGGGAACGCGGTGGCGTACACGCCCGGGGCGGGATCGGCCACGCCGACCGCGATCCGCCGTACCAGCGCCGAACCGTCGGTGGTCTGCTGGGGGAACTCCCCCTCGGTCACCAACCGGTCCTGTACCAGGATGCCGGCCGCGTCCGCGAAGCGCGGCACGGCGACGTCCATGAGTTCTCTGCCGGTCTCGAACATGTCCAGTGTGCTGCCGATGCGTTTGCTGGCCGCGTTGAGCAGGGACAGCTGCTCGTGCATGGATGCGGGACTACCCATCCTGAACCCTGGCGTCGCTGGGCCTTTGGTGACGAAACGGGACTTCACTCGCTCCACCGGGGTGCGGGAACCGGCGTCCACCAGGTTGCCAGTTCGAGATCTTCTGCGATGGCGTTGGCGCCGTTGTATCCGGGGGCCGCGGAGACCGAGCCGCCGGGGTGGCTGCTGGCGCCACAGAGATAGAGGCCGTCGATGGGGGTGCGGTACCGGCCCATCTCGGGGACCGGCCGGTTTCCGCCCAGCTGGGACGGTTCGTAAGCCCCCACGTGGTGGCTGCCGCGCACCATGTTGACGCAGTGCCGCTCGATGTCGAGCGGTGAGAAGACCCGCCTGCCGAGGACGGCGCCTCCCGCGAGGTTGGGGGCGTACTCGGCCCACTCGGCGAGCAGCCGCTCACCGACCTCCTCGCGCCGACGGTCCCAGTTCGCCGCGTCGCCACCGAGGTCGTACGGGGCCCATGGCCACCAGAAGGCCACGTGTTTACCGTCCGGCGCGTACGAGGGGTCGAACAGCGAGGGGCACGCGCCGTTGCCGGCCAGCCGGTCGGGTAGCTGCCCCCGATGGATCTGGTCGAAGGTGCGGCCGAGCTGCTCGCTGTCGTCGGCGCCGAGCACGACGAGGAAGGCCCGGTCCACGTCGGGCTCGAACTCGGCGGCCCGGTAGCGCGGCGCCTCGTCGAGTGCCAGGTGGAGGGTGACGAGGCTGTGTCCGGCCCACCGGTAGTCCTCGACCTTGGCCGCGATCTCCGGGCCGAAGTTCTCCGGGCCCGCCAGCCGGACGGTCTGCGGGGCGTCCACCGCGCTGGCCACGAACCGGCGGGCGGCGAGAACGTCGCCGCCTGCCAGCTCCACCCCGGTGGCCCGCCCGTCACCGACGAGGATCCGCTCGACATGGGCGCCGGTCACCACGGTGCCGCCGTGCTCCTCGATGACCGCGCGCAGCGCGCTCGCGACGTTCCCCGCACCGCCCACGGGCACACCGAGCCGGGCGATGCGCGACAGCAGCCGGGGGAAGAATCCGCCGGTGCCCGGCACGTCCTCGATGGAGATGGCGTGCAGGAAGGACTTGAACAGGACCCTGACCTGCTCGCTCTCGAAGTTCCTGTCGACGGCCTCGTACAGCGAGAGCGGCAGGTAGCTCAGCAGGTCGCGGCCCAGGTCGCCCTTGAGCCGCTCGGCGAGCACGGGGGGTGGTAACGGACTGGAGTACAGAAACCCGTTCATCAGGTCTCTGGCCGCCTCGGCGTAGCGCTCGTACAGCTCCAGCCAGCGCTCGGCGTCGGCCTTGGAGAACCGGGCGAAGGAGTCGGCGGTGCGTTTGGGGTCGGTGTAGACGGTGATCGCCCGGCCGTCCCGGAAGACCGTGGCGTGCTGGGTCTCGGGATAGACGTAGCTCAGGCCGTACCGCTGGAGTTCCAGGTCGGCGGGGACCGGGCCCTCCTCCAGGAAGTGGTAGCTGCTGTGGGTGTTGTGCCGGAACCCCGGGAGGGTGAGCTCCTGGGTGCTGCAACCACCGCCGACGACGTCGTTGCGCTCGACGACCGCGACCGACAGCCCCGCCTTCGCGAGGTAGGCGGCACACGTGAGGCCGTTGTGGCCCCCGCCCACGATGACGCCGTCGAACTCCGACACGTTCCCTCCAGGGCACTCTGACTGCTGGTATGGAGGATTGTAAAGAATGATCTATATGCGAACCCTGTGTTTAACAGAGATTCGTAGATATTTCCACATGGACTAGGACTTAGGGGCGCTTAGCCGACGAAGTGGCCACAGTAGGCCGCACCGGGAGCTCCCTGAGTTCCCGGTGCGCGCCGGGTCACAGGGAGGGCAGCCCGGCCAGGGCCGTGTCGATCCGGTCCTGCGGCAGCGAGAGATCCTCAAGCCGCCCCGACAGGTAGCGGTCGTAGCCGTCCAGGTCGAAGTGCCCGTGCCCGCACACCGCGGTCAGCAGGACCTTCTCCTCGCCCGTCTCCCTGCACCGCAGTGCCTCGGCGACGACCTCGGCCAGCGCGTGGGCCGCCTCTGGAGCGGGGACGACCCCCTCGGACCTGGCGAAGCGCGACCCCGCCTCGAAGCAGTCGTTCTGCTCCATGGCCACCGCCTCGAACATCCCCAGCTCGTACAGGTGCGACAGCAGCGGGGACATGCCGTGGTAGCGCAGCCCGCCCGCGTGGATGGGATCGGGGATGAAGCCGTGGCCCAGGGTGTGCATCTTCAGCAACGGGGTCAGCCCCGCGGCGTCGCCGAAGTCGTAGGCGTAGACGCCCCTGGTGAGAGACGGGCAGGCCGCCGGTTCGACCGCCCGGATCACCGGGGCCATCCGCCCGGCCAGCTTCTCCCGCAGGAACGGGAAGGCCAGCCCGGCGAAGTTGGAGCCGCCTCCGATGCACCCCACGACCATGTCGGGGGCCTCGCCGAACGCGGCCATTTGCTCGATCGCCTCCTCGCCGATCACCGTCTGGTGCAGCAGCACGTGGTTCAGCAGGCTGCCCAGCGCGTACCGGGTGCCAGGTTCGGCCCTCGCGGTCTCGACGGCCTCGCTGATCGCGATGCCGAGGCTGCCCGGTGAGTCGGGATCGTGGGCCAGTGCCTCGGCGCCGTACGCCGTCAGCGGGGACGGGCTCGGGTGCACGGTCGCGCCGTAGGCCCGCATCAGGCTCCTGCGGCCGGGTTTCCCGTCGTACGAGGCGCGGACCATCCACACCTCGCACTCCAGGCCGTACTGCGCGCAGGCGAACGCCAGTGCCGAGCCCCACTGGCCAGCCCCGGTCTCCGTGACCAGTTTCCCGACCCCCTGGCGCGCGTTGTAGTAGGCCTGCGGGACGGCGGTGTTCGGCTTGTGCGAGCCGGAGGGGGAGCCGCCCTCGTACTTGTAGTAGATCCTCGCGGGGGTGCCAAGGGCACGTTCGAGCCTGCGTGCCCGGATCAGCGGGGTGGGCCGCCAGAGCCGGTAGACGTCGCGGACGCTCGCCGGGATCAGGACGAACCGTTCGGCGCTCGCCTCCTGGTCGATCAGCTCCACCGGGAACAGTGGCATGAGATCGTCCGGCTCGACGGGCCGCGAGGTGGCCGGATGCAGGATCGGTGGTGGCGGGACCGGGAGGTCGGCCACGATGTTGTACCAGTTGTGGGGGATACGGGACTCGTCGAGCAGGATTCGGGTGGCTTCGGTCATCGGGTGCCTCCACGTGTCGGATCCACTCAGTGCCGTTCTCGTCACCCACCGTAGTTCAGCTCGCGCGCGGCGTCCCGGTTCCTCGCGACACCCGCCGCCACCGAGGCCGCGACGGTCCGACCGGTTTCCGGACCGGCACGCGAGTGGCACGGCCTGAGGGCCCCTGTGCGGACGCACACGCCCCGCCCGACGGAGGCGTTCGGTTGAAGCCAGGCGAGTTTTCAGACCTGAGCGAGCGGGCCGGCGCGATGTGAGGCGTTCCGAAGGAGCCACCTAGCGGCTGGGCCCGCCGGCCGAAGCGTGGTTGTCTGGGATTGCCAGGCGAACCGGCCGACCAGAAGCTTGAAGATCGTTAAGCTGTGTCGGGCAAGTAGGCCAGGTACGGCTGCAGCGCTTGTGAAGGAGTCGCTAATGATCACCGACCCGACGCTCACCTGGATCGGCCAGGGGGTGGAGTTGCATCACCACCGAGGTCAGCGTGAAGCCGCTCGCGAGTTGTTCGCGCAGATCTGGGACAGCATCGGAGGCGAGCAAGGCGACCCGCTGCATGTCTGTGTCCTCGCCCACTCGATGGCCGATGTGCAGGACGACGTGCACCAGGAGCTGATGTGGGACCTGCGGGCGCTTGCCGCCGCCGATCTGGTCACCGATGAGCGGGCGGGTCAAGCCGGGGTGACGCTTTCAGTGGCCGGCCTGTATCCGTCGTTGCACCTCAATGTGAGCGAGTGTTATCGCAAGCTGGGCGATCTCGGCCGCGCCCGTGAGCACCTCCAGCGGGCGCGGGCCGAGATCGGCGCACTTGGCGACGACGAGTACGGGCAGCTCATCAAGGGTGGCCTGGAGCGGCTGGCCGAACAGTTGGATGACGCCACCTGACCGCGCCCCGGCGAATTCCCCGCACCAGCTGTTGATCTTTTTTCGTGGTCACCACTCGGAGAGACAGGGCGGCCTGACGGCAGGGCCCCCGCAGGTTCGGCAACATCCGTGAGCTTCCTTCCGGGCGCTTCCAAGCGCGCTGCAAAGGGTCGGACGGGCGTTCGCCTGGCGCTCCGGACACTTCCACTGTTCCGCATCGGGCACGCCTCCGCGCGGTCGGCACCCGTCTACCGGCGCGCGAGTCGAGACCGGGACAAAGTCATCGCGGCGGCGCCGGGCGGGGCGCTGACGGTGGCGCGGGAAAAAGAAAAAAGAAAGTCGGTGGCACACAGCTGGCACGGAAGATCGGTGCGGGTGCGTGAAACCCAAAAGGCCAGGTCAACCATATGTCGGTTGACCTGGCCTTTTTGCCATTCTGAGCGGACGACGGGAATCGAACCCGCGTAGCCAGTTTGGAAGACTGGGGCTCTACCATTGAGCTACGTCCGCGCGAAGCGGCTTCAGTCTGGTCTAGACTTCATCCGTTCGTCAGGGCGTAAGCGTACCGGAGTTCCGGAGCGTGCGCGTACTCGACCTACCGGGGTGTGGCGCAGTTTGGTAGCGCACCTGCTTTGGGAGCAGGGGGCCGCAGGTTCAAATCCTGTCACCCCGACGCATGCCGGGCATCGGTTCCGACCGATGCCCGGTTTCTCGTCGTACGGGGTGCGAGTTCCCGGTCACGCGAGACAGGCAGGGCGCATGCGCGCGATGTCTGGAAGGCCGCCTCGCGGCGCGGGAGCGCGGTGAACGTCAGCGGTGGGCGCTGAAGAGGGCCCAGACGGCCTTGCCGCCGCAGTTGAGGTAGTCCCAGCCCCAGCCCTGGCTGTAGGTCTCCACGATGTAGAGACCTCGGCCGTTCTCCGAGATGAAGTCCGGCTCCTTGGGGGTCGGAACCTCGTTGCTGGGGTCCATCACGGCCAGGAGCACGTGGGGCGAGAGACGCAGCAGGACGAGCGTGATCGGGGTGATCCCCGGCTGGCCGGGCGGGCACAGCGCGTAACGGACCGCGTTGGTGACGAGTTCCGAAACCACTAGCGCTGCGTCATCGCTGAGTTCCGCCAGCCCCCAGTCGCGAAGCGTCGAGCGTGTCACATCCCGGGCGGTCTTCACCGAGTCGGCCTGACTGGGCAGAGGGCACGCGGTGGCGTCGGACTGGTTGGCCTCGAGCAGCTCGTCAAAGCTCACCTCGCGGGTCGCCTGCAGGTAGTCGGCAGCCGATTTTGGCTCCTCCACCATCCTGCCGGTACCTCCCGCTGTCATCGTGAGTCTCCGTACCACGTGAGAGTTTTCAGAGCTTGTGCACCATAAGCCCAATATGCACTAAGCCATCATGGGTCACCGGAACGTCTGCTGCAAGACCCAAATGCACGTGCAGTTGCAATGTGCAGCAGCATGGATGGTTGGGGCGGCGACTTGGCGAATTGGGCAGTGACTTGAGACCTTGTCATAGCGGCCGGAAGTAGTGACACTGTGTGCGCTGGCCCAAGTAGAGAGGGAGGCGAAGTGGCGCAGGTTCAACCGGGATCGGGTCCCACAGCTCTGCGTATCCTCTTAGGCTCCCAACTGCGTCGTCTGCGCGAGGCCAAGGGGCTCTCGCGAGAGGAGGCAGGCCATCTGATCCGCGGATCCGAATCCAAGATCAGTAGGATGGAGCTCGGCCGGGTTGGCCTGAGAGAGCGCGATGTGGCGGATCTGCTCACCTTCTACGGGGTGGAGGACGACCGCGCCCGGTCGGCGATCATGGATCTGCTGCTCAGAGCCAACGAACCCGGCTGGTGGCATCGGTTCAACGACCTGCTGCCCTCATGGTTTCAGACGTACGTCGGCCTGGAGGAGGCAGCCTCCCGGATCCGTACGTACGAGGTGCAGTTCGTGCCGGGCCTGCTGCAGACGAAGGAGTACGCCAGGGCGGTCATCACCGCGGGGAGCGCCGGCATAGCGCCCGACGAGATCACCCGCCGGGTCGATCTGCGGATGGAGCGCCAGCAGGTGCTCAGGCGGCCCGACGGCCCGTTCTTCTGGGCCGTCATCGACGAGGCCGCGCTGCGACGTCCCATCGGTGGTGCGGACGTCATGCGGGCACAGCTGGAGCACCTGCTCGACCTCATGCGGCAGCCGAACATCACGATCCAGGTGATGCCCTTCAGCTTCGGCGGCCACAGCGCGGAGGGCGGTGCCTTCAGTGTGCTCCGCTTCAACGACAGCGAGCTCCCGGACGTGGTCTACGTCGAGCAGCTGGCCAGCGCCCTCTACCTGGACAAGCGCGAGGACGTCGACCGCTACAGCGAGGTCATGGAGCGACTGTGCGCGGTCAGCACCACCCCCGGTGAGACGAACGACATCCTGCGGCGGATCATCAAAGAGGACTGAGCGGCCATTGGTCGCTCCATGGTGTCGCTCTGCTCTAGACTGGCCTGCGGCGCTGAACACCCGCCGCAGTGGAGCGTGCCCTAATCTCGCACGTCTCGATGGCTGTGCCAGGTGCCACTCATGTGGGCGCGGCGCGAGAGCTTGCCGCGATAGCCGCTACGACTTGGCGCGCCCGCGATCACTCGAAGTTTGATCAAGGAGACGACCCCGTGAAGACCGCTGTGGAGGAGCTCAGCCCGACCCGGGTAAGGCTTACCGTCGAGGTGCCGTTCGAGGAGCTCGGGGAGAGCCTGCAGGCGGCGTACAAGAAGGTCGCGCAGCAGGTGCGCGTCCCCGGATTCCGCCCCGGCAAGGTTCCGGCCCGCATCATCGAGCAGCGCTTCGGCCGCGCGGTGGTGCTGGAGGAGACCCTCAATGACGCGGTGCCCAAGCTGTACGGCCAGGCCGTCGACGAGAGTGAGATCTTCCCGGTCAGCCAGCCGGAGATCGAGGTCACCAAGATCGAGGACGGCCAGCAGGTCGAGTTCACCGCCGAGGTGGACATCCGCCCCGAGTTCGACGTCCCCGACTACCAGGGCCTCGAGGTGACCGTTCCGGTCTCCGAGGTCTCCGACTCCGACATCGACACCCAGCTGGACGGCCTGCGCCAGCGTTTCGCCACGCTGACCGGCGTCGAGCGCGCCGCTGCCGCCGGCGACTTCGTCGTCATGGACCTGGCCGCCTCGATCGACGGTGTCAACATCGAGGAGCAGCAGGCCAACGACGTCTCCTACGAGGTCGGTGCCGGTTCGGTGCTGCAGGGCCTGGACGACGCCCTGGTCGGCCTGTCCGCCGGTGACACCAAGGAGTTCACCACCAACCTGGTCGGCGGCGAGAACGCCGGCGAGGAGGCCGTGGTCACCATCACCGTCAAGAGCGTCAAGGAGAAGGTCCTCCCCGAGCTTGACGACGAGTTCGCCCAGCTCGCCAGCGAGTTCGACACCCTTGACGAGCTCAAGGCGAGCATCAGCGAGCAGGCCCGCCGCAACAAGCTGATCGAGCAGGTCGTCCAGGCCCGCGAGAACGCGCTCGACGCCCTGCTCGGCAAGATCGACATTCCGCTGCCGGAGAGCGCGCTCAAGGCCGAGGTCGACAACCGCAAGCACAACCTTGAGCACCAGATCGCCGAGAGTGGCCTGAGCAAGGAGGCGTTCTTCCGCCTCTACCAGACCACCGAGGAGGAGCGCCTCGCCGAGTTCGACGAGAGCGCCGCCAAGGCACTCAAGACGGGCTTCGTCCTCGACAAGATCGTCAAGAGCGAGGAGCTCGGCGTCAGCGAGCAGGAGCTGACCAACTTCGTGGTGCGCCGCGCCATGCAGATGAACGTCGCGCCCAACACGCTGGCCCAGCACCTGGCCGACAACGACCAGCTCACGCTGGCCATGGTCGAGATCGTCCGTGACAAGGCCAAGAGCGTCATCGGCGATGCCGCGAAGGTGACCGACGAGGCGGGCAACGAGGTCGACCTCAAGGCCATCTACACCGAGATCAACGGTGCGGAGGCCGAGGAGACCGAGGAGGCCGCCGAGGCTTCGGAGGCCCCCGAGGCTGACGCCGCGAAGTAGCCCTAGGCAGAAGCGAGGGGTGCCCGGCGGGCGCCCCCGGACGCCCCCATCGCGCTCAGCGTGACGGGGGCGTCCGCGTTCTGTCGCTCTCCAGGGCCTGGCCAGGACCTTCGGCCGCTCCGGGGCCGAGCCGAGGACGATGCGGGGGTGAGCGCGCCGCAGAGCGCTGCCCTGACGCTCTCCTGGATTCCTCCGGTTCTCCCCGCTTTCCGGAGAGCCCGCGGGCTCCTGGGCCCGCTGAGAGCCGCGACCTCCTCTCCTCTGCCCTGGAAGCCCTTTCGATCTGCTTCCGGCGTCCGCGCGGTATCCCGAGAGCTCCGACACGCCGTACGGGCTCCGGCTTCCGAGCCTTTACCGAGGCGTGTGACGGGAGGTTCCAGACGCGGTGAGGAGGAGGTGGGCAGCATGCGCCGTCAGCGAACAGCGCGTTGAGGGGGCATGTCCGGTAGGTCGCGCGCGTTAAGGTCACAAGCAAAGCCAATCGATTACGACGCATCGGAAGGTGACGCTGTGACCAGCCCGCCGACCTTCTACCAGCCGACCGGCTCCGGGCCCGAGTCGATGAGCCAGCCGAATGGCTCGTTCAGGCTCGAAGACCAGCTCTACCAGCGGCTGCTGCGTGAGCGCATCATCGTGCTGGGCACCCAGGTCAACGACGAGATCGCCAACCGAATCTGCGCCGAGCTGCTGCTGCTCGCCGCGGACGACTCAGAGCGCGACATCTGGCTCTACATCAACTCGCCAGGCGGTTCCGTGACCGCCGGGATGGCGATCTACGACATGATGGAATACGTGCCTAACAATGTGTGCACGGTCGCGATGGGTCTGGCCGCTTCCATGGGCCAGTTCCTGCTCTGCGCCGGCGAGCGGGGCAAGCGTTACGCCCTGCCGCACGCCCGCATCATGATGCACCAGCCGTCCGGTGGCATCGGCGGCACCGCAGCCGACATCGCCATCCAGGCTGAGCAGATGCTATATGTCAAGAAGACCCTCGCCGAGCGCATCGCGTTCCACACCGGTCAGAACCTGGAGCAGATCGAGGCCGACTCCGACCGTGACCGTTGGTTCACGGCCGAGGAGGCCAAGGACTACGGCTTCATCGACCAGGTCGTGCGCAGCGCTCGACAGGTGCCCTCCACGGGCGCCGTCTCCTGAAGGGGCACAAGGTGAGTGAGTTGATCCGGCCGGGAGACATCAACGGCCGTTACGTTCTTCCGTCCTTCAGTGAGCGCACGTCCTACGGCGTGCGGGAGATGAACCCGTACGCCAAGCTCTTCGAGGACCGCATCATCTTCCTCGGCGTGCAGGTGGACGACGCGTCGGCCAATGACGTCATGGCGCAGTTGCTTACCCTGGAGTCGCTCGACCCCGACCGTGACATCAGCATCTACATCAACTCGCCAGGCGGTTCCTTCACCGCCATGACGGCGATCTACGACACGATGCAGTTCGTCCGGCCGGAGATCCAGACGGTCTGTCTGGGCCAGGCGGCCTCGGCGGCGGCGGTCCTGCTGGCCGGCGGCACGCCCGGCAAGCGCTTCGCCCTGCCGAACGCCCGCATGCTGATCCACCAGCCCTCCACCGAGGGGGGCGGCCAGGGAAGCGACATCGAGATCCAGGCGCGCGAGATCCTCAGGATGCGCGCCCAGATGGAGAGCATCATCGCTCAGCACTCGGGCAGGGCGCCGGAGGCGGTCCGCAAGGACATCGAGCGGGACAAGATCCTTGATGCCGTGGAGGCCAAGGAGTACGGGCTGATCGACGACATCATCCCGTCCCGCAAGAAGCTCGCGAAGGCCGTAGCCTCCTAACGAGGCATATCGCACCGGAACCGTGCCGAATCGGGCACGTTCCGGTGCGACTCGCCGCTAGGGGGCTCACTGAGGGCTCAGAAGACGGTAACGTCGAAACCTAAGCGGGATGACTTTTCGATCGGGTATCGGGCCGGTCGGAAGAAACGGACCGCGGCAGCCAGGGCGGTCCCACGCAAAGGAGTATCTGGGGTGGCACGCATCGGCGACGGGGGAGACCTGCTGAAGTGCTCTTTCTGTGGAAAGAGCCAGAAGCAAGTCAAGAAGCTCATCGCCGGACCCGGCGTATACATCTGTGATGAGTGCATTGACCTCTGCAACGAGATCATCGAGGAGGAGCTCAGCGAGTCCTCTGAGCTCAAGTGGGACAGCCTTCCCAAGCCGAGGGAGATCTACGAATTCCTCGACGCCTACGTCATCGGTCAGGACCAGGCGAAGAAGGCTCTCTCCGTAGCGGTCTACAACCACTACAAGCGGGTGCAGTCCGGCGAGCGCGGGCGTGACGACGGCATTGAACTGGCCAAGTCCAACATCCTGCTCCTGGGCCCGACCGGTTCCGGTAAGACGCTGCTCGCCCAGACGTTGGCGAAGATGCTGAACGTTCCGTTCGCCATCGCCGACGCCACAGCCTTGACAGAGGCGGGCTATGTGGGCGAGGACGTCGAGAACATACTGCTCAAGCTGATCCAGGCCGCCGACTACGACGTCAAGAAGGCCGAGACCGGCATCATCTACATCGACGAGGTCGACAAGATCGCTCGTAAGAGCGAGAACCCGTCGATCACCAGGGACGTCTCCGGTGAGGGCGTGCAGCAGGCCCTGCTGAAGATCCTGGAGGGCACGACCGCGAGTGTGCCGCCGCAGGGCGGCCGTAAGCACCCGCACCAGGAGTTCATCCAGATCGACACCACCAACGTGCTGTTCATCTGCGGTGGGGCCTTCGCCGGCCTCGAAAAGATCATCGAGTCCCGGATCGGCCGCAAGGGCATTGGTTTCAACGCCATCATCCGTTCCAAGGAAGACATCGACAGCTCTGACATCTTCGGGGACGTCATGCCCGAGGACCTGCTGAAGTTCGGCATGATCCCCGAGTTCGTCGGCCGGCTCCCGGTCATCACGAGCGTTCACAACCTTGACCGTGAGGCGCTCATCCAGATCCTCACCGAGCCGCGCAACGCCTTGGTCAAGCAGTACCGGCGCCTGTTCGAGCTGGACAATGTCGAACTCGAGTTCACAGACGACGCGCTTGAGGCGATCGCGGACCAGGCGATCCTGCGCGGCACCGGTGCCCGTGGCCTGCGAGCGATCCTGGAGGAGGTTCTCCTCTCGGTGATGTACGAGGTGCCGTCGAGGCAGGACGTGGCGCGCGTCGTCATCACCCGCGAGTCGGTTCTCGAACACGTCAACCCCACGCTCGTGCCGCGGGACCAGCTCAACAAGCAGCAGCGGCCGCCGCGTGAGAAGTCCGCGTGATCCAGCCTGAGCGAACCGGTTTTCACGGCTGACGCCCCCGCAGGGAGATCCTGCGGGGGCGTCGCTGTTTCCGCTGGTTTCCGCCGGGTCGGCCGGTGGCGCGTTCGCCGGACGATTTCAGCAGCCGGTCCACGGGGTGGGGGGAACACGTCGCAACTCTTCGGCTGGGGAACATCGAGTGCGTGGACATCCCTAGACTTGGACATCGTGACGACGCCAGAGCTGCCCACCCAGTACACACCTGCCGACGTGGAGACCCGGAGCTACGAGCGCTGGGTATCGCAGGGATACTTCACCGCTGATCCGAGCGGCGAGCGCGAGCCTTACAGCATCGTCCTGCCTCCGCCGAACGTGACCGGTGTCCTGCACATCGGCCACGCACTCGACCACTCGATCCAGGATGCGCTGACCAGGCGCGCTCGCATGCGCGGCCAGCAGACACTCTGGCTGCCAGGCATGGACCACGCCGGCATCGCCACCCAGAACGTCGTCGAACGCGAGCTCGCCAAGGAGGGCCTGTCCCGGCACGACCTCGGCCGCGAGGCGTTCGTCGAGCGGGTCTGGCAGTGGAAGGAGGAGTCCGGCGGCCGGATCCTCGGCCAGATGAAGAAGCTCGGCGACGGTGTCGACTGGTCACGCGAACGCTTCACCATGGACCCCGGACTGTCCCGCGCCGTCCAGACGATCTTCAAGAGGCTCTTCGACGACGGGCTCATCTACCGCGCCGAGCGCATCATCAACTGGTGTCCGCGCTGCCTGACCGCGCTTTCGGACATCGAGGTCGAGCACAGCGAGGACGAGGGCGAGCTCGTCTCGATCCGCTACGGCGACGGTGACGACTCCATCGTGGTCGCCACGACCCGAGCAGAGACGATGCTCGGTGACACCGCCGTGGCCGTGCACCCCTCCGACGAGCGCTACGCGCACCTGATCGGAAGGGAAGTGGAGCTACCACTCACCGGACGTCTCATCCCGATCGTCGCCGACGAGCACGTCGACCCGGCCTTCGGCACCGGGGCGGTCAAGGTCACTCCGGCGCACGACCCGAACGACTTCGAGATCGGACGGCGCCACTCGCTGCCGTCCCTGACGATCATGGACGAGCGCGGTGTGGTCACGGCCCACGGCCCGTTCCAGGGGCTCGACCGCTTCGAGGCCAGGCCCGCGGTGGTGGCCGCGCTACGCGCCGAGGGGCGGATCGTGGCGGAGAAGCGCCCCTACCTCCACTCCGTCGGGCACTGCTCACGCTGCAAGACCGTGGTCGAGCCACGGCTCTCACTCCAGTGGTTCGTCAACGTCTCGCCCCTGGCGAAGGCGGCGGGCGATGCGGTCCGTGACGGCCGGACCAAGATCCACCCGCCGGAGCTGGCCAAGCGCTACTTCGACTGGGT
The DNA here is from genome assembly GCF_040678965.1 of Streptosporangium sp. NPDC049248. NCBI lineage: Bacteria > Bacillati > Actinomycetota > Actinomycetes > Streptosporangiales > Streptosporangiaceae > Streptosporangium > Streptosporangium sp. NPDC049248. Next base: position 144,278 of record NZ_JBFAQY010000024.1, read on the forward strand.
CGACGACATGCACGACTGGTGCATCTCCCGGCAGCTGTGGTGGGGGCACCGTATCCCGGTCTGGTACGGTCCCGGCGGTGAGGTCGTCTGCGTCGGCCCCGACGAGCAGGCACCCGATGGTTACGTCCAGGACCCCGATGTCCTCGACACCTGGTTCTCCTCCGGGTTGTGGCCGTTCTCCACTCTCGGCTGGCCGGACAGGACACCCGAGCTGGCGAAGTTCTACCCGACCTCCGTCCTGGTGACCGGCTACGACATCCTGTTCTTCTGGGTCGCCCGGATGATGATGTTCGGCATCTACGCGATGGACGGCGAACCGCCGTTCCGGACCGTGGCTCTGCACGGCATGGTCCGGGACCAGTACGGCAAGAAGATGTCGAAGTCGTTCGGCAACGTCGTCGACCCGCTCGACTGGATCGAGCGCTTCGGTGCCGATGCCACCCGTTTCACGCTGCTGCGTGGAGCCAACCCCGGCTCCGACGTGGCGATCAGTGAGGAATGGGCAGGAGGGTCGCGCAACTTCTGTAACAAGATCTGGAACGCCACTCGTTTCGCGCTGATGAACGGTGCCGTGACGGGTGAGCTTCCGGTCGAGGAGTTGACCGCCGCCGACAGGTGGATCCTGTCCAGACTCCAGGAGATCGTCGCGTCGGTGGACGCCGCGTTCGAGGACTTCGAGTTCGCCAAGATCTCCGACCTGCTCTACCACTTCGCGTGGGACGAGGTCTGCGACTGGTACGTGGAACTCGCCAAGATCCAGATCGCCTCCGGGCAGGAGCACACCCGGCTCGTGCTGGGTCATGTCTTCGACTCGCTGCTCCGTCTGCTCCACCCGCTGGTCCCGTTCGTCACCGAGGAACTGTGGCGGGCGGTCACCGGGCACGAGTCGATCGTGGTCGCGCCATGGCCGACGGTCCAGGAGTCGTTGCGTGATCCCTCGGCGGAGGAGGAGATCATCGCGGTGCAGGGGCTGATCACCGAGGTGCGCAGGTTCCGCTCCGACCAGGGCCTCAAGCCAGGGCAGCGGGTCTCCGCGCGGCTCTCGCTCGCCGGTACGGCTCTGGCCTCTCACGAAGGGGCGATCCGGTCGTTGCTCCGGCTCGACCAGCCGTCCGAGTCGTTCGCCGCGACCGCCCGTCTCGATGTGAGCGGGGTCGTCGTGGAGATCGACACGGCGGGGGCGATCGATGTGGTCGCCGAGCGTAAGCGCATGGAGAAGGATCTCGCGGTGGCGCGCAAGGAGGCGGCCCAGGTCGCGGCCAAGCTCGGCAATGAGCAGTTCATGGCCAAGGCGCCGGACGATGTGGTGGCCAAGGTGCGATCCCGTGCCGTGCAGGCCGACCAGGACATCGCGCGGCTGCTCGCTCAGCTGGCGGCGTTGCCGACGGGCTGACAGGCTGACGGCCTGAGTTCGAGAGCAGGGCGTGAGCCCTGACCTGAGGATCCCAGCCGGCGGCTGGGAGGAGAACGGCACAGGTCAGGAAGTCGGAGTGAAGCGAGAACCCGGAGTCTCCTGACTCCGGGTTCTCGTGTTTGAGAGCTGAAGCCTCAGGGAAGACCTAGTTGTTACCGGGAAGTTGGTCATGGTGGCCCCAGGAGGCTGCTAGAGTTCTTCAGGCAGGGCAAAGTCCTGCAGCCCCCTCTGAAAATCTGGCAAATCGGGTGTGTCTGCATAAGTTGGACATCGACCGGATGTTGGAGTAAGTTAGAGGGGTTGCCCTGGAGACAGGGTGGTCGCAATCCTAGCGGATTCGGCGGGTTCAAGTCGAT